>JBAWCJ010000458.1:0-12068 GCA_049590215.1 Candidatus Sulfotelmatobacter sp. | reverse complement strand
GCTCCATCCACCGAGGCACGCAGGTCCACCAGCATGCGCAGCGGCTGGCCGGAGGAATACTCCGCCTGGAACATGACTTTCCATGACTGGCAGATCATGCGCAGGCGAATAATCGGTTCCTTGTCCGAGAATTGGGCGCGCCGGCAGTCGATAGTCTCTACACCTTTTTCTTCCAGCTCGGTGAGGCCGTCAAGAATGTTGTTGAGATCGGCGAGCATCAGGCGAAAGAAGGCACGGCGCATCAAATATCCGAAACGAGTGAAGGCGATCAGCGCGATGGGCAAGTAGAAAAGATCGCCGGCCTGAGCCTTGGCCTTGCGTCCCTGCTCGAGCACGCCACCGTGCAGGAGTTCGTCGAGCGAGCGGCAACGGCGGGCCGAATCGAGCACCCTGTCTAAGGCGTTCAACCACACCGGCGTTTTGAGTTCCACCTTGCCGAGAATTGGTTCCAGAGCCTGGGCGACATAGGCCAAGTCGGCGTTGCTGTCGTCGAGTTCGCTGGGCGCGCCCTGGCTGAAATACTGCACGATCAGGAAATCAATCTTGTCGCGCCCGGAATCGCTTCGCGGAGTCTTACCCAGGAAGTGCGTCAACAGGGCGATGAGACCGTCGGCATCGACTAGCGAACTGGTTTGGAGAAACTGGCGCAACTGGTGCACCTGGATTTTCTCATCCAGCGCGTTCAGCCATTGCTGGGCCTGCTCGACGGACTCGCGCCCCGGCGTGTCCACGTGGGCCTCGAGATCAGCGCAACCGGGTATGTCGATGACGAACTCCCGGGCCATTTCGGCGTAAATGGGATGAAGGCGGCGCGCGCTCGACCATACGGTGGCGAGATCTGCAGCTGGCACGGATGGCTCCGGAGAAGGAGGCTGCGAAGACGACGGTTGCGATGAAGTCATGGTTTCACGATCCAGTTAGGAACTGAGGTGAGAAAGCGGGCGGCCACGATGGTTGTGCCGGGATGGTATTGCACGGCCACCACGGAGGCTTCCGTGTCGAGCGAGCCGTCGGAGTTGCGCAAGCGTAGAACGTCGGCGAACTCGAGCGGCGTGGTGCAGGCAAAAAGCACTTCGCGCGAGGTGCCGAACTCGATGACGGTGCTTTCCTCGACGGCCGCGACACGGTGCTCATTACTCGCGTTTCTACTGCGCGTAAACTGCACCGGAATGCGAACCGGTGTGGCCTCGGGAAAGAAACGCGCCAGTTCGGCGACCGTGCTGGTGATCGCCTTCCGCGATGGAGCTGTGCCTTGTTGCGCCAAACGATGCCAACCCTTCCCTGCGCTGCTTCTCTCGAATCTCTATCTCCACACTTCTCTCAGCCGGACCCTTCCCGGCAGAAATCGAGCCCGGCAGAAATGCGGTTGGGCTCCCCCTCTTCCCGGTTAGGAAGAGCAATGGGGAGCCAGAACACGCGGTTACGACAGAAAGAGATGCACGACCGAGACCACAGTGCAGAACGGAAGGATTAGCACTCAGGCGCTAGGTTTTTCAGTTAGTTAGCGAGCACGTAGAGGGATCGGAGCAGCGCTGTCGAAGCATTCGTCTCAAGCTGAGACAAAAGTCTCACCTCTACGGCGGTGGTTCAGCTGATTCTGCTATGCTTGTGGGCCACTAAACAATCAACTTGAGCGTTCCGCGCCGGGCGCACCGCCTGTCTCCGGAGCGCTCATCCTGAGGTCGCTGACAGGTATGCTCGGGGAAGAACCTGATGGCAGCGACCATGTTCGTCCCTAAAGATAGACGGGAATTCCGCGAAGCTCGGGCTTCGCGAAGAATGCTTGGGAGAATACTTTCATGAAAACAACTCTGAAGTTAGTCTGGTGGAGCGCGGTGCTTGGGATTGCGCTCGCCGCCATCGCTTTACCCACAAGATCCACCGCACAAGATGACGATCCGCCGGGCCGCGTTGCTCGGCTCGGTTATTTGCAGGGTTCGGTTTCGTTTCTGCCGGCAGGCGAGACGGACTGGGTCGGGGCTGTCCCCAACCGTCCCATGAGCACGGGCGACCAGCTCTGGACGGATGAGAATTCGCGCGCTGAAGTGCAATTGGGCTCGGCCGTGATCCGTCTGGCGCCGCTTACCACTTTCTCTTTCCTCAATCTCGATGACAATACAGTTCAGATCCAGCTCACCTCGGGTGCGATCAACGTTACGGTGCGGTGGCTGCGTGACGCGGAGGATTTCGAGGTCGACACCCCCAATCAGGCGTTTAACGTTTTCCAGCCCGGGCATTATCGCGTTGAGGCAAGCGCCGACGGAACTTACACGGTCATCAGTGTCCGTGCCGGCGAGGGCGCTGCGACGGGCGCAGGCCAGACCTTCACGTTGCGCGGCGGGCAGAGAGCCACATTCAGCGGAACCGACTCACTCTACGCCGATGTCGAGCCGATTTACGATCCCGACGAATTCGACACATGGTCCGAGGGGCGCGACCACCGCTACGATTTTTCCCGTTCAGCGCAGTATCTGTCGCGCGATGTAGTCGGGTTTGACGACCTCGATGATTACGGCGACTGGCGCGACGATCCCAGCTACGGCCATGTCTGGTTTCCCAATCAGGTTGCCGTCGGATGGGCGCCATATCACACTGGCCATTGGGCTTGGATTTCTCCCTGGGGATGGACGTGGGTGGATGATGCCTCATGGGGCTATGCTCCGTTCCACTATGGACGCTGGGTGAGTGTCGGCGGACGCTGGGGCTGGGTGGCGGGTCCGGTGGCGGTGCAGGCAGTCTATGCGCCTGCGCTGGTGGTCTTCATCGGCGGCGGGCCGGGCGGCTTTGGCGGCAATGTGGGATGGTTTCCGCTGGGTCCGCGGGAAGTCTACGTGCCGTCGTATCACGTCAGCGAGGCATATGTAACCCGGGTCAACGTCAGCAGTACGACGGTGAATGTGACTCAGGTGACGAACGTCTATAACACAACCATCATTAAGAACTCGACGACCATTACGAACATTACTTATGCAAACCGCGGCGTGCAAGGCGCTGTGATGGTGGTTCCGCAGCAGGCATTCGTGAGCGCGCAGCCGGTGGCGAGAGCAGCCGTCACGGTGAACGCACAGCAGATCGCCACCATGTCTGTGAGTGCGCGAGCTTCCGTGGCTCCAACGCGAGCTAGCGTGCTTGGTGCCAGGGCCGCGACCGCGGGCCGCGTGGCCGCGCCTCCAGCGGCGATAGCCAGCCGGCAGGTTGTCGCCAAGAAGACACCGCCTCCACCACCCGTGCCTTTTGCGAAACAGCAGCAGGCATTGGCAGCGCATCCCGGACAGCCATTGGCGCGAAGTGAAGTGCAGACGCTGCGTCCGGCGGCTTCGGCGGCTGCACGGCCGGCTGTGAAGGTCGCGCCTGTGGGCAAACCGGCGACGCCGAATGTGGGGCATCCGGCGGCCAATGTGCCGAGTGCCGCGCGGCCCGGCCAGCCGGCAGCACCTGCGAATCAGCCTATGAACCGGCCGGGCAATCAACCTGCTCCAACTGGACGGCCTGCGGCGGCCGCTCCGGCTCAACCGATTCGTCCGGCCACGCAACCGAGTCAGCCTGCGCCGACACAACCGGCCAATCGTCCGGCGATGACTCAGCCGAGTAGCCGTCCCGAGCGGCCGCAGCCCAACAATCGTCCGGAACCGACACGCCCGGAAGCCACTCAGCCTGCGCCGAACCGGACTCCACCGGCTCCGGCGGTGCGCCCGCAAACTGCCACGCCTGCCGAGCGTCCGGAACAGCGCACACCTCCTCCTGCGACGGCAAAGCCCGCGGCGCCTGCTATGGCGAAGCCCGCACCTGCTGCGGCGGCGAAACCTGCGCCCGCGCAGAAGCCGCCAGTTAAGCCGCTGACGCCTGAGGAGAAAAAACAGCAAGAAGAACGGGAGAAGAAGGAGCAGCAGAAGCCGCAGGGCGAATAGCGCTAGCCTGCGAATGTAAATCGCACAGGCACCCTGAGCTTTCTCAGGGTGCTTTTTTTGGCCCACAGCCCCGATGATGATCCGTCTGTGGATTTCTCATCGAAATAAATATCGATGCCGTTGCTGCAGGAGGACTCCGCTGCGTGCTGACGGAGCAAGAATTTGGGTAAACCCCCTCCCCCCCTCGTTCTGTGGAATCATCGAGTTAGCACGATTTTCCCGGTAAAATCCGCATATCAAAGAGCTTAGGTGTCAAAATCCGCGAAACAAAGGAGTTATGCCCCGATTTTTCCTCGGATTCGGCCGCGTTATGCGGACTGGGTGTGCTGCATTTGCTTGGGCAATGATAGAAGTGAATTTGCGTGCGACGCAAGGTCAGATGTCACAAGGAGGCTGTGGATTTTATCGCCGCTCCTGAATTGAGCCGCCCCGGTCACTGAGTCTAATGATTCCATGACAATGTCGGGATGTTACGACAATCCGACGATGACCTCATCACAGCTTATGAGCGTAGTAATACGTTTTCTCTTTTCCCCAGGCTAGAACTCTCGCCTCATGGAGCAGTCTCCCGCTCATGTGCTTCCTTTCGGTAGACTTTCTCCCATTCAGCGATAGGAATTTCCTTTGTCCGGTCGCCACCTCCGAGCCGCGCAAGTCGGTCCTGAAGGACTCTGGCCGGATGCTTAAATAGGCACTCGTATTCGGCGCGTTCTGCACGAATATCGAAGCGCACTTGTTGCTGATGAAGTGCCCAATCCGTGAGTAGCCTAGTATGTGGGTGTGGAGTCGAGCGACCTTATGCAAATTGCTTCTGCCAATCTTACCCCAATGAGTGTAATGGGGATATATCGCCAATAACCACTCCAGTGCTAAGGATGATTCCGTAACGCAGCTCGCCACTTCTCGGCGCTGGCCGAATTGTTTGCCTGTTTGCACAACGCAACCGAGACCGTATCGTAGGCCCCCTCGCATTCGCTGTCGCTTTGTACTAACGGAATAAGCTCGACCTTCAAGTGGGCCGGATCACCTATCTTCCGGAAAAATACGGCTGGGGGCAGATTTCCGATAGAAAAACCGGTGCTGCGGGCCACGGGCGGCGGATTGCCGGGATCGTTGACGATTGCCAGCGGGAAGTAGTGTCGCCGCCTATGCTCTGCAGACTCGGACGGTTCATTTTCGAAGACCCGGCCGCGCCCAGCCCCCGGATCGACGAGTTCGATCGAACAGAACAGGTCGCCTACGGGTTCCGTGATCGAGATCGAATATCTGTCTTCCGACTGAAAAAAGTCCCTCGGAGCCTTGGATGCGGCGAAGGAAAAGATTCCAGCCGCGTCGGTCTGCGTCACTTCGCCCAGCCTGACATCGGTCCAGGGCCCGGCGCCATCGGTGGGGCCACTGTTCTTGTAGGTCTCCAGCAAGCACACGTTCATTCCCCGCACCCGTTCGCCACTAACGATGTCCACGACTTCCCCTGAAATAGTGGGCGTCCCGACGTAGCCACGGTCAGACAGGCGGGACAAGAAGATCGTCAGCCCAAACACTCCGGTAAAGAACGCCGCAGCCACCAGCACGGCCATAGCGGCTAATGCGAACACCAGATAGAACCACCATGGTCGGCCTTTTGATCCATGGGTTGGAAGGGCCGGGTCGGTCATTACCTCATTAGCAATGCCAGCCCTGATCAAGTCAAGATTACTGAAATCGCCGCAGGTAATGGAGAATTCGCTCTGATAATCTTCCTGCTTGCGCGCCGTCGGTAGTTGATGTAATCAGGCTCATTGAGAATTGTCCTTCCCCCGCCGGCCTCGCGCGGCTCCGCTTCCTCAGGGTGACAATTTCGCTGTAGGGGCGGCGTTTCGGCGCGGGCTGAGAGGTTTGCGGAATTAGGTAGCCGCCTAGAGCAAAGCGCACCCTCAGGCGCTGGAGCGCAGGCGCATCTCCGGCTTAACGGCACGAATAAATTCGTGCCCTTCCCGAACCGTGCTCGAACTGGGAGTGTCTCAGCAACCTCAGAAGTCGCGTCCGTCTCCGTTGCCCCGGCTGCTGCCTAGGTGACAGCAAGTTGCATAGGTCCTTCGTCGGGAGTCGCTCGCTTTGCGCGCGACTCCGCTTCCTCAGGATGACAAGCGGGAGGCAAAGGCAAGATCAAAATCAAGGTCAAAGGCAGCGGACAGGAGTGTCCGCTCCACACGAGCCTTCTCTACGCGAGCATCGTTACTGCAACGTGTGGCTCGACGGTCCGGAACTTGCGCTTCCGCTGATGTTGTAGCGTTTTAGTTTGCGGTAGAGCGTGGCGCGGCTGATGCCGAGCATGCGTCCGGCTAGGGCCTTGTCGCCTTTTACTTGCTCGAAGACGCGTTGGATGGTGGCGCGTTCGATGTCTTCGAGATCGGTGGTGTGGAGTGGAACCGGGGCAGCGCCATCTGTGGAACCCGATTCGGCCGAGGCCGCCAGATCGGAAACCATTTCGGGCGCGGAATCCAAGTCAGCCCGGGATGCAGCCAGGTTCATGGCGGCGATGGTCGGAGGGAGATCGCTGAGGTCGATCAGATTTCCGTTACCCAGAGCGACCGCCCGCTCCACGCAGTTCTCGAGCTCGCGCACGTTGCCGGGCCAGTCGTAGTTCATTAGCGCTTTCATGGCGGAGTTGGAAACGCGCAAGTCCGCTCCGGGGGCATAACGTTCGCAGAACCAGTTCACCAGCATCGGAATGTCGCTGCGGCGCTCGCGCAGGGCGGGGACGTGGACGGTGACGACGTTGAGCCGGAAGTAAAGATCTTTGCGGAAGGTTCCTACTTTGTAGGCGGCTTCGAGATCGCGATTGGTGGCGGCGATGACGCGGACATCGACTTTGACGCGCTGGTTGCTGCCTACGGGACGCACTTCTTTTTCCTGCAGCACGCGCAACAGTTTGGCCTGCAATTCGAGCGGAAGTTCGCCGATTTCGTCGAGAAAAACCGAGCCGGTGTCGGCCGATTGAAACAGTCCTTGCTTGGATTTCAGCGCGCCGGTAAAGGCTCCCTTTTCGTAGCCGAAAAGCTCGCTCTCAATCAGTGTGGGCACGAGCGATCCGCAATCGACGGCCACGAAGGGACGGTTGGCGAAAGCTCCGCGGAAATGAATGGCGCGGGCGATCAACTCTTTTCCGGTGCCGCTTTCGCCGGAGATAAGCACGGCAGTGCGCGTGTCCTTAAGACGGGAGGCGACGCGCAGCACTTCCTGAATCTTGGCGGAGGAGCCGACAATGCCATGCACCGCGGTCTCGGAATCGATGCGCTCGCGCAGAAACTCGTTTTCCTCGACCAGGCGGACTTTTTCGGCCATGCGGCGCAGGAACAGGCGGAGTTCCTCGAGCGGAGAAAACGGCTTGGTGATGTAGTCGTAAGCTCCGAGTTTCATGGCCTGCACCGCGGTTTCAATCGATCCGTGTCCAGTCATCAGCGCAACTTCGGTGCGGGGCAGGAGTTTCTTCACTTTCTCTAAAAACTCGAGGCCTGACATGTGCGGCATGACCATGTCGCTGAGGACCACGTGAACCGGTTGTTCTTCGAGGAGAGCCAGAGCGGATTCGCCGCTGTCGGCTTCGAGGCAGATAAAGCCCAGCGCCTCGCCGACAGTAATGCAGAGCTTGCGGATGCTCTGTTCATCATCGACGATCAGGAGACGAACGCGGAGGTCTTCCCGGTTGAGAGCGGTCTTGCCTAAGGGCGGCTTGGAGGGCGTGGGGTTCACCGGGCTTTACCCATGGTTTTCTCTACGGCGGAGATGAGGTCCTGCACGCGGAAGGGCTTTTCCAGATAAAGCGCGCCGATCTTGCGCAGGGTGGTCACGGTTTCTTCGTTGGCGTAGTCGCCGGTGATGATGACGACTTTGTTCTCCAGATCGGGGCGGTTGGCGGAGATCCAGGTGTGCACCTGAGCTCCGTCGACGCCGCCGGGCGTGCGCATGTCAGAGACCACGCCGAGAAATTGTCCTTTTTCCAAAAGGCGCAGGGCTTCAGCGCCCGACTCGATGCAGACGACATCGTAGCCGTTGCGCTCGAGAGTGGCGCTCACCAGAGCCATGATGGAAGGCTCGTCTTCGATGAGCAGAACAGGCAAAAAGGCTCGTTGAACGGCAGGGGTTGTCATTTTTGTATTACTCCTGCGGCCACACCCAAAGAAGCGGTGTGGGGCGCTGCGGGAAAGCGGACGATGAAGGTGGCTCCCGGCCCGGCGACATTGTTGTGGCAGAGAATCTCACCTGCGTGCTCCTTCACGATGCCATAGCAAATGCTTAGGCCGAGGCCGGTTCCCTTGCCGACCTCCTTGGTGGTGAAGAAGGGATCGAAAATGCGATCGGGATGGGAAATGCCGTAGCCGTTGTCGGTAAAAGAAACTTCAACGGCGTCACCGACCTTGGTGGTCATGATCTCGATGCGGGCGGGCCGGCCGATTTCGTGAACGGCGTCGTAGGCGTTGTTCAGGATGTTGAGGAAAACCTGTTGCAGCTGCTGGGCGTCGCCGATCACGTCAGGCAATCCATCGTCGAGATGTTCGATGATTTCCACGCCGTGACTGTTGAAGTCGTAAGAGCGAAGCTGGATGGTGCGGCGCAGGATCAAGTTGAGCTGCAGGGGGTTGCGCTGCGGCGGCATCTGGCGGGCAAAGCTGAGCAGGTTTTGGACGATCTGCTTGGTGCGCTGCGCTTCCTGCAGGATCACGCGAAGATCTTTTAGCGCGGTAGGAGGGAGATCGGGATTCTCCAGCAGCAAATCGGCGAATCCGAGAATCGCGGTCAGGGGATTATTTACTTCGTGGGCGACGCCGGAGACCAGCTGTCCGACGGCTGCCATCTTCTCGGCGTGCACCAGTTTGCCGCGGAGCTCGGAAGAGTCGGTGATGTCGGTCATGACCACGACAATGCTGGTGATGTTGCCCTGTTCGTCGCGCATGGGGCTCAGGTTGACGGAGAACTGGCCGGCCTGGCCGTTGCCGCGCGTGATCTGCAGTTCAAGATTGTCGACCTGCCCCCCGCGCAGAATGGCTTGCAGCGCATCCGACAGAGGACGCACATAGCCGGGAGCAGCCAGCTCCAATAACGGACGCCCCAGAAGCTCGCGTTGCTCGAAACCAGCCTCGTACCAGCGCCGGTTGGCGTAGCTGATCAGGCCCGCGGTGTCGGCCACCAGGATGAGGCTCTGGGTATTGCTGAGAATCTTGCCGGAGAAGTCACGCTCCCGCTGCAGTTCCGATTGGTAAGTGCGGAGGCCGGTGACATCGAGCATCAGGCCGCGAACCTGCAGCAAGCGTCCGAGATTGTCGTACATGCCGAAGGCGTTGATGAGGACGTAGATCGGGGAGCCGTCCTTGCGGCGAAGCGTAGCCTCGAAGTTGCGCAGGTGGCCGTCTTTCTCCATGGCCTGGGCATGGATCTTGCGCTGCTCCGGAGAAAAGTAAATCTGAGTGGGGATATCAACTTGCAGAAGTTCTTCGCGGCTGGAATAGCCGAGCATCGCCACCAGGGCGTCGTTGACTTCGACAAAGCGGCCTTCCGGAGTGCTGAAGAATAATCCTTCCTGAATGTTGTCGAACAATTCCCGGTAACGGCGCTCGGCTTCCCGGCGGTCCGTGATGTCTTTGAGAACATGAATGGTTTGCATGCTTTCTCCGGAAGCACCGTGGACCCGGGACGTGGAAACCAGATAAGTGCGGTCGAGAGCGGGATGCACGAACTCGTCGGCGTCTTCGCCCATGGAGCGGCAAAACGGGCAGGAATAAAGCGTGGCTTCGTTGGTCAGAGTCAGCAGAGCGCGCATGTTGACCCCGATCAGTTCGCTGGGAGCGACTCCGATCATGGCGGCCAGAGAGCGGTTTACCCGGAGAACTTTGTCGGTTTCGTCGTGCACTACGATGAAGTCAGTGATGGCATCAAAGATTTCCAGCCAATGGCGATTGGCCTGCTCGATGCGAGTGAACAGGCGGGCATTTTCCAGAACTCTCGCGGCGTGGCCGGCAATGGCTTCCAGCAGGTCGCGGTCTTCGGCGGTGAGCGGGCGGGCGCGTCCCGAGATACAGAGCAAACCAGTGAGACTTCCATCGGAGCCGGGAATACGCACCACCACGCAGTCTTTCCAGCCCAGGCTCGAGGCCAGATCGGAACCGAACAATTCGGCGGCGGAGCCGGAGACGATCGCCTCTGTCCTCTTCTTGACCAACTCTGAGAGGGCAAGCGCAAATCTTTGCTGCAGCGCGTGATCTTCGTTGCGGCTGTCCGGCGTGCGAGCATCCGAGGTGCGGGCATCCGGGGCTAAGCTAGCCGACTGCGCCGGAGGATGCATTGCGACTGTCTGGAATCGTCCTTCGTGAAATAGCGCAACCGCCCCTGCGGTGGCTGCCGCGAGTTCGACGGCGCTTTCGAGAAACTTGCGGGCACAATCTGGTAGGCGCAGCAGGCCATCGATCTCCCGTGCCAGTTTCGTGAGCGCCTGGGAGCGCCGTCGATGTTGCTCGGCCAGGTGCAGGTTGTGCGCCACTTCCAGCACCACCGCGACCTGGGCGGCCAGAGCGCGGGCGCGGCGAATATCCTGCTGCGAGACTCCGGTGCCGTCCAGCCGGTCGAGCACACCGAACATGCCCAGAACGCTTCCGTCGGCGCCCAGCAGCGGAACGGCCAGCAACTGCTTAGCCTGGTGTTGAGCGATGACCTCCAAATTCACACCTGCCACTTGCTTGAGATCGTCGGACCAGAAGACTTCCCTGGCCCGCAATGCCCGCGTGGCGACGCCCTCGGGAAACACGGTATCCACACGCTGCGGCTCGCCGCGATCGACGGCATAGCGAATGTGGAACTGCCCGTCTTCGAGCAGAGCGATGAAGCATCGGCCGAAACCGAGGAAGTCGGTGGCGCGCACCACGAAAGCCTGCAGAAAATGTTCGAGGTCACCGCTCGAACTGAGTTCAGAAGAGATTTCAAGCAGTTGGTGCAGCTCGTGGGCCTGGCCTTGCGCCGTGGCGCAAAGTTCGGCGTGCGCAACCGCAACCGCGCCGAAGCCGGCGACGGCCGTCACCAGCGACTTCTCCTCTGCGGTGAAGCTTCCGTCCTGGCGGGGATAGATGAGGATCGCCCCCTGGGTGCGGGAGGTGCGGAAGGGCGCGGCAATCAGCATTCCCGGAAAGATCATGCTGCCGAGCGAGTGTTGATCGCTGCTTACGGAAACTGTGATGGCTTCTCCGGCAGAAACCGCCCGTTGCGCCAGATCGGCAGCGAAGCGAATGGTCTGGCGGTCGTGCCCGGCCCGGAAAGAGTTGGCCAGTTGAGGATTTTCGGCGGACACGGCGCGGAGTTCGAAGGGACCATCGCGGCGCAGAAGGACCGAGACCAGACGCGTGCGCAGGAGGAGACGAATACGATCCGCCAGAGCTTCGATGACCGCGGCGACGTCGGGAGTTCCGTGCAAAGCATTGGCGACCTCGGCCAGAATTTCGGCCTTGCGGTGCTCCTCGCGAGAGGCTTCGCCGAGCCGGGTTGCTTCGAGCAAGCTGCCCAGTTGGCCGGCCAGGATGGTGGCTTTGGCGGCCAGGTCTTCATTAAAAAACCCTTCGTCGGAATCATGCAGAAAGGTCGCTGCGCCGATGACTTCATCGAAGACCACCAGGGGAGCGGCCATCAGGGATCGCGGCTCGAACTGGCGCAGCACAGGAACGGTCGTGCTCAGTTGCATCTGGTTTATGAAGATCGTCCGGCGGCTGCGCACGGCTTCGGTGGTGACGGCGCCCTGCTGGGGCAGCAGACGGATCCCGATGAAACGCTCGGCCAGCTTGCCATCAGCCTGCTCGCCGACGAGCTCGTCCCCGGAGTGGCGGCGCCAGAAATAGACACCACTGGCCTGGAAAAACTCGCGGGAGGCACGACAGAACAGATGGATCAGAGAACCCGAGTCGGCGCGCTCCGCGGCCTTGGCGGCAATCCGCAGGAGGAGCTTCTGAAATGCGTCGTCCGACTTGGATAGGGCGTGCGCTTCCCCCGACGGCGTCGAATTGCCTTCGGTCTTGTTCAGAAAGTCACCGCTGGCCAGCGCAGGATTTTCATGATTCTCACAAGTGATTGAATCTAATGGAAAACTATCCCGCCATCTCATTTTGAGTCAAGGGAAATGGGTGGGCGGGTGCCTTAGTGTGA
>JBAWCJ010000457.1:0-6399 GCA_049590215.1 Candidatus Sulfotelmatobacter sp. | reverse complement strand
AACCGTATGTTTATCCCAAGTGCATTAGCAAGTTTGGCCTGTCCGGCATCACCGGAACACTCAACCAGGCTGGCCTCAATAACGAATACGCGACCGTGTGGGAGCCGCGCATTGGTTTTGCCTATGACCTTGGCGGGCATCACACCACATCGATTCGCGGCGGCTACGGCATCTACAGCGTGCGTGAGGATCTGGGAGCGGTGGACAATCTCGCCATCGTGCCACCCACATACCCGTTTCTCGTGGGATTCTTTCCCGGACCGGACAGCCTGGCCAACCTGTTTGCCGCCAGCGCCGCCTTTCCCAACGGCATTCCGGCGTTGGGTGCCACTCCCACTCAGACTTATGTGCCTACGGCAGCGATCCTGCAGGGTTCCCCTGCGACCTGTACGCTGGGCAACACGTTTCCGGGCGTGGGCACGGCCTGCGGCGGAACTTTCAGCGGCAACGTGAATGGATTGATCCAACTCGCCGTTCCGCTGCACTGGATTGTGGGAACTACGCAGCAGTGGAACTTCACGATTCAGCGCGAGTTAGGTCGCGACTGGTTTGCGGAGATCGGATACGTGGGTACAAAGGGTAGCCGATTGCGCTCGACCTACGATCCCGATCAGGGCACTTTAGCGACGCAACAGAACCCAGTCGTCATCCCCGGACAAGGTTGCGCCAATCTGCAGGCCCAGGTTCCTCCGGTGTCGTGCACAATCGTCGACACAACCGTGGAGAATGCCTCGCTCCGCGCGCCCTATATCGGAATTGCCCCGGGAGATTTCGAAGACTTCGCCCCCAACTCCGACTCGCATTACAACGCGCTGCAGGCCACTTTGGCGCATCACCTTGGCAAGGGGCTTTATTTCCAGAGCGCCTATACGTACTCGAAGTCGATTGACGATGTCTCTACTGCTTCCGTCGCATTCCTTACGAGAGTTAACGATCAGAATGACGCTCGCGCTTCTCGCGGTCTTTCCGACTTTGACCGGCGGCACCGATTCGTGACCAGTGCCGTTTACCAACTACCCTTCTTCGCTCACTCCAACGGGCTTACCAAGACGGCGCTTGGCGGTTGGGAAGCCAGCGGCGTGCTCGTGCTGCAATCAGGAGCGCCGTTCACCGTGTACGATCCTGCTGGAGGCACTGCCTACGCGCTGGCCAGCACACCATCGTCGACTGCGACCTTCGCTTCGGGCTTCAGTTGCGGCAATGCGCCGAGCAGCGGAAGCCCGGAATCGCGGCTGGCAAATTGGGTGAATCCGGCTGCGTATACGCCTGATCCTTTGGCCCCGACGCTCTCCAACGGTTCTCCCAGCGATGCGACGGTTTACGGCAACACTCCGCGCAACTGCATCATTGGGCCGCCGCAGAAAAATGTGGATTTCACTCTGGACAAAACTTTCAAGCTGGGCGAGCGGCAGGATTTGCGATTCCGAACGGACTTCTTCAATCTGTTCAATCATCCGTCATTCGCCATTCCGGCCTTGGCGTCGGTCTCGTCGGCTGGAGGATCCGCGCCGATTAGTTCTACCATCGGCACGCCGCGGCTGATTCAGTTCTCGCTGAAGTATTCGTTCTAGGGATCAAGCGGTTCAAAAGTCTACTCGTAAGCTTCCGGCGGCAATCCGGTGATACGGATGCCGCCGTGGCCCTTGTGGCGGATGTTCAGGCCGATCAGCAGGGCTGTGATCTGCTCGAGGATGCGGGCGTTTTCGAGTTTGCCGCCGTCGATGGCGCGGACTCCGGGAATTTTCGCGGCGAGCGCACGCGTGAGTTGCGCGGCATTCGCTTCGTCGCTGCAGACGATGACGTCGCAATCGAGAGGATCGTCTCCGTTTAATAATTCAGCCGACAGATTGTGAAACGCTGCGACGACGCTAACCCCTTTGGGCACGAGTTCGGCCGCTTGCTGCGCGGACGAACCTTGCCAGACGCCCAGGGTGCGCGAGGCGCGTCCGCCGACGCTGGCAGCGAGTGCGACTGTGGCGTCGATCAGAATGGTGCCCGTGCGGATCGCGGGTTTGAGTTGCTTGAGCAGAGTCGCCTGGGCTTCGAAGGGAACGGTGAGTACAAGAATATCCGCTGCGGCGCAGGCGGCGGAATTTTCCATACCAGAGACGCGAGCTTGATCCCCAATTATTTCCTTAATACCGTCGGCGGCTTCCTGTGCGCGCTGCGCGTCGCGCGAGCCGATGATGATGGTTTCGCCGGCGCGCGCCCAGCGCAGGGCTACACCCATGCCTGCGGGACCGGTTCCACCCAGAATGGCGATGGGACGCGACGCGTCGCTCATGCAAATTCCGGCTCCTGCGTTTCTTCCGCGGTGAGCTCTTCTAGCGGCAGTTTGAGTTTGATGCGCGTGTAGGTGGTGTTGCGCTCGGCGGGGACTCGGCCCATTTCCATGATCAGCGATTGAAAATCTTCCGGGCTGGTGTACTGGCCGGCCGTGGCTCCGGCTTCGCGCGAAATGTTTTCCTCCATCAGCGTGCCGCCGTAATCGTTGGCGCCGGCGTGCAGGCAGAGTTGCGACAGGCGCCGGCTCAACTTCACCCATGAGACCTGAATGTTGTTGATGGAACCCGCGAGCAGGAGGCGAGAGAGAGCGTGCACCTTTAAGTGCTCGGCCAGCGTGGGACCGGAGCGCGCGAGTCCCTGATGAAACAGCAGCGTGTTCTGATGCACGAAGCCGAGCGGGACAAATTCGGTGAAGCCTCCGGTTTCCTGCTGGATCTCGCGGAGCAACAGCATCTGGCGGACCCAGTGTTCCGGCGTTTCTGTGTGGCCGTACATCATTGTCGAAGTGGATCGGATGCCATTGCGGTGGGCGGTGCGGATCACTTCGATCCACTGCGCTGTGGTGAGCTTGTTGGCGGAAAGAATGTGGAGGACTTCGTCGTCGAGAATTTCTGCGGCCGTGCCGGGCAGCGTGCCGAGGCCGTTGTCGCGCAGCATCGAAAGATAATCGGCGAGCGGCATGCCGGTGAGTTCGACGCCGTAGACGATTTCCATGGGCGAGAAGGCGTGGATGTGCATGGCCGGCACGGCGCCTTTGACCGCGCGCAGAATGTCGCGATAGTAGAACGGAGGCAGGCCGTGCGGCAGCCCGCCTTGAATGCAGACTTCCGTGGCGCCGAGTTGCCAGGCTTCGATGGCTTTTTGCGCGACCTGATCCTGGTTGAGGAAATAGGTGTCGGACTCGCGCGGGCCGCGGCTGAAGGCGCAGAACTTGCATCCCACAAAGCAGATGTTGGTGAAGTTGATGTTGCGATTCACCACGTAGGTGACCAGGTTGCCGGCAAGTTCGGCGCGCAGCAGATTGGCGGCGACGAGCAGTCCGAGCAGGTCGTCGCCTTCGGAGTGCGCCAGCGTAAACGCGTTTTTCTGTGAAATGGAGGCGCCGTCTTGAGTTTCCAGAATTTTTTCCAGCGATGAGCGCACCGCGGGCGTGATTCGAGGCGCGATTTCGAACCAGTCAACGGAGGGGAAACTTTCGAGCTCTGAGATGGAAAGTTGGCGGGCCACGGAATTCTCCAAACCTATTGGTACTCCAAATTACTCCTACACGCTGCCGTTTGGCGAGAGTTTAGCGGAACAAGTCGCTGGCTGCGGGACGAAGCAGGTCGCGAGTGCGGCTGGTGGCGGGTTCGTAGGCGAATCCACGAATGATGCAGGCTGGGGTGCGGTTGAGTTTGCCGCAGACCAGCCCGGCGGCGCAGGCCAGTTCGTCGGCGATGGCTTCAAGGCTGGCCTGCAAAGTGTAGCCGTGTGGATCGCGGCGGCCGCGATCGTCACGCAGCGCTTTCATTCCGGCGATTCCGATGCAGAAGTCGACCAGGCCCTCGCGCCACGGACGGCCGAATGTGTCGGTGATCAGGACAGGGATGAAGAGCCCCGTCCGCTGCTTGATCTCGCGATGCAGTTTGCGAGCCGAGCGGTCAGGGTCGGCAGGTAGCAGCAGGGCGTGGCGGCCTCCATCGACGTTCGAAACGTCCACGCCGCTGTTGGCGCAAATAAAACCGTGACGCGTCTCGGTGATAAGCACACCGTTCTTTCGGCGAATCACGGTGCGGCTCTCGCGCAGGGCGAGTTCGATGACACGGGCATCCAGATTGTATTTCTTCGCCCATGCGATGGAATCGGTCGACGGTGTGACTGTCGCCAGATTGACGACGCGGCCTTCCGATTTAGAAACGATCTTGTGTTTTATGACGAGAATGTCGCCGTGCGCGAAAACGAGGCGGTTTTGGCGGAGGGCTTGCAGCAGTTTTTCAGGCAGTGAATCACTGGGCTTGATTTCGTCGCCGAAAGGGACGGGCATGAGATAGAGTCCGGCGTGGGGCCGAGTCGCCGATTGTTTCCTACGCACGGCGGTCGGTTTTGTAGTGTTGCGGCGAGTCTTGCTCACCGACCCTCCGTTCCTGTGGCAAGAAAGCGGTTGTCGAGCGACCAGTGCCGAAGCAGGCTCTGGGTGCGGGTTTCGCCGGGGTGTGCGAGCACCTGCTGCAAATCTTCGGGGTTATCAACGTCGACTGCAATTCCCGGCAACTGCAATACGATGCAGGGTTTGCCCGTGGCCTGGGCCGCCGCCAGATGCGGCTTGAAGCTGTCGTTTCCAAAGCGTAAAGGAAACAGATTCGCGGGACGACGGAACGCGGCGTTGGTTCCTCGGCCGTCTCCCGCAGGCGCCAGCACCGAGCCCTCCTCGGGAGCGCGCTCAAGAATTTCGTCAACCTCGCTGGCCTGAATCAGCGGGATATCCGCGGGAAGAACGAGTGTACTGTCGATGCCGCGGGCTACGCAAATATTTGTTGCCATCTCAATGGCGCCGGTTTCGCCGGGATTCTCCGTGTCGGGAATGATTTCGAAGAGGTGTTGCCGCGCGAGATCGACCGCGAAAGGATCGCTGGTTACCAGCGCGCAGGCAGGGCGTCGCGGCCACGCAGCGAGTGTCGCTACAACGTCGTGCAACATGGCTTGTGCCAACTCCGTTCGCGCGGGCTGATCGAGAACTGCGGCGAGACGCTGCTTGGCCCCCGACAGATTCTTGACCGGAATGAGGATCACGGCTGATCAGAGGCGGTGCGGGCCGCCGATTTGTCAGAGGCACGTTTGTCGGAACTGGACTTGTCAGAAACTGGCTGGTCAGAAAGCAGTCCGCTTATCGTCGACGAGAGAACTGCGCGGGCCAGGTCGGCGCGGTCTTCCGGTGTGCGCATGATGGTTTGCGTACACTGCACCCGCAAGCCGGCTTTGCGAAGCGCTTCCGCCGGGCGCACGTCGCGGGTGTCGCAAACGAGGAGATCGAGAAAATCCTCGTAAGCCTTGGCCACGCCCGCGATCGAGCAAGGCAGTCCCTGCGCGGTCATGAGAATGCCTGCAGGTCCGGCAACCGGAGCATTCCCGATGATTGGACTCACGGCGGCGATTTTGCCGCGGGTGCTACGTAGAGCGTCACGAATTCCGGGCACGGAGAGAATCGGGCCGATGCTGGTGATGGGGTTGCTGGGAGCGATGAGCACTGCATCGGCAGAGGTGATGGCTTCGATTACTCCGGGCGCGGGTTCAGCGTCGGAGGCTCCAGCGAAGCGCACCGACTTCACTGGGTCCTGATACCAGCGCTGCACGAAATATTCTTCGAAACTCATTTCGCCCGAAGGGGTATCGACGCGCGTCTCGACCCGCGAATCGCTCATGGGCAGAATATGCGCTTTAACGCTCAGCTTGTCGCAGATGATTGATGTGGCTTCGGAAAGCGTTTTACCTTCCGCCAGCAGGCGCGAGCGCAGCAGGTGCACTGCGAGGTCGCGGTCGCCGGTGTGGAACCATGTAGGCTCGCCCAGTTGTCCCATGGCTTGCAGGCAAAGAAAAGTATCACCCTTCACGCCCCAGCCGCGCTCGCGGCTGAGCAGGCCGGAGAGCACATAGGTGATGGAGTCTACGTCTGGGGAAACGTAAAGCCCCCACCAGAGCAAGTCATCGCCGGTGTTGACGATGAGAGTGATTTCTTCGGGCGGAATGACTTGCCGCAGTCCGTCGACGAACTTGGCGCCGCCGGTGCCGCCGGTGAGCACGCAAATCATGCGGCCGTCCTTTGTTTTTGTTTTGCGAGGCCTTCGATGTCACACGCGGCCTGCAGTCTTTGCGAAAGTAATCCAGATTTCGATGCTCCAGGTCTCGCGACAAGCGCCGCTAAGAACTCAGGGTAGACCGGCAGGCGCTGGCGCAACTGTTGTCCCTTACTCTCGGTGCGCAGACGGAGTTGTTCCAGATGCGGCCACGGCTTTTCCGGATTGATGTAGTCAGGGGTCAGCGGCGACACTCCTCCCCAATCGTTGATGCCGGCATCCAACAACTCCTCATAATACGGCGCATTCAGGTTTGGAGGCGCCTGAATATTGACGTTGGGCA
>JBAWCJ010000456.1:0-5822 GCA_049590215.1 Candidatus Sulfotelmatobacter sp. | reverse complement strand
TTACGGCCAGAGCGAAGACCCCGGTGAGTTCTTTTACGGTCTTACGAACCGCCTCTTCGAGATGAGGATGGCGACCATTAACACTTTTGAGGTGTTTCTCGATCAGGTGAGCGATGACTTCGGTATCAGTTTCGGTGGAGAACTTGTGGCCTTCTTCAATCAGCTTTTTCTTCAGGCTCAGATAGTTTTCAACAATGCCGTTGTGTACGACGACGATCTTGCCGGTGCAGTCGCGATGAGGATGAGCGTTTTCTTCCGTGGGACGCCCGTGGGTAGCCCAGCGGGTGTGGCCAATGCCGTAGCTGCCTTCGAGGGGCTTGACGCGGATGGCTTCTTCCAGATTGCGCAGCTTGCCTTCGGCGCGGCGGATTTGCAGCTTGTCCCCATTACCGGCGACGGCAATTCCCGCCGAATCGTAGCCGCGGTATTCGAGACGCCTCAACCCCTCGAGGATGATCGGAACCACTTGCTTCTTGCCGACGTAGCCAACAATGCCACACATGCTGGAACTCCAGGAATTCAGTCTGCGAGGGAGCAGCGGAACTCTTCAATAACCGGGTTGGTCAGGACTTCGCGCGCCATGCGCTCAACTTCGGTTTGCGCTTCTTCGCGGCTTAGCCCGCCATCGAGGGTAAGTTCGAAGTACTTTCCCTGGCGGACGTCCTCCAGGCCCTTGTAGCCCATTTTCTTGAGCGCACCCTGGATCGTCTTGCCTTGAGGATCAAGAACGCTTTTCTTGAGCGAAACGTAAACGAAGGCTTTCATGGAATTTTCAATTATACAGCCGCACTCAAGCACTGAGTTCCTGTAGTTTTCTCTCCAGATCAGCGCGCGCCTGTTCGAGCATGGCACGGTGATGGGGATTGTGGTTGTTTTCGAGTTGCTGTAACACGCGACGGAGCGACAGGCGAAGGTTCTCTTGTTCGCGAAGCCGGTCCGCGGCTTCCCTTGTCAGACGTGGCTTTTCGGGTGTGCTCCTCGCCGCAGCTTCGTCTTGTTGTGCCTCGACAGACTTGCTTTCCCAGCCTCGGGCCATGGGCTCAGTATAGCGTTACGCAGCAGCGGGGTTGCAATCGCAGGGAACGCCACCAAGATGCGGACGCGCCCCAAACGTCCCATCTTGGGAAGAATCTGTTCGCTAAACCGATGTCGGGAAGAAAACTCCTTCTCCCCTTGCAGGATGAGTCTATAATGCCGCTGAATCGGGGCAGTTCAGCGGCGCTTTTTCGAGGGGGAAACGCCGCAAGGTCCGGTGTAGTGTTCCCCTTGAGTGCACCACGCTTAGACCGGGATACGCAGCGCTCCCTAGCGCTGCTGCAGTTGAGTGACGTAGTGTCTCGCAGCCGCGAACCGGCCGAAGCTCTCCTGGAATCGGAACAGCTGCTTACCGCTTATTTCAGTGCGGCCAAAGTTGGTTTCTGCATTCTCGACACAGACCTCCGCTATCTGGCGATCAACCGCACGCTAGCCGAGATGAATGGCATTCCCGCAGAAGCGCACTTAGGGAAGAGTCTTCGCGAGATGCTCGGTGATGCCGCCGAAGTGATTGAGCCGCAGTGCAGGCGGGTTCTGGCGACAGGGCAACCAATCATCGATCTTGAGATCAGCACCGTGCTTCCCACCAGAACTGAACCCGGCCACTGGATAGAGCACTACATTCCAGTCAAAGCGACCACCGACGAGGTCAGGCAGATCGGAATTGTTGTGGTCGAAATCACGGAACAAAAGAGATTAGAGGAGTCGCTTCGCGGTGTCTCCCAAAGATTGCGGGAGGAGAAAAAGCGCCACCAGGTGCTGATGGAGGTGAGCCGTGTGCTGGCCGCGAAGTGGGATGTGCGGCAGGTTTTTCCCAAGATTTCTGCCTACCTGCGTCGGGTGTTGCGGCAAGAATATGCGGCTCTCGCCGTGCACGATGAAAAAAGCGGTCAGTTGGTGCGGCAGGCGGTGGATTTCCCCCTGCGCAAAGGGCCGGCTGTTGATGTCGAAATCAATTCGGCAAAAGATCCGCACGGCAAAGCCCTGCTGGAGCGCGCTCCGTTGATTTTCAGCAAAGACGAAATGCAAGAGTTCCCGGCTGGAACCACGGACCACTTGCTGGCCGAGGGCTTGCAGGCGCTGTGTTGCGTTCCCATGCTCCGGCCCAAGGGGCCGCTCGGAGTTCTGGTGCTCGGCAGTACCCGGCCTGACGCCTTCACTACGGACGACCTGACCCTGCTCAATCAAGTCGCGGCGCAACTTGCGATTGCCATAGAAAACGCGCGCACTGCCCGCGAAGTGGAGCAACTCAGAAACCGGCTGGATCACGAGAAACGCTTCCTCGAAGGTGAATCCCGCACCCACCTTCATTTTGAGGAGATCATCGGCGAAAGTTCCGCAGTGAAGTACGTGCTGGATCAGGTCGCAATTGTCGCGGCCAGCGATGCGACCGTTCTGATCCTCGGAGAAACCGGAACCGGCAAGGGACTTGTCGCGCGCGCCATCCACAACACCAGCAAGCGCAGGGACCGAAGTTTCATCACTTTGAATTGCGCCGCGATTCCAACTGGGCTGCTGGAAAGCGAATTGTTTGGGCACGAGAAAGGCGCATTTACCGGCGCCGTCAGCCAGAAGATCGGGCGCTTGGAACTCGCAGACAAAGGCACTCTCTTTCTCGACGAGATTGGCGAAATCCCTCTGGAGTTGCAGCCCAAGCTACTGCGCGTGTTGCAGGATCACGAGTTCGAACGGCTGGGAGGGACGCGGACAATCAAAGTAGATCTTCGCCTGATCGCAGCTACCAATCGCGATCTGGCCCGGAGCGTGGCCGAGAAAGAGTTTCGCAGCGACCTGTTCTACCGCTTGAATGTATTTCCGATTCGACTGCCGTCGCTACGCGAACGGCGCGATGACATCCCATTGCTGGTGCGGTACTTTGTCCAGAAATTTGCCCGTGGCATGGATCGTGGCATTGAGACGGTTCCCAGCGAGACCATGGACACACTCAGAAACTGGGATTGGCCGGGCAACGTGAGAGAGCTGGAAAACTTTATTGAGCGGTCCGTCATTCTCACCGAGGGGACGGCCTTGCGAGCGCCTCTGGCTGACCTTCAGACGCAATCACCCGGCTCTGGCGCTGCCGAGCATACGCTCGAGGGTGCAGAACGCGAGCATATCATTCGCGTGCTGCGGGAAACTCGCGGAATGATCTCTGGTCCCAGGGGAGCGGCCCGCCGGCTAGGCCTGAAGCGAACCACGCTGCAGTCGAAGATAAGGCGCCTGGGGATTACGCGTCGGGACTATGCCGGCCGCGAAACCGGCTAGCATGCCCGGAGCGTTCTTCAGCTTCACCTATTTCCAGCTTAACCCTATTTCAGCTTAACGAAGAGCAGAACAAAGATCGCCCAGACTCCAACCGTGACGGGAAACTGCACCAGGGCCGCATCGCGCATTCCTCCTCCCCGGGGCAGAGCATACGTAAGCACCATCATTGCCAGAGCGGTAAGCACCCCTAGAACCAGTTTGCTTTTCCAGGTCATGAGTGTTTGTGCCTCACTTTCCTTTGCTCGGACTGATCTTCTCGCAGGCCGGGAGTATATCTCGCAAAGACAACCTGAACAAGTAGCTACCGATCGCTGACGACGAGCTGCCAGATCGTTGGACACTGCCATTCGACGGGCGAGGGTTCAAGTGCCGATCAATGCTGCGGCTGCCGAATGGTCGGCAGCTTGCAAGTTGTAGGGGCCATAGGATGAGCTTTCCCCTCAGAGGGTTAGACCGCTTTCGGGACTGCGCCATTCTGGAACTTCAAATGCATGAGGGTTCCGTGATCGGGAAGTAAGTCGAGCAGCTTTCCCCCAAACGCGGACGGACGAGTCGCACTCACCCTGGCACAACGTCGGCCGCATCCGGATCAGGAGTGAACCGTGTTAGTGGCTAGGAATTATCAGCCGAGCAGTCTGGTTCGATTACTGCCGGAGCCCGTCAGGAACTCCGCTCTGGCGGAGGACCTATCGAGAAGTGAAGCGTGGCGGGCGAGATCGGTGGCCAGCGAAGAAGCGTGGGGAGACGGGCACGAGTTCGGGGCAGGAGCACGCCCGGAGCCATGGCACGATTCATTTCTCAGCCACAACAACCCAGAGGCGGTTGATCCTCTGTACTTGTTTGCCTGCCAACTGGAGTGGGAGCGAGGCGCAGCCCCCAGCGCCGCTTGGGAAGTCATTTCCGCGGCGCGCAGCACGCACGCCGATACACGGGCCCATGCCCGCTCTTTGCTTGAGCGTTCGCAGCAGACGAGGTCGCAATATCCACCAGAGGATGTCCCCGAGGAACCGGGACACCGGCGAAGTTCGACGGCGGAGGCAGGCATGAGAACTCCCTACGGTCTCGAGATCATCGAGAGCTGCATGGGCTGCAAGGCGAGCCGGGCGGGTTTTTTCTGCCGCTTTTCACCGGCCGTGCTGCGATCAGTGGATGAGGACAGTCACCACAACGTCATGCCGGCAGGAGCCGTGCTCTTTGTGGAGGGGCAGACGCCACGCGGGGTGTTTATTCTTTGCTCCGGCAAGGTGAAGCTGTCGACGACGTCGAAGGAAGGCAAGGTGCTGATCCTGAAGCAGGCGGAAGCCGGCGAAGTGTTGGGATTGAGCGCCGCCATTTCCGGAACAAACTACGAAATGACAGCTGAAACTGCTTCTCCCTGCCAGTTGAATTTCATCGGCCGCCAGGACGTGATGAACCTGCTGCAGAATGAGAGTGAAGTGGGCGTGCACTCCGCGCTCTGGCTGAGCCATGAGTTTCAAGGTGCTTATCGGGACATTCACGATCTGGTGCTGGCCCGCTCTTCGTCGGGAAAACTGGCGCGACTTCTGTTGTCGTGTGCTCCCACAGGAATTCAGAACTCGGCAGAATTGCATCTGCGCTCGGTCATGACCCACGAAGAGATGGCACAACGAATTGGCTCTTCGCGGGAAACTGTTACGCGGCTGTTGAGCGATCTGAAGAAAAAAAGGCTGATCCGCCTGGAAGGCGCGACCCTGGTAATTCGCGACCGCACCGGGCTCGAAGCTTTGGCAGTTTAACCTTCCCCCACCCGGGAGGGCGGCTCTGAAACTGGGGCCGCCCTCCGTTGTTTTGTTGCACGGTCATCGATCCCTGTCCGAGCGGAAGTGAGTTGGCTTGTATTCCGGCACGCTGATCAGCGATCTGATGGCAAGGGTCGAAAGCGCGGAGCGGGCGGCTGCGTCCCGCTCGATAGAAGAGAGGCACGCAGCGAAGCCGTACGCAGGAGCGGCGGCCTCACAGTCCGAAAAGTTCGCGGAGCCGTTTAGTTTGCGCCCGGCTGACGGGTATCTCGCTCTGCTTCTTATCATCCATGCGCAACTGGTAAGAACTCTTGAACCAGGGAACGACTTCGCGAATACGGTTGATGTTCACCAGGTAGGAGCGGTGCGCGCGCCAGAACAGGCCGGGATCCAGGCTGCCGAGTAGTTCTTCCAAGGTGCGGCAGTTCGAGTGCCCCTCCATGCCCGCGGGACCGGCGGTGACGACCGTGATCACTCCGTCCTCGATGGAGGCATAGCAGATTTCCTTTTGGTCCACCAGAAACATTCGTCCGACGGCCTTGAGCAGGATTTTTGAGGTTTGAACCTTCGGCGCCTGCAGCATGCGGACGAGCGTATCGATCTTTTCCGCGGGCAAGCCTTCGGCCCCCTGCTGGGCGCGGGCTCTCTGCACCGATTGTGCCACGCGCTTCTTGTCGAAAGGCTTGAGCAGATAATCCACCGCATTGACCTCGAATGCTTTCACCGCATACTGGTCAAAAGCCGTGGCGAAGACGATCTTAG
>JBAWCJ010000455.1:0-7400 GCA_049590215.1 Candidatus Sulfotelmatobacter sp. | reverse complement strand
CTGGAAACCATCGCGCAGTCCGAGATGAGTCCAAGTTTTTCCGGCGTCCGTCGATTTATAGATTCCGTTTCCGATCGAGAGGTCGGGGCGATGCAGGCCTTCACCGCTGGCAACATAAATGGTATCGGGATTGGACGCAGCTACTGCGATGGCGCCAACCGACTGGGTAGACTCGTGATCGAAGATCGGCGTCCAGGTTCGGCCGTAGTCGTCCGACTTCCAGACTCCGCCGTTGACCTGTCCCACGTAGAAAACATTCGGCTGGCTGGGGACGCCGGTGGCGGCTCGGGTGCGGCCTCCGCGAAGCGGGCCGATCATGCGCCAATGCAGATCCTGATAAGTGTTTTCTGGAACTTGCTGCGCGGCGGTCGATCCGATGGACAGGAAAACTGAGAGGCAGACGAATAGACAGACAACTGCGTTAGATCTGATCACTGGGCCCCCTAATTGGCAAACGCCAAACTTGACAGAATAAACCAAAACGCGCAGTGACGCGTGCACGGATTCGAATGACGAATTCTAGGTAATCCCGGCCAAGCTTCGGGTTAAGCTGCCCGCTTTTGGCGCCGGAGTCGCTCCGGGCTGGCTAGCGACCCACGCGCCGACGCGGTTTGCGATTTCGTTGATTTGCGCAAGTGGTGTGCCCCGGAGATACCCGTACACCAGGGCCGCGGTGAATGCATCACCCGCGCCGACCGTGTCGGCAACCTTCACCTTGAAACCTGGATGCTCGTTGAATTCGTCGGCGGACACGAGGAGGCTGCCGCCGTTGCCGCGCGTGACGCAGACCAGCTTTGCTTCATGCCAAGCAAGCAATTGTCGAGCCGAGGCTTCTTCCCCGCGAGTCTCCCATTGGAACAAGTTCATGATCTTCGGAAGTTCCTCATGGTTTAGTTTGACGATGGTTGCCAGCTTCATTGACTCTGCTAAAACTTCCATGGAATAGAAGTTCTGCCTCAGGTTGACGTCGAAAATCCGCACCGCGCTTTTACGCAAGGCCTGCAGAAATTTGCGGATAGTGGCACGGCTGTGTTCCGATCTTTGCGCGAGCGATCCAAAGCACACGGCATCGGCCTGTTGCGCCAGTTTCTGCCACTGCGGTGTCCACTCGAGAAAATCCCACGCCACTAACTCGGCGATTTCAAAGCGCGGCTCACCGGTGCGGCCCACTTCGACTTTCACCGTTCCTGTGGAATGGTCCGTGTCTTGCTGAATGAACTCGGTTGCGAGACCTAGCTCTCCGAGGCGGCGGGTCGCGTCAGCGCCGAGAGGATCATAGCCGAGACGGCTGGCCGGAATTCCTTGATCTCCGAGCAAAGAGGTGATGTAGGCGAAGTTGGCGGGCGCTCCGCCCAGTTGCTTGCCGGCGGGAAATAAGTCCCAAAGCAATTCTCCCAAGCCGACAATGAGGTTGCGCTTGTTCATGCGGCTGCTGTGGCATCAGGTGAGGTTAACGGTCACACCCAGACCTAAGCTGAGAAATTTATTCCTCTTGTACTTGCTCCCACGATTTGGCGCGGGAGATGGCTTCGTTCCAGCGCTGCCGCATGGCGGCCACTTCCGATTGCGGCATTCGCGGTTCAAACCGCCGTTCCGCACGCGGCATTCCATAAACTGCTTTGACATCCTTCCAGAAACCGACGGCCAGACCGGCTAGGAATGCTGCGCCGAGCGCGGTCGTCTCCGTCATGGCGGGACGCACGACTGGCACGCCGAGAGTATCCGCCTGAAATTGCATGAGAGCATCATTGGCGGATGCGCCGCCATCGACGCGCAACTCTTTGAGCGGGGTCCCTGTGTCAATCTGGACTGCGTCCATCAGGTCGGCGACCTGGTAGGCGATACTCTCGAGGGCGGCGCGCGCGATGTGACCTGCTTTGCTGCCTCGCGTGAGGCCGAAGATTGCGCCGCGTGCGTAGGAATCCCAGTGCGGAGCGCCCAGACCCACGAAGGCTGGGACGAAATACACTCCGCCGTTGTCGGGGACGGAATTTGCCAGCGCTTCCACTTCCGATGAGCTGCGAATGATTCCTAAGCCGTCGCGCAGCCACTGGACCACGGCTCCTCCTACGAATACGCTTCCCTCGAGCGCGTAGTCGGTAACGTCGGCGATCCTCCAGGCTACGGTGGTGAGCAAGCGATTGGTGGATGGGACTGCGCGATTGCCGGTGCTTTGCAACATGAAGCATCCCGTGCCGTAGGTATTTTTGGTGAGGCCGGGACTGGTGCATCTTTGCCCGAAGAGCGCGGCCTGCTGATCGCCGGCGATGCCTGCGATGGCGATACCGTTCAGGCCCGGGACCGAGCTTACTTCTCCGTAGACTTCGCTCGAGGGCCACACAGCGGGCAACATCGACGCGGGGATTTGGAAGAGATCGAGGAGGTCGTTATCCCAACGGCCGGAATGCAGATTGAAAAGCATAGTGCGGGAGGCATTGCTGGCGTCGGTGACGTGCACGCGGCCGCCGGTCAACTTCCAGACCAGCCAGGTATCGACGGTGCCAAACGCGAGACGGCCGGTTTCGGCGAGTGGGCGTGCGTTTGGGAGGTGTTCGAGAATCCAGGAAATCTTGCTGGCGGAGAAGTAAGCGTCGATCAACAGTCCAGTGCGCTGTTGGATTAGATGTTCGTGGCCTTGCGACTTAAGCTGGTTGCAAAAAGCTGCGGTGCGGCGATCCTGCCAGACGATGGCGTTGTAGACGGGCCTGCCGCTGATGCGGTCCCAGACGATAGTGGTTTCGCGCTGGTTGGTGATGCCGATGGCGGCGACGTCGCCGGGCTTTGCATTGGCGTTGGCCAAGGCTTCCAGGGCAACGGCGATTTGTGATGCCGCGATCTCTTCGGGATCATGCTCGACCCATCCCGGCTCGGGGTAGATCTGTTTGAACTCGCGCTGGGCTATGGATCGGACTGTGCCGTCACGGTCGAACAACAGAGCTCGGGAACTTGTGGTGCCCTGATCGAGAGAGAGAACGTAACTCAAAAGATCTCCTGTTTTCTGCCGAAGGTTCCTGGTTCAAGGCTGAGACGACAGCTGGGACGCGCGCAGAAATCGTCGAATGCCGAAATCATAGACCGCAGCGCCGACCAACCCGCCCAGCTGGGGCGCAAGCACCGGCACCCACCACACGCGAGCGCCGTCAGTGAGGCCGTTGTTTTTGAATCCAGCGACCGCAGTGAAAAGGCGCGGACCGAAATCGCGCGCGGGATTAATTGGATATCCGTGCATGCCTCCGAAGCTCATGCCGATGGCTACCACTACCAGGCCGATCATCGCAGGCGCAAGGTTGGCTCCCGGAGGGACGTTGAGTTCATCGGTGATGGCCAACACCATGAGCAGCAAGAGAGCCGTGCCGATCACTTGATCGAGAAACCCGGCTTGCGGCAGAGCCGGAAAAGTGGGGAACGTCGTAAACACGCCTGCCGTTTTTTCCAGTTGCGGGTCGACCTGGTGGAACGCGGGCAGGTAGTTGCGGTAGACCAAAGCGGCGGCCAGGAATGCTCCTGCCGTCTGTGCGATGGAATAAGGTAGGACCTTGCGCCAGGGAAAATCACGGAACACTGCCAATGTGAGGGTGACGGCCGGGTTGAGATGTCCGCCCGAAACTTTTCCCGAGATGTAGAGGCCCATGGTTACCGCCAAACCCCAGCCCAGTGTGATGTTGGTGTAGCCTCCGTGGACCGTGGCGCCCGGAGTGTTCGAGGGGAAGAGGACGACCATGGCGACTACGCCTGTGCCGAAGAGTATCAAGACGAAGGTTCCGAGGAACTCGGCAATCAACTCGGCTGCCAGGGTGGGTTTGTTGCTCATGCGCGTGGCTCCTCGGCGACTCGCTGTTTTTCAACCGCGAGTAGTCTAGCAAGGATTTGAGGCGAGCTCCGGCTTTCGGGCTGCGGAGAGCTACCTCTGCGGCTGGCCTCGTGGGCCGATTACTAAAAATGATACGGGGGGCGTTTTCGCTTGACAGGGAGGGTGCGGCCTGTAAGATAGAGAATATTTATTCATAATTGTGAATAAATATTCATGATGAATAAAGCGCTGCGACAGAGAGCCGTGCTGGAAGCGTTGAAACACGGACCCATCGCCAACCAGGAAGACTTGCAGCGGGCGTTGCGCAAGCGGGGATTCAAGGTGGGGCAGGCGACACTGTCGCGGGACATTCACGACTTGAATTTGAGCAAGACGGCATCCGGTTACGCCTTGCCTCAGGGCGAAGGCGCTGCGGGTCTGGCGCTGCCTCCGGTGCATCGGCTGGTTCGAGAATTCGTGCTGGATGTGCGGCCCGCGCAGAACCTTTTGGTGGTGAAAACCATCATTGGCAGTGCTCAGCCGGTGGCGGCGGCGCTCGATGAACAGGAATGGGAGGAAGTGGTGGGAACGATTGCTGGCGACGACGCCATTCTGATTGTTTGTCCTGACAAGGATGCTGCCAGGAAGGTTGCGGCGCGGATCGAGGAGATGCTGGGCTGATGTCAGCGAAGCTCAAGACCGCAGTGCTAGGAGCGAGTGGCTATTCGGGGCTGGAGCTGACGCGCATTCTCAATCGGCATCCGCGGCTGGAAAAGCCTGTGCTTGTGCGGCGTGAGGGCAGAGGCGATGGCGCCGCGGACTTGGCCGAGATTTTTCCGGAGCTGTCTGGCAACGGAGGCTATCCGCTGCAGACTCTGTCGTGGCCGGAACTGAAACGCCAAGGTGTGCAATTACTTTTTCTGGCTACGCCGCATGAAGCGTCGCGGGCTCTGGTGCCGGAAGCGGTTGCGCAAGGGTTACGTGTGATCGATCTGAGTGGGGCATGGCGACTGAAACAAACACAGCACCGTGCCATCTACTCGTTTCAGGACGCCGATGCAGTCACCGCTGAGGCACTGACGGCGAAAGCGGTTTATGGCTTGCCTGAGTTGAACAGTGAGTGCATTTCGGACGCGCAGTTGGTGGCGAATCCTGGGTGCTATGCGACCTCGGTGATTCTGGCTTTGGCGCCGCTGCTCAAAGCGGCCGTGGTCGATCGGGAACACGGAATTATTTCTGACTCGAAGTCTGGAGTTTCAGGCGCGGGCAAGGCGCCTTCGTCGCGGACGCATTTCGTTTCGGTGGCGGACAATCTTTCCGCTTATTCGGTGTTCAATCACCGGCATCTGGGAGAGATGGTGGAGCAGTTGGAGCTAGACGATACGGAACTGACTTTTACCCCGCATCTGCTGCCGATTCCGCGCGGGATTTTATCGACGATCTATGTGCACTTAAAGCGGGCGATGAAACCGTCGGAAGTGGAATCCTGTCTGCGCGATTTTTATTCGGGCAGACGTTGGGTGCGAGTATTTGCTACGCCGAAGCTGCCTGAGTTGCAGTTTTCGTTGCACACGAACTACTGCGACCTTGGCTTTTGCCTGGCGGAAGATTGCCGGCGACTGGTGCTGGTTTCGTGTGTGGACAATCTGCTGAAAGGCGCGGCAGGGCAGGCTGTGCAGAACATGAATCTGATGTACGGATGGGAAGAGCGGGAGGGTTTGCAGTGACGATTATCGTGAAAATTGGCGGAGCGGCGATCGAGGATGCTGCGACGTTGCGCAAGTGCGCGAGGTCGATCGCGGAGTTGGCGCAGGATGGCCACCGTGTCGCTGTGGTTCATGGCGGGGGCGGTGCCTTGACCCGCATGCTGAATCGGTTGGGCAAGAAAAGCGAGTTTGTGGACGGGCTGCGGGTCACCGATGCGGAGACTCGGGACACGGCGCTCATGGTGTTGGCCGGGATTATCAACAAAAAGCTGGTGGCGGCGATTCAATCGGCAGGGATGCCTGCGATTGGATTCTGCGGCGGCGATGGTATGACGTTCCGCGCGCGGAAAAAGTTTGTTCACGGGCGCGACTTGGGATTTGTGGGCGAGATTTGTTTTGCCGAGCCGTGCTGGATCGAGGCTCTGTGGCAGCAGGGAGGAATTCCAGTGCTGGCTTCGCTGGCGCTGGGCGCCGACGGCGAATACTACAACGTGAACGCCGATGAGATGGCGGCGTCGTGCGCTGCGGCGTGCCATGCCAACGCGCTGATCTTTCTCACCGACGTGCCCGGAGTAAGAGACGCAGCAGGAAGCGTGATGCCGTGGCTGAGCACGAAGCAGGCCGCGGAACTGGCGGCCGGGTCGATCATCAGCGGCGGCATGTTGCCAAAGCTCCAAGCTTGCGGACAGGCTCTGAAGCAAGGCGTGGGGCGAGTGAGAATCCTGCCGGCAAATGAGGCCGAGATCTTGCCGCAGTTCTATCTGACCAAGCTCTCGTGCGGTACGGAGGTTACTTACTCATGAGGCAGTCGGTCGCCGCTGGTTACAAGTCGCAACCTGCGGGTACACAGGTTCGGAAGAAGGAGACAAAGTTGAATACGCATGTGCAAGGTAGAGTGACGGCCGCTCCGGAGCGAGTGCCGCAAGTGTTTTGGTGTCCGGATCTGATCTCGACTCGCGATCTCGGTCCCGCCGGCGTGGATGCGCTGTTGCATCTGGCTGGAATCATGAAGTCGCGTCCGGCTGATTTTCAACGGGCGCTTACTGGCCGGCAGATCGTCATGTTCTTCGAGAAGCCGTCTTTGCGGACCAGGCTAACGTTCGAGGCAGGAATGGTGAGCCTGGGCGGTACGGCGATGTTCGTCGACCAGACCCACGAACGGCTCGATGCACGCGAGAAGTTGAGCGACGTGGCGCACAATCTGGAGCGCTGGGTGGACTTGATTGTGCTGCGTACGTTCTCGCAGCAGACTATCGAGGGCATGGCGCAGCATGCGTCTGTTCCGGTGATCAACGCGCTCAGCGATGTGGAGCATCCGTGCCAGGCCCTGGCCGATTACCTTACGCTGCTCGAGCGGTTTGGTGACATGAAGGACCGCTGCCTTGCTTACGTGGGCGATGGCAACAATGTCGCGCACTCGTTGTTGCTTACATGCGCGTGCCTGGGGTCTTCGATTCGTGTTGCAACGCCGACAGGCTATGCTCCTAATCCGCAGATTGTCGCCGCCGCTCGCGAAATTGCGGAGGAGACCGGGGCTGAGATAAATTTGCTAACCGATCCTCACGAAGCCGTGTGCGAAGCTGACGCGGTTTACACCGACGCCTGGACGAGCATGGGTCAGGAGCGGGAAGAAAATGAGCGAGCGAAGGTTTTTCCGCCTTATCAAGTCAATGCAGAACTCATGGCGGAAGCCGCGTCCCATGCGGTGTTCATGCATTGCCTACCGGCGCACCGTGGTTTGGAGGTGACGGACGAGGTGATCGATTCGCCGCAGTCCGTGGTCTTTGAGCAGGCGGAGAACCGCCTGCATGCGCAAAAAGCGATACTCTATCTGCTGCTGGGTGGCGGCGATCGTTTGCCCGCAAGGAGTGCTCATGCCTGAAAAAGTTGTACTCGCTTACTCC
>JBAWCJ010000454.1:0-4499 GCA_049590215.1 Candidatus Sulfotelmatobacter sp. | reverse complement strand
CCGAGCGTCGACTCGCAACGATAACGGATGCCCTCGGCCAGCGCCGCCGCCACCTCGCGGCTCACCGCTCCATGCCGTTCAATCATGTCGGCGGGCACTCCCGCCAGTTCGGTCTTTACGGCGTTGGAGTAGACGATCGCACCCCCGGCAAAATATCGCGAACTTCCGCTAACCGATGTAATCCGTTCACCCAGCAACCCACCAGTGCACGATTCCGCCACGGCAAGAGTAGCGTTGCGCATCTGCAACCAGTAGCCTACGATTTGCTCGAGCGATTCACCGTTTCGCGAGTACACGGCGTCATCGAGTTCTTCCTCAACCGCGTCCGCCGCTTCGTCCACTCGCGCCTGAGCCGCCTCCATGGTCTCGCCGCGCGATTTAAAATGTAGCTGGATCTCTCCCGCTCCTGCCAGGATCGTAGTCTGCACGTCGCCAAAGCGCTTGTAGATAGGCGCGACCCGAGCATCTACATGAGACTCGCCCAGCATCGCGACCTTCAGTACCCGAGTCGCCAGGAACGCGCGCGGCAACTTCGCCCGCAGCCGCTCAACGCACTCCGCCTCGAACAGAGCTTTCAGTTCGTGCGGTGGTCCGGGCAACAGTATGACGATGCGCTCGCGCCCGTCAAATTTGCCGCTCAGCCACTGTCCGGGTGCAGTCCCATTGGGATTGGGAAGCACGGTCGCTCCTTCGAGAACGTCCGCCTGTTTCGCATTGTTGGCTGACATTTTCCAGCCCCGCGCCGCGAAGCGCTGCTCGATACCGGCTAAAACCGCTTCATCGCGCCGCAAGGGAACGCCCAAAGCTTCCGCGACCGCTTCGCGAGTCAGGTCATCCTCAGTAGGGCCGAGACCGCCGCTGAAAATGACGATCTCCGACCGAAACAGCGCGTGTTGCGCCGCTTCAACCAGGCGTTTGAGATCGTCGCCCACCACGCACTTGAAAACCACTTCAACGCCCAGTTGATTAATCTGCTCGGTGAGATAAAGAGAATTTGTATCCGTGCGGAAAGGCGTCAGCAACTCGGAGCCGACCGCGATGATCTCGACATTCACGGCTAGAAGTGTAAATGATAAAAGCAGTTCTCAGTTCTCAGCGATGTAAGTCAGGTTTTTCTGAGAACTGAAAACTGCTCTACTCCGGCAGCAACGGCAGTCCCAGAATGTTCCACGAGAGATGATGCACCGCATCGGTGGTCGCCAGAATCACGCTGCTTCCCGGGGCGAAAGCCAGCCCCACCAGCCCATGGCCAGCAACTTCCAGGCTGGCGTGCCCCGCGGAAGTGATTTTTACAATTCCGCGTTTTCCGGAGAGCGATGCGGCCACATACAGATTGCCCGACGAGTCAAAAGCCAGTCCCTGCGGGCGTCCCAGGCCACGGTAGAACGTGTGGACCGATCCCTGCGGATCAATTCGATGCACGCAGTCAAAGCTCGATGTGGTCGGCCCCGTCACAAATAGGTCGCCCTGCGGACCGAAAGCAAGGTGGTACGCCGACACGCTCGGCTCCAGCGTGGCAAACACGAACACCTGCTGGTCGGGGCCAATCTTAAAGATCGTGCCGCTGCGGTCGCCCACATAGAGGTTCTGATTCTTATCAAAAGCAATCCCCGTAGCAACTCCCATGCCCTCGGCATACGTAGACATGCTTCCATTCGGCGTCACGCGATAGACCGCGCCGTCATGGCGCGACGAAACATACATGTGTCCCTGACGGTCGAACGCGATCGAAGTTGCGTTCATCATCTCCGCGACGAACGGTTTCACGGCGTAGTTGGTATCAATCTTGAAGATCGCGACCGGAACCTTCTGACCTCGCGAACCAGAGAAGGTCACGTAGATATTGCCCTGAGCGTCGAGCGCTGGATTGGTCACGGGGTGCAGGTTGTCAGCGATGGGGACGGCCACCTTCACAGTCTGCGCATTGCTCACGTGCCCATCGGCCGCCACTACGACCGGACCAGAAGTCGCTCCCTCAGGAACGCGGGCAACGAGAAATGAATCCGAACTGATTACGACTCCGCCCTCGACGTCGCCGAACTGCACTCGTGGACGCTCGTACTGTTGGGGCCGCAATCCCGAACCCGCGATGCGGACTTCGCCTCCCGCCAGCGCGAGCAGGGGCGAAACCGACTCAATGTGCGGGCCGCCGTTCACGTTTTTCTTGCCCAGGATGCGCTCGGAAAATCCCATGAGGAAAACACTCGCACTGCTCTAGCCAACACTATCTTAGAAGACTGAAGTGTAACAAGAGATGCATTGTTCCCAGCGCGTAAAGGCCGGCGGCCACGTCGTCCAATACGATCCCAGTGCCGTCGGGAAGCGCCTCCAATTGTCGCACCGGAGGCGGCTTTACGATATCGAAGACACGAAAAAGTATAAAGGCCGCCAGAAAGGATTTCCACGCGAACGGCACCGCGATCAACGCCACCAGTTGACCCGCAACCTCATCAATCACCACAAACTGTGGATCCGTTATCCCCGAACCTCGCGCGACCTGGGTGGCCGCAGGAATTCCGATCAGCACGACAAGCAACGCCAAGGCAATTGCGACTGGGATTCGCAATCCAGGTGCGAGCGCGTGGCACAGTGCCGTCCACAACAACACGGTCGCCGCCGAGGCCCAGGTCCCCGGCCCGGGCCGCAGCCGTCCAATCCCGAAAAATGTGGCGACCAGCGTAGCCCACATGGGAGTTTGTCGGGATGCTATCGCGGGAGTCGGCGGGACGTCGGTGCTACCGTTGGGCTTCCCAGTTTCCTTCACGACTCTTCGTCCACATCTTCCGGCGTGCGCTCTCGAATCGGTTCATCAGCATCTGTTACCGGCGACGGAATCACATAAGCGCCGCTCGCCCACTTGCCTAGATCAATAGTGCGGCAACGGTCACTGCAGAAGGGAAACTCGGGATCACCGCTCTTCACCGTTTTCTTGCAGATTGGGCAGCGGAGCTTCAGAGCACGTTTGCGAGACATCGGTCAGGGGAAACTCTCTTTCGCCGAGTTAAAGCACAGAATTCTCAGGCCAGGCTCGTTATAAGATCCTCGCCACCAGATCATAGTCATGCGCCTCTGTGACCTGGCAGCGATAAAACTCGCCCGGCTGGGGCTCAGTCTCTGCCGGAACGTCGTTCACGAAGACTTTGCCGTCGATTTCGGGAGCATGCATCGAAGTGCGACCTTCCATGAGCAGATCGGTTTCTTCCGACGTCCCCTCCAGCAGCAGATCGAACTCCTGTCCCACGAGCGCTTTCTTTTTCTTCTTGCTGATCTGCCGTTGAATGCTCATCAGGTGTTTGCGCCGACCCTCGATCTCGCGCACCGAAAGCTTCTTGTCCAGTCCATATGCGTCCGCACCCTCCTGATCGGAGTAGGAAAAAGTTCCCATCCAGTCAAACTGGGCTTCGCGGACGAAACCGCACAGTTCCTCGAATTCCTTCTCAGTTTCTCCCGGAAAACCCACGATAAACGACGTCCGCAAAATCAAATCGGGGACTGTCCGCCTCATCTTGCTGATCGAGCGCAGGAACACGTCCGCCCCGCCTCCGCGTTTCATGCGCTTCAGCACCGGCGCCGATGCATGCTGCAACGGCACATCCATGTAAGAGCAGATCTTCTCCGAAGATGCAATCGTCTCCAACAGCTTGCCCGTGATCTTATTCGGATAAGCATAGAGAAAGCGGATCCAGCGCAGCTCTTCAATCTTCGCCAGTTTTTCGAGCAGCAGCGCCAGACCATCCTTCAGGCCAAAATCCTCGCCGTAGCAGGTAGTATCCTGCCCAATCAGTGTAACTTCGCGCACGCCGCTTCGGGCCAACCGCTCCGCTTCCGCCACAACCGACTCGAACCGCCGCGAGCGAAACTGCCCACGCAACTGCGGAATGATGCAAAACGTGCAAGGATGATCGCAACCCTCCGCGATCTTGATATAAGCCGTGGATTTCGGCGTAGCCAGAATGCGTGGAGTCTCATCGTCGTACAAATAATTCGGAAGATCCGCAATCGCTCCGTCCCACTGCTCGCGCGAGAACCGTCCCTGCGCCGCCCGGGCATCGCCCTCGGCTCGCGAAGGTAGAACCACGAACGGGGAAGCGCTGTGCGACAAATTCGCTGCCGCAGGCGGGACGATCCCCGCGGCCGCCAAAATGTTCTGCAACTCCCCGGTCCCAACCACCGCATCCACTTCCGGAATGCTCTTGCGGATTTCATCCCGAAACCGCTCGACCAGGCAGCCCGCGACCACCAGCTTCTTCGCCCGTCCTGAAGTCTTATGACGGGCCATCTCAAGAATCGTATTCACCGATTCCTGTTGCGCACTCTCAATGAACGAGCAGGTATTCACGACAATGACGTCGGCGTCCTCGGCCCGAGGCGAGAGTTCTGCGCCGGCCCTCGCCAGCAGCCCCATCATCACTTCGCTGTCGACGAGATTCTTGGGGCAGCCCAGGCTCACGAACCCGATTTTCTGCGGACCTGCAACCTGCTCAGAATTAGTCGACGCG
>JBAWCJ010000453.1:0-7778 GCA_049590215.1 Candidatus Sulfotelmatobacter sp. | reverse complement strand
GCGACAGCACGCTGGCCAGAAACTGATGCACACTCTCCTGCTGGTTAAGATAATCAATCACCGGCGCGTCCTTGCCCGTCAGCGCCTTGAAGCGCTCCTCGCGTCCCGGGTTCGGCAGACTGCGGCCGTCGAAAACGAACCCGCCTCCGTTTCCACTCTCATCTTTCGGCCAGCCTCGATGAAAAGAAAAACTAAAAATGCGGACGGTAAGATTGTCCGCTTCCGAGGCCAGGCTCTGCAGCTTCTCCGAAGCCAGCATGCTGTTGAAGGCCTCCATCAGTGTGGGCAGCGCGATCGGCAGCTTCACGTTATGCAGCAGCCAGCGAAGGTTCTTCAGCGCGTAAGGCACGCTCTGCAGAAAGTGCGCCCTGCGCTCGTAGAAACCGCGAAATCCATAAGCCCCCAGCGCCTGCAGAATTCGCACGTAGACGTAGGGATAAAAGTAATGCAGGAAGGCGTCACGCTTCACGTCGATAAAGCCGCCAACCTTTTCGATGTAGAGATCAAGCAATTGCTGGCGAAGTTCAGGAGGCAAGTCGGCCTTGGCATCATAGAGCAGGGAAGCGATGTCGTACTGGAGCGCGCCCTTGCGTCCTCCCTGATAATCCAGAAAAAACGGCTGCCCGCCCCTGAGCATAATATTTCGCGATTGAAAGTCGCGGTAGAGAAAGTAATCGCAATTCGCGCTCAGGAGAAAATTGGTCAAGCTGTCGAAGTCATCTTCGAGCGCCTGCTCGTTGAAGGGAATGCCGGCGAGCCGGAGAAAGTAATACTTGAAATAATTCAGATCCCAGAAAATAGATTGGCGATCGAAGCTCCCCCGCGGATAGCACACCTTGTAATTCAAATCGCGACCGGCCTCGATCTGAAAACGCGGCAGCACGGCCACCACTTTGCGATAGGCTTCCACTACATCGGGGGCAATGTTCTCGCCCGTTCGATGCTTCGAAAGAAACTCGAAGAGCGTGGTATCGCCAAGGTCCTCTTCGAGATAAGCGCCGTGGTCCAGATCTTCCGCGTAGATTTCCGGTACGGGCAAACCGTGTTTCCTAAAATGCTTGGAGAACTCCAGGAAGGCAATATTCTCTTCGCGCACGTTGTAAAGAATGCCAATCGCGCTTAGCTGCCCGGCGGAGAGCCGGGTAATATTTCGTCCTGATCCCCCGAGCTGGCCCTGCAGCGGCTGTATCCGCGCGGCCGGCGCGTGAAAATGTTGTTCAAACAGTTTCTGCAGAACGTCCATAGTCGGGAGAGCTTGGCACGGCAACGACTCAAGCGCGATGAATCAAAGCGCGACGAATCAAAGCTTGACGAATCAAAGCGTGACGAATTAAAGATAACATCGAACCCTCAAACCCAAGGCCGCGGAAATCGCGGAGCGCAACGACTTGATAACCGTCCGTTCCATGCCTATTCTGAAGAAGCATGACCGACCGCCTCTACTACCACGACTCCTTTCTCTATAACTTCGACGCCGAAGTCCGCTCGGTGGTCGAGACGCCGCGCCCAGCCCTGATTCTCGACCGCACCGCGTTCTACCCCACCAGCGGCGGCCAGATCCACGACACCGGCTCAATCGTCTATTCCGACGCCAGATTCCGCGTCACAGAAGTAGCCGACACGGAAGACGGCCACATCGTCCACTACCTCGACGCTCCATTAAAAAACCTGCAGCCCGGAGCCCGCATTCACGGTGAAATCGACGCCCCGCGCCGCCGCGACCACATGCAGCAACACTCCGCACAGCACGTGCTCTCTTCCGCCTTCGTCCGCCTTTTCGGTATGACGACCGTCTCCTTCCACATGGCCGACGATTACTGCTCAATCGATCTAGACACGCCAAGGCTAAACAAAGATCAAGTCGAAGCCGCCGAATGCCGGGCCAACGAAATCGTTGTCGAAGACCGTCCCACGGACGTGCGCTATGTAACGCGAGATGAAGCAGAAAAACTAGGCCTGCGAAAACTTCCGCCCGCCGAACGCGACCAGCTACGCTTAATCGACATCCGCGACTGGGACCTTACCGCCTGCGGCGGCACGCACGTGAGCAGCACCGGACAGATCGGCTGCATCTTGCTGCGCAAGACCGAAAAATCTCGCCAGGGATATCGCGTCGAATTCGTGGCCGGCCAGCGCGCTGTCACCACCGCGCGCCGCGATTACTCCACGCTCACCGAAACCGCCGCGCTGTTTTCCGCCGGCATCTACGACGTGCCGCAACAAGCCCGCAAGTCACTGGACGAAATCAAGTCGCTGCACAAGCAGCTCGAGCAATCGCAAGACGAACTCGCCGCCGCGCAGGCCGCAACGCTACTAGCGGAAACTCCGGAGAGCCAGGGCCGCAGGCTGGTGGTGCACACCTTCACCGACCGCGACCTAAACTTCCTCAAACTCCTGGCCCAGAAACTGACGCGGCAAGCTCCCGCAATCGCGCTGCTAGCCACCGAATCGCCGCAACCTGCGCTGGTCTTCGCCCAATCCGCCGGTCAACCTCACGACATGGGCGCGCTCCTGAAAGAAACCATGGCCAAGCTGGGCGGACGCGGCGGAGGCAGCAAAGATCTAGCCCAAGGCGGCGCACCGAAGTCCGAAGGACTAGCAGCCGCTCTCACTGCCGCTGCCGAAACCCTCACCGCTCAATTGTCATCCTGAGCCCGTCCTTTGCGCGAAGGACCTATGTACTTGCACGCAGCGCCACGTCTCTCGCGGCGCGCGAGAAAACAAAAGCCCTCATCGGACTCAAATCCAATGAAGGCATCAGAAACTCTTAGCTGCTCACCCGCCGCTACGCGACCCGATTCCGTCGCCCACCCTTTTCCCACCAAACTCTGGGATCCTCAGGACGGTTCAGCATCTGCGACAATTCCTTCTTGATTTCGAGCAACCGGTTGGCGCGCATTTCCACCGCCGATTGATCGATCTGGCTGTCCGCCGTCCGGTTGGCGGTGCGAGCGTTCATGTTCCGTAAATCCGTGATTTCCTGACGAAGGCTGGTAAGGTGTTCCAGAAGTAGGGGCATGTATTGATCATACCCCAGATTTCCTCACCCACCGTTTATTAATTCCCCATTGAAATCAGGGTTTTGCCCGCGCTCCCCGCTCCCTCGCTAACCAAAACGCGCTAACCTGGAAGCATGCAGCCCGTCTATTACCCGTCTCACCTCGTCTCAGGAGAATCCCCAATGAAGCACGCAATCGCAGCCCTAGCGCCAGTTCTGGTTCTAATGTTCTCGCTTCCCTGCCACGCCCAAAATCAGCCGCAGCCGCCCGCAACCCTGCGCAGCCTCCTGCTGCAAGAGCTGCACACTACCCACAATCAGGCCCAGTGGTTCGTGCCCATCAGCGTAGCGGTCGACGGACTCACCGCCGAGCAAGCCAGCTGGCAGCCCCCTGCCGGAGGCCACTCCGCCGGCCAGCTCACCTATCACCTCCTCTTCTGGAATCGCCGCAGCCTGGTCAAGTTCCAGGGAGGGACGAACGACAAATTCGCCGGCGACAACGAGCAAACCTTCGAAAAATTCGACGCTAAGCAGTGGAGCGACACCGTCAAACAGCTCGACCAGGTCATGACCGACCTCGAAAAGCTAGTCGAATCCGCCGACGACCAAAAGCTGGCCCAGTGGGCGCCCACCATCGGAAACATCTGCACCCACAACGCCTACCACATCGGCCAGATCGTCTACGTGCGCAAGCTGCAAGGCTCGTGGAATCCCGACAAAGGCGTGAAGTAGCCTCGTGTAGAGCGGACGCCCTCGTCCGCTGCCTTTGACGTTGGTCCTGATCCAGCCCGTACGTCCCACGCACCTAACCCCGGCGATACCGTGGAAGAGCGGCGCTTCAGCGCCGCGTAACGCGGCCCTCATAGGAACGCGGCTTCAGCCGCTGAGGTCCGCTCCCAAGCAATCACAACCGAGCCCGCCACTTCCTCCCCATCATCACCCACCAAGCCTCTCGCCACTTCTCAAACATAGCTCCCTTCTTGCTCCCATCCGGATAGAACCACAAATTCTTCCGCGGCACAAACGCCCGCACCGGCACCACATACCAGATATCCCGCGACACAATGTAGCCAATCAGCACATCAATATCTTTCTCCGTAAGCCCAACAATCTTCCGTCCCACATAAACCGACGCATGCACCGCATATCCCCGAGCCCCAAACCGATCCTCCGTCGACCGCACCTGCGCCCTCCACAACCGCCCGCCCGCATCGCAAACAAAGTCATACCGGTAGCTGTCTCCCCAGGGCTTCGACACAATCATTCCCATCCCCATAGCCTTCCGCAGAAAGTCCAGCTCCGAAAGCTCCCCCATCCGCTTAGGCGGAATCTTCCCCTGCGTCCTCAGTGATGCCGCGCTAGTAGGCTCCTCTATAAACGACTTGTCATCCTGAGGACCGCGTTCTTTGCGGGCCGAAGGACCTCCATCTCCACCGGCCTTGGCAGATTTGCCACGACCCTCACCCTGCTTCCCACCCTTCCTCCCCGATCCACCCGGCCCAAACCGCTCATCCCCCGAAGCCATCAAATCCCCAATCAACACCCCCATAACCACCACCCCTTTTTGTCATCCTGAACGAAGTGAAGGATCTCAGCGACCACGGACCCGTCATTCCAAACGAAATTTCTGTCATCCCGAACAAAACTTCTGTGATCCCGAACAAAATGTCTGTGATCCCGAACAAAATTTCCGTCATCCCGAACGAAGTGAGGGACCTTGGTTTCGCCGCCACCGCCAAACGGCCCACACCCCGCCCTATATCCAGTATCCCCATCCCAAAACGGGAGGCAAGGTCACCTGAACATCAAACAAAATAAACCTGTGGGAATCTTCCAGGATCCAGGACAGCCAATGTGGGTCGGACACTCCCGTCCGACGCCGTTGACGTTGATCTCGGATTTTGCGAAGGACAAGTAGGACGAATGTAGTACCGCGGAAGAGCGGCGCGTCAGCGCCGCGTAAATCCCTCATAGCCGCCAGCAGCACCGACTCCCACCGTTCGAAAACCACGAAAGGTGGGGCAGTTGGTCTTCCCAAAGCGGCACACGGATGCCAAGAATAAGGCTCGGGAAGGGCACGAGTTCACTCGTGCCATACTAAGCTGGCCAAAGAGCGGCTTCAGCCGCTGAGGTAGGCCTTTGAAGCCGACTCGTTCCCTCCACCCACACGGGACATATTTCGTCACCTTCTCAACCTGGCAACGCCGAAGACTCTTCGTTGTCGAATCGTACGCACGACTTTTTCTAAAGATGCTGTATGGCTATCGACGGCAAGGACGATTTGAGCTGCACGCATTCGTCGTAATGCCCGAACACCTTCATCTCTTGCTCACGCCAGCGCCCAACGTCACCTTGGAGCGCACGATCCAATTCATAAAGGGAGGCTATTCGCATGCACTAGGAGTGGAGCTAGGAAGAAAGAGCGAAGTATGGCAACGCGGATTCACCGACCATCGCATCCGCGACGCCGCGGATTTTGATATGCATCGCAGCTACGTCCACGACAATCCCGTGAAGCGAGGGATAGTGAGCGAGGCATCGCATTATCGCTATTGCTCAGCCTACCCAGGCTTCAAACTAGACAGCTGGCCCTCAGCGGCTAAAGCCGCGTAACGTAGGACGCCCTACCGGCACGACTGGAAGTCGTGCCCTTCCCGAGCGCGGTCGTGGCGAGTCCCGGCGAAGCTGTAGGCAGAAGGCTCGGGAAGGGCACGAGTTCACTCGTGCCAAACCAGCCCGCGAAAAAGGGAACACGGCTTTAGCCGCTGAGGTACCCAATGCAGCCCGCAGCGCCGCCTTTGACCTGGCACCACCACTGAAACGTGCCTGACGGCAAGGCCAACCCCCATACCCGCCCGCAGCATCGACTCCCACCGTTTAGACAAACCAGACAGTTTTCTTTGGAACTCCCATTCATCGAACACGTATCTGCCGGGGCGGGCAGCTATCTGTTGCTGGCCCGACTGGACGACTATCGGCGTTTTGTCTCGGATGAGAACGGCAACCTGAGAAGATATCTGTTCGATTCGAACGTAAGAGATTTTCTCAGGGGCACCCGCGTTAACGAAGATATCGCCGAGTCCCTTCGACTCCCCTCCGCTCCTGACTTCTGGTGGCTGAACAATGGAGTCACAATCCTGGCCACAAATGCGGCCCTATCAGGCAAGACGATTTCATTGCAAAACATTCAGATCGTCAATGGCCTCCAAACGACTGAGACGATATTCAGGCATTTTGAAAGCAACACCGGAGGGCGCGACGATCGCACACTTCTAATCAAGGTGCTAGTCTCAACAGACAGTCTCGTACGCGACAGGATAATTCGTGCAACGAATAATCAGAACGCAGTCGAACTCGCCTCCCTGCACGCTACGGACAAAATACAAAGAGACATCGAAGACATCCTCGAAAAGAATGAATGGTTTTATGAACGACGACGGAATTATTATCGCAACATTGGAAAGCCCGCCCACCGTTTCGTCACACCTTTATACCTAGCCTCCTGCGTTCTTTCCCTCGCCTTCAAGAACCCGGCGTCTGCCGCCAGAGTAAAGTCCCGTTTCATGAGAAATCAGTCGAGCTATGCAGCCGTATTTTCCGAAGAGTTCCCGCTTCTTCTCTGGCCCGTAATCGTTGATATAACAAAAGCAGTTGAACAGCACCTCTCTTCAGTGCGCCCGGGCGACGATGAGCTCGGCGACCGCTTTCTGGCGAAATGGCGAGGACTGGTTTCGCTCGTCTGCGTGGCACGACTACTCGGCACGTTCGACTACTCCACGTCCGATCTCCTCAATGCAGCATCAGAGGCGATTACCCCGGACCTGTTCGCGGAGGTCTGGATTCCGATTCGCGAAGCCGCAGCCGAGAGCACGGTCAAGCGGATGTTCAAGAGCCCTTATTTTATTCAGCAATGTTGTGAGGCTGCCGCCGAAAAGTACCACCTAGAAGGTGTCGCCTGCGTGGGCCGGCGGCAACTTCCGGGAACCCAAGGTCCGTTGGATGCGGAGTTCCTGGATGCCGTTGCAAAGCTCCTACCATCTTCGCGGTCCCATCCGCATCCGCAAAAGGTGATCGCCAAACAATTAGGATGCAGTTCCGCCCTGGCGAAAGCGGCACTGCGAGTCATCGCTAAGCGCGAGTCGAGGCGCCGGTAAGGATCTATCAGGACTGCTGCGTTACCTAACTCCAGCTCCGGCCGATTGCCGACAACGAAGCAAAAAAAAGACCCCACTCTCGCGAGCGGGGCCTTTGATTTTACCGACGGCTGAAAACCGATGGCTGATAACGCTACCTCGCGTGAACCGATGCCTTCGGGGCAGGCGCGCCGCGCAACAATCCTCCCGTACTCAGGTCTTCGTCAATATCGGGCCAATGAATCCCATATCCACCGCCGGCAATCTTCCAATTTCCGGCGTTGCGCAGGCGTGGCGTTCAGCAGGCGTGGATACCACACCAGCGGCACGCTGATGACACGGCCATCCCGCAGACTCACACTCAGCGCGTCGTCCGTGGATTGCACGTCCACCACTCGCTCATCTGCCGCCGACGCCGAAAAACTCATTCCACTCCTCGCCCAAAAGCCAAGCCCCGAGCATCGCTCGGGGCTCGTAGATACCAAACACCGTTCGCCAAACACTTACCATGATAAGTCAATGTAGCGCGTAGTCAAGCACATTTAGTGCAGGTCGAGTGACCCGAGGAGGGCAAGGGAGTCGAACCCTAGTGGCTGAAAAGCCACTCAACCGTTTGGCGAACGGTGTCCAGTACCCACTGGCAATGC
>JBAWCJ010000452.1:0-12631 GCA_049590215.1 Candidatus Sulfotelmatobacter sp. | reverse complement strand
CGGTCGATCTTGTCGCGAGATTTGGTGTAGATGGCGCCGGTCAGGCCGAACTCGGTGTCGTTGGCGATTTCCAGAGCGTTGTCAAAGCCGCGGGCTTTGATGACTGCGAGCACGGGGCCAAAGATTTCTTCCTGCTCGAGTTTTGATTTGGCCGGGATGTCGGCGATCACGGTGGGCTGAATGAAGTAGCCTTCTCCGGCTTCGGTGGCGCGCTCGCCTCCGGTTAAGACTCGTCCATCTTTTTTGCCTTGCTCGATGTAAGCGAGGATGGTCTTCATCGAGCCTTCATTGATTACGGCGCCCATGTTGGCGTTTTCGGCGGGATCGCCGACGGTGATTTTTTCTACGCGGGTTTTCAGCTGCTCGAGGAACTTGTCGAAGATGCGCTCGTCGACTATGGCGCGGGAGCAGGCGGAGCACTTCTGGCCCTGGAAGCCGAATGCGGCCTGGGCTACGCCTTCGACTGCGGAGTCGATGTCGGCGTCGGCGTCGACGACGATGGCGTCTTTGCCGCCCATTTCTAAGATGGTGCGCTTGATCCAGAGCTGGCCGGGGGCTTGCGTGGCGGCGGTTTTGTTGATGTGGAGTCCGACTTCGCGGGATCCGGTGAAAGCGATATAACGCGTCTTGGGATGCGCGACCACGGCATCACCGAAGCTGGCGCCGGCGCCGGGGCAGAAATTCACCACGCCTTCGGGCATGCCGGCTTCTTCGAGTAGCTCGACGAATTTCGCGGCGATGGTGGGGGAATCGCTCGATGGCTTCAGGATCACGGTGTTGCCGCTGACGATGGAGGCGACCACCAGGCCGGCCATGATGGCGCAGGGGAAATTCCAGGGCGGGATCACCGCGCCTACGCCTAGCGGGATGTAGGCTAGCGTGTCGCGCTCGCCGGGCATTTGCACCGGCGGCTCAGCCTTGGCGAAGCGCAGGGCTTCGCGGGCGTAGAACTCGCAGAAGTCGATGGCCTCGGAGATGTCGGCGTCGGCTTCGCCCCAGTTCTTGCTGACTTCGAAGACGAGCCAGGCCATGTGTTCCATTTTGCGTTCGCGCAGCAGGTCGGCGGCGCGGAACAGGAGGGCGGCGCGCTCTTCGATGGGAGTGCGCTTCCAGGAATCGAATGCTTTCAGCGCGGCGGCCATGGCCGGCTCCACGTGCTCTTTGCCTGCCTTCTGATGGATTCCTACTACCTGTGACGGCCTCGCGGGGTTCAGCGACTTGATTTTGTCTGTCGTCTTGAGGCGCTGGCCTCCGATGATGAGGTCGTACTCGCGGCCGAGCTGGCCGCGGACGCGCTCGATGGCGGCGCGCATCTTGCGGGCGTTGTCTTCTTTCGTGAAATCGAAAAACGGCTCGTTGATGAAGGGGCCTTGGTGGTGGGATGTGCGCGGCGGCCGGATGGGGAGTTCTAGGGTTGCCATGGTTGCACCTCGCAGAGCTACGATGAATGATGGAATCAACTATTTTAGCACCGCGAGGCGAGGAGCGCGTATCGATAGTCGACGGTTCGCCCTCCCGCTCGCGGTCAATGGTAGACTCAGCGTTTTCGGGTGGAGCATATGGCTAAATTGCCAAGGCGGCTTGCCATCACTGGAATCGTCATTGCGATTGGTCTCTTTACTTTCTGGCTGTGCGCGAACAGGTACAACCTGTTTCATCTTCCTACCGCAGAAGAGGCCGTCAACATGCACGCCAATTACAATGCTCCTCCCATATTTTGGGCATTAAGAAGAGCAACTGTTTTGCTTTGTCCTGGTTTGGTTTTAGGTATCGTGACGATGGACATGGGTGCGGGCGCCAACCTCGTCATGTGGTCGGTCGCCATTATCGTTAACGGCGCGATTTACTACTGCTTGGGCTTGGCGCTTCGAGAGGTCGCCGGCAAATTGTCAGGCTAGTGTTTACTTATCAGGATTTAGAGTCAGTTGGAGGCTGTCGATATGGACGCAAGGCGGATCGGAGTGATTGGCGCGGGGACCATGGGCAGCGGCATTGCGCAGATATTTGCTGGCGCGGGTTATTCGGTCGTCTTGTGTGATGTGGAGCAACGGTTTCTGAATCGCGGGCTCGAGACCATCATCAGGAATCTCGACCGCGAGGTCACGAAGAACAAGATTTCCGCCGAGGACAAAGAATCGACCCTGCGGCGAATCGATCCTGTGACCGACCGCGCCAAGCTGGCTGAGTGCGACTTTGTTGTGGAAGCGGCTACCGAGAAGATTGAGATCAAGACGGAGATTTTTCGCGATCTGGACCGGGTGGTGCGGCCGGACGTCATCCTGGCTTCGAATACTTCTTCGATTTCTATTACCAAACTCGCCGCGTTAACCAAGCGTCCTGAAAAAGTGATTGGGATGCACTTCTTTAATCCGGTGCCGGTAATGAAGCTGGTGGAGGTGATTCGCGGGTTGGCTACTTCGACGGAGACATTTTCTGAAACTCGGGATCTGTCATTAAAGCTGGGCAAAACTCCGGTCGAGGTCAACGATGCGCCGGGATTTGTTTCGAACCGCGTGCTGATGCCTTTGCTCAACGAGGCTATGTATGCGGTGATGGATGGCGTGGCCACGGCTGAGGCGGTGGATGAGGTGTTCAAGCTGGGGATGGCGCATCCGATGGGGCCGCTGACTTTGGCTGATTTTATTGGGCTCGACGTTTGTCTCGACATTATGCGCGTGCTGCAGGATGGGTTGGGGGATCCCAAGTACCGGCCTTGTCCGCTGCTGATCAAGATGGTGGATGCGGGGTGGTTGGGGAGGAAGAGCGGGCGGGGGTTTTACCGGTATTGAGGATTCAGCGTACGGGTACCTAGTACCCAGTACCTAGTGGGAAACGGGCGGGCCATGACTACTGAGACAGTCTCTCCATCTGGCCGCTGCGATGCGCCGTTCTATCTTTTGGCTGCGCTTGCGGGCATCGGCACCGGGTGGGCGGACGTAATGATCGATGACCTGCTCTTAACGGCTCTGCTGGTGCTGATGGCTTGCATGCTGCTGGGGCTGCTGCGGCCGCGCTGGCCTTGGCGGTGGGTGGTGGTGGTAGGAATATTTATCCCTTTAAGCGAACTTGTGGCCTACGTTTTTCTGACGATGAAGCCTACGCGGGCGCAGGTGTATGGATCGTTTCTGGCGGCGCTGCCGGGAGTGGCCGGGGCTTATGGCGGGTCGCTGATGCGCGGGGTTATCGATAATCTGCGACAGGGAAAGTGAAAAATCAGGGGCCAGTGATCAGTGGCCAGTGGCCAGAAAACCGCGAAACCGAGACTGGACACTGATCACTGACCACTGGCCACTGCCCGTAGGTACTGGATGACCAAGAAGTTACTCCCGAATCCACAGGGTGAGCGCGTATGCTGCGGGGATGGGTGTGACGGTTTCGATGCTGGCGAGCGGGAGCCGGGGGAATTGTGCGTTTGTGGCCAGTGCACGCACCCGGATTCTGGTCGATGCCGGCATTTCCTGCCGCGAGACTTTCAAGCGGATGAAGTCGCTGGGCGAAGATCCGCAATCGCTTTCGGCGATTCTGATTACTCACGAACATTCCGATCACATCTATGGTTTAGCAACTTTGGCGAAGAAGTTGCGCATCCCAATATTTATGACCGGGGCAACGCACGCGGCGTGGGCGCGGGCTATGCGCGACGAGAGGGGCGAGCGGCCGCAACTGGAGCGGTTGGAGCGCTTTGAGTCGGGGCACCGTTTTCAGGTGGGCGACATTGAGGTGAAACCTTTCACCATTCCGCATGACGCCGCCGATCCGGTGGGGTTCACCTTTCGGGTAGAGGGCACGAAGGTGAGCGTGGCCACCGATCTGGGTTACGTTCCAGGTAACGTTCGTGACCACCTGCGCGGGTCGGACATTCTGGTGATGGAATCGAATCATGATGTGGAGATGCTGCGTGGCGGGTCTTATCCATGGTCGGTGAAGCAGCGGGTGGCGAGCAACGTGGGGCACCTGTCGAACGAGAAACTCGCGGATTTCTTCATTAACGACTATGATAATGGTGCAGCCTTCGTGGTGCTGGCGCATCTCTCTGAGCAGAACAATCATCCGGAAATAGCGCGCCGAGAGGCCGAAAAGGCGCTGGCCGAGCGGGGTGGGTTGTTTCAAAATCGGGTGCTGGTGGCGATGCAGGACGAGGTTTTAGCGCCGATCCAGCTTTAGAAGGACCGGACAGTGGTGTATAGAACGCTTGTTCGGAATGACAACGTAGTCACTTATGAGTCAGCAGTGCATCGATCCGATTGTCGGGAAGATTTTGGCGGGCTGGCGCTATGACATTTCCGGCCTGGCGCCGGAGATGGGAAGCGACTACGAGAGCCATTTCGCCGATTGCGAACACTGCCGCGGGCGGCAGCGGATGCACCGCACCATTGACGTCGGGTTAATCGCGCTGGCCTCGGTTTCGGGCGGAGTTTTTCTACTCACCTTTGGCGTGATTCGCCACTTCGTTCCCCGGCATGCTTTCTGGCTGGAGATTGCGGCGCTGGCCGGCTTTGCCTTGTCAGCGTTGATCTGGCTGGTGGTGGCGGTTGCTACTCCCGCGCCTGTGACCGTGCTGGACGCGGCCAAGCAAGGGGCGCGGCGGGTGCACGACCGGCTGCCGCAGGAAATTCGCGAGCGCCTGCCAGAAGAGCTTCGCGTGAAGATCACCGGGACATAATTTGTGAGCCAGCTTTTCCCACGCATCAGTTTTCCCCAGAGCGTTGCAGTGGCGCTGTTAATTGCGGTCATTGCGTCGGGTGCTGGAACGATCTGCGTGTTGCCCGCTTCGGCCGGGTCTTTGCATACTGCATGCCATCCCTCCCGAGTCCCAGCCAGCCCGCATCCCGCTGACTATCGTTGCTGCACCGGCCGTCATGCGTCTGCTCTACCGACTAGCATCTTTTCGCCACGGCCTGCGCTGCTGATGCTGGCAGACGACGTACTCGCTGGTCCTGCGGTTCCGAGCTACGGCAACGCATTTTCAGCTGCCCTTGCAGGTTCCACCAGTCCGCCTAGCCGCTCCATTCTCAGGATCTGATCCACGAACCTCTCCATTCTCCAGCGACACGTGCGAACCCGCGTGTGTCGATTTCACACAGTTTTCTTTGGAGAACGAGGTTCTTATGGATAGGGCTTTCTGGGGTTCAATCCTTGCCTGCTCGGTTGCAGTGGGGACGCTATTATCCGCGGCTTCGGGGCAGGACACATCCATGAGCGGGATGCAGATGAGCGCGATGGACATGAAGGAGCACGCTGCTTCGCAGTTGCCTTCGCCGCACGAGGGGTCGGGAACCGCTTGGGAACCGGCTTCGGTGCCGGCGAACGAATGGATGCTGATGCGCGGGGGATGGGAACTGATGGCGCATGGCGTCATCTTCACCGACTACAACCAGCAAGGCGGCCCGCGCGGCGAGGGGAAGGCTGAGTCGGTAAATTGGGGGATGGTGATGGAGCAGCACCGCCTGGGCCGGGGAACGATTCTCTTGCGGCAGATGTTTTCGGCGGAATCGCTGACTTCGCCGCATCCCGGATTCCCCGAGCTGTTTCAGACTGGGGAGACTTATCACGGCGAGCCGCTGGTTGATCACCAGCATCCGCACAATGTGTTTGCGGAACTTTCGGCGCTGTATACGCTGCCGCTGTCGGAAAAAATCTCCTGGGAGCTCTATGGAGGGCCGGCGGCGGAGCCGGCGTTGGGGCCGGTTACCTACATTCACCGGACATCGGCTGCGGAACTCCCACTGGCGCCACTCAGCCATCATCTGCAGGATTCGACGCATACCAGCTTTGGCGTGGTGACCACCGGGTTTGTGATCGACCGGATCAAGCTGGAGGGTTCGGCCTTCAACGGACACGAGCCGAACGAAGAACGCTGGAGCATCCAGCCGGCTGCGCTCGATTCCTGGTCGGTGCGCGGCAGTGTTGCCCCTGACCGAAACTGGACGGCACAATACAGCATTGGGCACCTCGACCATCCGGAAGCGCTGGAGCCCTGGAACCAGTGGCGGCGGACGGCTTCCGTGGAATACAACCGTCCGCTCACGTCGGGCAATTGGGCGACTTCGCTGGCATGGGGACGGGTGCACGAGATCGGCACGGGAATCGTTCTCAATGGTTACCTGCTGGAATCCACGCTGAACTTTCTGCAGCGCAACTATGTGTATACGCGGATGGAACTGGTGGACAAGAACGAATTGTTTCCTCCCGCGGAGCAACCCTCCTATCGCATTGGCGCCTACACTTTCGGGGGCACGCGCGATCTGGTGCAGAACCGCGCGTACCAACTGGGATTGGGCGCGGATGTGACGGTTTACTCGAAGCCTGCCGCGCTGGATGCGGCGTACGGTAATTATCCCGTGTCGTTCCAGATCTTTTTGCGGGTGCGTCCGGGAAGGCGTGCTGACGGGAATCTTCACTAGTCAGCTTTTACTTCTCTGCGCGGTTCGCCCGAAAGACGCGGGCCTCTAGAACGCGTTCGCTCGCGATGCGACTGCCGTGAAACAAGTCGTGGAAGTATCATGTTCTTGAGGGGATGACATGTCCATCAACGAGCCGGAAGAATTGAGCGGGATGCGTGCAGCGGGCGCTGTGGTTTGCTTCATGCTGGAGGCAATGAAGAACGCAGTGCGTCCGGGGATCACAACGGCGGAACTGGATGAAGTGGGTGCAGGCGTGATGCGGCAGCATGGAGCGCGGTCGGCACCGGCGCTCGTTTACGGATTCCCCGGAGTGAACTGCATCAGCTTAAATGAAGAAGCGGTGCATGGGATTCCAGGCAAACGCGCGCTGCAGGCGGGCGACCTGGTCAAGCTGGATGTCACCGTCGAGAAAGATGGATTCATGGCCGACGCCGCAGTCACGGTTCCTGTTGGCGAGGTGACCGAGGAGTGCCAGCGCCTGTTAGCGTGCGCGGAGCGGGCCTTTGCGAAGGCCATGCTGGTGGCGCGTGCGGGATTTCGGGTTTGCGAGATTGGGCGAGTGATCGAGCGCGAGGTGAGGCGGAGCGGGTTCTCCGTGATTCGCGATCTGGGTGGGCACGGCATTGGGCGCACGATTCATGAAGAACCTCGAGTGCCGAACTTTGCCGATCCGGAAGCGAATCAGATTCTCACTGAGGGGTTGGTGATTACGGTTGAGCCGATTATTGCCGCGGGATCGGGCAGGGCGTTCGTGGCGCAAGATAAGTGGACGGTGGTCACGGCAGATCGGCGGCCATCGGCGCACTACGAGCACACGCTGGTGATCACGAAAGGTTCGCCGATGCTGCTGACGGCGAACTGAGACCGCCCGCGCAGCGGGCAAAAGGGCTTGCTGCCGCCTTTCGGCCCCGCACGAAAGTGCCATTTACCGACATTTTCCCCAAATTTAAGCTGTCGTTAAACAACCCTTGGGGAAGTCCCATCTTTGAATCCCCGGCAAGAAGGGAGGGGGTATTATGGCTTCGCAACCTCGCCCCGAGATTCCCGCCAGCTTCCGATGTGAGTTTGACCGAGCCAGCAGGATCATGCTGATCCGGTTCAAGGGCCGGGTCACGAATGAATTGCTGGCGGTGTCCTACCGAACAGCAAAAAGATACGCCACCGTGATGGACGCGAGCGCCAGCATCATGGACTGCTCGCTGGTCACCGAATTTGATGTGTCCGCGGATCTTATCCGCCAACTGGCAAACCAGGAGCCAGTGTTGTCAGATCCCACCAGGCCACGCTTCATTGTGGCCTCCAAGGCGCTTGTCTTTGGCCTGGCTCGCATGTTTCAGATCATGGGAGAGCATTCCCGTCCGCTATTGAGGGTGGTGCGCACCATGGACGAGGCTCTAGCCGCACTTGGAGCTAAATCGCTGCACTTCGAGCCGCTAGAGTAAGGGTTGGACCATTAGTCCCTACGCCTTTTCGTCCCTACGCTTTGATGTGGCAACTGGCCAGGCCACGCTTTTCCAGATACTGCTGGTGGTAATCCTCGGCGGGATAGAACGTTACTGCCGGGACGATCTGGGTGACGATGGGCTTCGAGTAGCGATGCGCCTTTTCTAGCGCTTCTTTCGAGGCTTGTGCTGCGGCCTGCTGTTCCGGCGTGTGGTAGAAGATGGCGGAGCGGTATTGCGTGCCCCAGTCCGGGCCCTGGCGGTTGAGTTGCGTGGGGTCGTGATTCTCCCAGAAGACTTTCAGCAGGTCGGTGTAGCGAACCTGGGCGGGATCGAATTCTACTTCTACCGCCTCGGCGTGGCCGGTGCGATCGGTACAGACTTCTTTGTAGTTTGGATTGTCGGTGTTTCCGCCGGTGTAGCCCACGCGGGTTGACAGCACTCCGGGCATCTGCCGGAAAGTGGCTTCCACTCCCCAGAAACATCCTGCGGCGAATGTGGCTTTTTCCATTTTAAGATTGCTCCTTGTGGCGCCTCTATTAGATGACGAATTCGGCAGAAAGTCACGCGCTGTGAAGCCGGGCGGTAGTTCTGCTAGGGAAGCGAGCCAGACGCGCGACTAATGCGTCGCAAAAAGCGCGACGCTTCGCGCGGCTCGCCCGGATCCTTCGTTCGCGCAAAAAACGCGCTCTCTCAGGATGACAACCAAATTGAGACATTACCAAAGTGCTGATGACCCTATCGGGTAATTGACGTTTGTTAGAAATTCATTATAAAGTGCGGCAAGGCTGTCGCAGTCGGTGTCCCAGGAGAACTTCGTTGATTTTCACGTCCAGCCGCGCCCGGGGTGTGCAGAAACTTGCCACTTTTCTGCTATTGGCGCTGGCTACCGCGCCTTCGCTGGCCGCTTCGGGCTTCACTGCTCCGCGACGCGTCGGCTTCAGCCCAGGGGACCAATGGGAGCCCGCGATGGCTACGGACGCCCACGGTCACATCTACATTCTCTATCCTCAGTATGGCCCGGTGGCGCAATGTCCAGCGTGCACGGCGCCGACCATGGTCCTGCTGGTGAGCAATGACAACGGCACATCGTGGGAGGCGCCGCGCTCCCTGCTGGCCTCATCGTCTGGACAATTCGATGCGCAGATCAAAGTCGACCCCAATGACGGGCAGACGCTCTATGCGTCGTGGATGCAAGGCAGGCACGTTATCATCGTGGCGCGGTCGCAGGATTTCGGCCGCTCCTGGTCGTTTGCCGTCGCCCAACAATCTCCTGAAATCAGCATCGATAAGCCGGTGCTGGCGGTTCGCGGCCCTAATGTCTACGTGAGTTTTAACCACGATCAGACGCTGGCGGTAGCTGCGTCGCATGATTACGCCCAGACTTTCTCGGCCACCGTGCTGAATCCCGGCGCTGAGCCTGGCTGGTCCCTGGCTGCTGGGGCTGTTGTAGATCCCGCCGGCAATGTCTATTTTTCCTGGACGGCTTACCCGCGAACGGATCTTCTCGCGCGACCGGTGGAAGTATTTGTCAGCCGATCAGGGGACAGCGGCCGGACCTGGAGCACGACGCTGATGGATGTTTCCAGCGCGGCACCGGATTGCTCGTCCCGGCTCTGTTCGGGTGGCTTTCTGGCTTCCCAAATGGCTCTGGCTTCCGATGATGCCGGGATCATCTATGCCTTGTGGAACTCCGGAGCGGCCGCCGGCGGACCGGAGCGCATTTATTTCTCCTCTTCCACGAACCAGGGGGAAAACTGGTCCCCTAAGGCTGACGTTACAAACGCCGCGGCTGGCGTGGAGCATTGCTTCCCGGCGATTAGCGCTGGCACGGCGGGCGACGTGCGCATCGCATGGATGGACACAAGAGAAATGGACACGCAAAACCATCCTCTTTGGAATACTTACTATCGAGCTTCTACCAACGGCGGAGCGACCTGGTTGCCGGAATCCCAACTCTCCGGCCCGGTGCGCGGATACGATTACATCCTGCCCAATGGTTTTCTCTTTCCCTTTGGCAATTTGTTTTCGATCGCCATCGATAGCCTCGGGAACACACATGTAGTGTGGGGCGAGGGGCGGAACTACCAGTCTCCGGGGTCGATCTGGTACACGCACGGGCGGTAACCAACCTCAGTTCCCAGTTCTCAGCAAAACTGGGGCCTTCATCCGGCAACCTAAAAACTGAACTATTCCAGGATCATGCCGCCGGTGAGGTCTGACATGCGGGTGATGTGGTGATCCTGGCACCAGCGCTGGACTTCGTCCACAATCTTCTCGGTGGCGCAGGGATCCCAATAGCTGGCGGTGCCGATTTGGACGGCGGTTGCGCCGGCGAGCATGAATTCGACGACATCAGCGGCGGTTGAGATGCCTCCCATGCCGATCACGGGAATGTTCACGGCGTGGGCGGCGTCGTAGACCATGCGCAGGGCGATGGGCTTGATGGCCGGGCCGGAGAGTCCGGCGGTGACGTTGGCGATGCGCGGCTTGCGGGTGTCGGCATCGATGGCCATCGCGACGAAAGTGTTGACCAGCGAGATGGCGTCCGCGCCGGCCTCCTGCGCTATGTGCGCCATCTGCGCGATGCTGGTCACGTTGGGAGAAAGTTTCACGATCAGAGGCCGGCGGGCGGCGCGCTTCGCGGTGGTTACGACTTCATCCAGAGAGCGGGGATCGCTGCCGAACTGCAGTCCGCCGGAAGCGGTGTTGGGGCAGGAGACGTTGAGTTCATAGGCGGCGATGCCTTCACCGTCGTTGAGAATTTCGATGGTGCGTTCGTAGTCCTCGCGGGTGTAGCCGAAGACGTTGGCCAAGACCACGATGTTTTTGAGCTGGCGAAGCTTGGGCAGCTTTTCTTCGAGAAACGCTGGCGCGCCGATGTTCTGCAGTCCGATGGCGTTGAGCATGCCGGCCGCGGTTTCCCACAGGCGCGGCGGCGGGTTGCCGATCATCGGTTCGCGGGAAAGACCTTTGACAACGAATCCACCCAGCTTGCTGAGGTGGACGATATCCTCGAACTCGACGCCGTAACCGAAAGTGCCACTGGCCGCGATAATCGGGTTCTTTAGCTGGACGCCCGCGAAGGTGACGCTGAGATCCAGGGGAGACGTGCCGCCGTTTTCCGAGGAGGCGGTCATCGCAGCGGCCTTTCGCCGGGAGATCCCGCAGAGTGTTCTGACTGATGCGGCACGGCGAGCGCTTCGGTGAGCACGCGGCCTACGGCGTGGGTGGGAGCGTTGATGCCGAGCAGCGACGCCAATGTTGCGGCCAGATCGACTGGCTCGGCGTGCGTGCGATAGGTTCCGGGGCGGAAGGGCAGTCCATAGAACGCGAGCGGTACGTGCGTGTCGTAGGTGTAGGGAGACGCGTGGTCCGTGCCTTTCGAAGGACCGACTGTGTAGATTTCTGGAACTCCCATCACATACCAGCCGCCTTCGGGTGAGTAGCTATGGAGGAACTTTCTGCCGAGTGCGGTATCGGGGACTTCGCCCGCTGCCAGTTGTGACTTGGTGAAGTAATCCCGGAGGCCGACCTGCTTCATGGCTTCCCCGACGGCGGTTTCGGCGTCGCCCTCTTTGACGTGAACGGCGGCGAAGGCATCGTCATCGAGCCAGGCATCTGGATAGTCGAGCTTTATGTAGGAAGCGGCGTGCGAGAACTTTGCCGATAGCGCGCTGTTAATCTGGGCTTCGAGTTTACGGGCGTCCAGATTGGCGGCGGGAATCCGGAGCTTTTTCGCGGCATCGGGCAAGGTGGAGACGCCGTGGTCGGCTGAAAGTGCGATCCAGAGGTCTGCGAGGCCGATTTGATGGCCCAGGAAGGTGAAGAAGTCGGAGAGTTCACGGTCGAGTGCGAGAGCCATGGCGGCCATCTCCGGGGAGTCGGGGCCGACCTGGTGGCCGAGAATGTCGTTCGGAGAAAGACTGATAGCCAGCAGGTCGGTAGCCTGCCCGGTGCCAAGGCTTTCGTAGACGACCAACTCTTTGGCGAATTCCAGTTCGTACTCGTTGGCGAAGGGCGTGGAGCCGACGACCTCGTAGAAACTAGCGTCGGAGCCGTCTTTACTTTTTCGATGCGCGGTTGAGCGGAGTACGTCTCCGTTCGCATTCTTCCAATCGCGATCCCAATACTTTGCGGCGCGATTGCCGGCGTTGAAGTCTTGAGCCCACTTGGGCAAGTCGGGGCGATAGTAGGTGGAGGTAATCCAGGCACCACTTTTAGGATCGATCCAGTAGGCGGCATCGGCGGCGAAGCCGCCGGGCAGCACGGCCGCGCGGTCTTTCAGGGAAACACTAAAGACTCGCGACTTCCCTTGGGTCGCTAGTTTCAGTTCGTCGCCCAGCGTGTCGGCGAGCAGGTTGTGGGGCGACGCTCCGGGTTTGTCTTTATCATCTTTAGCTTGGTCGGGCTTGGCTCGATCTGGCCCGAGGCCGACGAGTTTGGTGTCATCGTCCTCGACCGATGTGACCATTTTCTTTTTCTTCGGATCCCACCATTCGTTTGCCACAATGCCGTGTCCGTTGCTGTAGGCGCCGGTGAACAACGTGGCGTGGCCGGGAGCGGTGCGGGTGTTGGCGTAATCGTAGTTGCAGTCGGTGAAGTTGGCGCCGTGGTCGAGGAGCAAGCGGAATCCTCCTTCGCCGAACTGGGTGCGATAGCGCTCCAGATAGTCGCCGCGGAACTGATCGATGATGATCACGACGACCAGTTTGGGATGGGCGTTGTAGGCCGAGGCGAAGGAGGCAGGAATGGAGCCTGGGTTAGAAGCGAAGATGAGAGCGG
>JBAWCJ010000451.1:0-4219 GCA_049590215.1 Candidatus Sulfotelmatobacter sp. | reverse complement strand
TCGAGAACCCGCATGGTGCGGTCGCGCAGGTAGTTCGAAACCGCGGTTACGCCGTCGCTCTGGTTGATGGAATAGCGAGTAATGGGCAGATAGGAGCGGTCGATGCCGACCAGCGTGATATCCGTTCCGTGCAGGGTGGTGACGAAGGGCAGGCGGCGGCCACGCGGACCATCCCCTAACATCTGCCGAGCCAGTAGCGCGCTCACGGAATGCGGGATCGCATAGTGCACATGCAGCAGGTCGAGATCGTACAACTGCGCCACTTCCGCCATGCGCGTGGCCAGGGCCAGATCGTACGGAGGATAGTCGAACAGCGGGTATCTGGAGACTTCAACTTCGTGATAATGAATATTGGGTTCCTCACCCCTGAGGCGGATAGGCTGGGCGTAGGAGATGAAATGAATCTCGTGACCGCGCTGGGCCAATTCCAGACCGAGTTCGGTGGCCACGACGCCGCTGCCGCCATAGGTCGGGTAACAAGTAATCCCAATCTTCATTCCGCTAAAGTCCGCCCTTTCTTAATAGCTCTGTATTCGATGGCTGGAAACAATAGAGGATGCAGATTGTACAGGTGCAGATGGGTTGATGCGAGGAAACGATGCGAGGAAACAGTGATTTGATTGCGGGAGGAGTTATTCGTCAGCTTTTGGCGCAGGCTTCATCATCCCCGGATCCATCTTGTCCAGGTGAGCTTGGAAGCGTTTCTTGGTCTCTTCTGGCACGCCGGTGAATTCGATACCCATACCGACGCCGGGATCACGGGTGCGGACCGTGGCAGTGGCGGTGATATGCTCCTGGTCGATCCAGAAATCCACCCTGAGCACGGTTGTGATCGCCAACGGCATGGCGGTCTCAACATAACAACCGTTGCCGCTGATGTCAGTGGCGTTTACGCGCATGGGAGTATTCACGCGCTCGTCTTTGAATTCCAGAGGAAACGAAATCTTGTGACGCTGAAATCTTCGGCGATTATCGGGAGTAGGAACCGGGAGGTTAGACCGAACTTCGGCGGGCAGCTGGGAAAGCCACGGGCACTCCTGATCGACCACTAACTGAACTCCGACCTGAACCTTATTCAGTCCGGTGGCTTCCGACACCCAGATTACTTTGCAGCGAGCTTTCTTGGTCTCGTATTGAATGCCGATGACGTCGCCCACCTTCAACTCTTGCTCGATGCCGGAAACGCAGGCTCCGGTGATGCTGACATTTTGTGCGGTGGCGTTTTGATGGAAGGGTTGGCCGTTCGCACCCATGCCCCACACACGTACGCGCAGGTCTAAGGTCGCTCGCGGGGCTGCCCCAGTGGCAGACATGATAAAAGGCCTCCCAGCTAGAATCTCTGAGCCGGTTCTAAGGCAATCATAACCCAGACAGGAACGCGCGAAAGGTTACCAAGGTCATTCGATATTTGAGTGGCTCGCCCCGAGAGAAGCCCAAAAAACTATGGCCCAACCTCCGTGAGCGGCAGATCGCGATAGGAAATCAACGCGATTCCGTGATCCAACAGCAACTGCCGCGCCTCAGGCATGGTCAAGACGCGCAGCTCGGTCTCGCGCGATTGGCGCAGGCGAGTGCTGGCTGAGGCTAGATCAGCGTCGTTGTAGCCCGGATGGCAAACGAATTCCCAGGTTCCTTCCGGAATGATGGCTGCGATGCCGCGGAACAGTTTTTCATCGAGAGCACCGGTGACGACGATGCCGAGCGTGCCATCGGGAGTCACGAAGCCTTCCCGCCTCGCCGCTTCACGAAACTTGGCTGTCAGTGTGCGAAGAATTCTTACCTCGGCATAGCGTGTCCAAAGACCGGGACGGGCCAGCAGCGTGCTCGACTTCAGCGGTTTGCTGGGGCCAAACGGATTGCGAACGGCGCGCACGCCGCAGGCGCGGGCAGCACGCAGCAACGGCCGCAGCACCGCCGGAAACAGGTGCGTGTGTTTGTGGGTATCCACGTGAGAGACGCTGACGCCGGCCGATTGCAATCTGCGAATCTGCGCGCAGACTTCGATCTCGACCTCGTGCGGATTCAAACGGCCGGCCAGGGCGCGGGCGGCGAAAGATTTCAGTCCGTCGCGGAAGCGAGAGCCACTCGGGTCCGACGTCGCGATAGAAGGCAGCTGTTCCGAGTCGAAAACCGGCGCACCGTCGATCAGTACGACATGGCAACCTACACTCAGACGAGGAACAGTCGCAGCCGAACGCACAGCGTCATCAAAGGCGCGCCCGTTAGCCATCAGCGTGGTGGAGGTCACGATTCCGCGAGTGTGAGCCTCGACGATGGCGCGATTGACGCCGGCAGTGAAGCCAAAGTCATCGGCATTGACGATCAGACGGCGCACCGCGTCAGTCTAGCAGGGGCGGGGATGTCATCGCAGACCCGCGAGATTGCGCTGACCCTTCTAAAATAACTTCCACCTTAACGGCAATCATTTCTCCACCCCTGCACTGTGGCACTCGCTGCGGACACGAAAATTCTGGCCTCTGCTAGAATGCCTTTCGGGTAGAACTTGGCTTGCAGCACCAGAGATCTGCTGCGCTTTTCAGCTATCCTGTTCAGCCGTGGTTGCAGCCCAACTTCGTTCAATCTTCGCCAGGAAACGCCGAAAGTTGCGGAGGCTTTGTTTTCATCGTGGGCGGTTAGCTCAGCTGGTTAGAGCGCCTGCCTTACAAGCAGGAGGTCGCAGGTTCGAGTCCTGCACTGCCCACCAATTCCAACCGTCGGCATCGGTCCGCAACGAAATCATGACGCGCGTTATGGATTATCAGTTCTGGATCGGCCAGTCGTTCTCTCCACTTCAATCCGTTCGCGAAATTCCTTGACGAGAGTTCTGTCGGCTGAAGCAGGTCTTTCGCGTTCCCGAGGAAGCTGTTAGGATACTTTGGGCGGTTCGGACAGGAATCGCGCTGTTTTCCGCAACCAGGGCGATTCGATACACAGTAGGCAGAGCACATAAGGCCGCATAAACACTGGCGATTGCGCATCTCGTTGATTTGGCAAGTGGGGACGTAGTTCAGTTGGTTAGAACGCTGCCCTGTCACGGTGTGCCTTTATTTGCTTGCATTTAGCTTCCTTATAGGCGATTCTACTGGCGGTTCATCCAAGGAATTGCCAAATGCCCAGGTCGTCACGCGTAAAGCTCCTCAAGCAGGTCAAAATCAACGACAAGTGGGTCCTTGCTACGGCTCTGTTCGACAGCAAGGGCAGGGTGAGAAAAGACCACGTCCGCGTCAGTGGGACTGACGAGAATCATCCTGAAGGAAGCTACTTCATAGAATGGTGGGATCAAGGCCAGCGCCACCGCGAAGCGGCGGGCGCACTTGCCCAGGACGCTGCCGAGAAAGCACGGATAAAGCAGGCGGAATTGGCCGCGGTCCATAATGGCATCATTCCGAGTGCACCGGCAGTTGAACCGAACCCGCAGCGCACTAGTCTCTCGGCAGTATTGGACGGCTATATCGAGTATGTGCGCTATCACCGGAGCCTGAGAACTTTTCGCACCTACCGTCCGATCTTAGATTCGTTCAAGGCTTTCTGCCAAAAAACCTACGTCGATGAAGTCGAGCGCCAGGATCTGCTCGACTTCTCCACCGACTGCCTGAAGCAGGGGCAGAAGGGCAAGAGCATTTACAACAAGCTGGTCGTGATCTCGCAAGTAATGAAGCAGCACGGCAAGGGCAAGCTGCTCAATGCTTCCGACTGGCCTAGCTTCGTCGAAACCGTGCGGCCGATCTATGAGGATTTCGAACTCGCGAAACTTTTCCGTGCCTGCACATCTCCCGAGGAAGTGCGCTTCAAGTTTTATCTCATGTCAGGTTTTCGCGATGCGGAAGGGCGCTTCGTCACCTGGCGAGATGTGGATTTCAAGCACATGTCGGTTCGCGTGACCGCGAAACCGCACTGGGGATTTCAACCGAAGAACTGGGAAGAGAGGGAGGTCCCGGTCCCGCAGAAGCTAGTGACGATGCTTCAGAAATTCCGTCCCGCAAACGCGACTCCGGACGATCCTCTGTTCCCCAGCGCCACTGGCCGGCCAGACGGCGCGATGTTGGAGAAACTCAAGGCGGTCGCATATCGCGGAAAACTGAACTGCGGTCATTGCGCTGTGAGCCACAAGCTGGAAGACGGAACCGTAAAGATCAATCGCTGTGCCGAAGGAGCCTACTGTGGCCGTTGGTTCCTCCACAAATTCCGCCACACGTACGCTACGCGACACCTCCAGGAC
>JBAWCJ010000450.1:0-7384 GCA_049590215.1 Candidatus Sulfotelmatobacter sp. | reverse complement strand
GTACATAAAACTCACCAGTGGCCGACGATACTTCTGCACCAGGTAATCGAAGGCGGACTGGTCCCCCGCCTTGACTCGCAGCATGACTTCGGCGTCGGTGTAGCTTTCGGCGCCGGCCAGCGCAGGTTGCAAAGTGCCGACTGGGCGCGGCCCCAGCGAGGCCATCAGGACGCCCCGGTCCATGGCGGCAGTACTCACACTAGATTGAACCCCGTCAGGGTGGGAAAGTTGCTCTTGGTTCTGCTCCGGCGAAACTCCGGAAGTGCTCCCTGATGAGGAGGATACGGGGGGTCGAAGTGGCCTGTTTTCGTCCGGCATCAGCAGTCAATTAGGACACGGGTGCCGGCGGGCCCAAAACCGCCCCCGCCCCTGCCGAGGATAGGCTACCATGCCCGGTTGAGCAGTCCAAACCGAGGCTCTGCGGCCCGAATGAACCTGGCCCGTCAGACGCGCGTCAAGGGTGGTGAGTTGCAGGAACCGCGCACTGATGTTTGAATAGAAAAGTGTTGGGCGCTTAACTCAGCGGTAGAGTGCCATCTTCACACGGTGGAAGTCATAGGTTCGAATCCTATAGCGCCCACCATTTTTATATTTTCTTCCTCAGGTTCGCTTCCGGCCGGCAGGCTGCCGGCGCTACTTTGCGTAGCTGACTCTCCAGATCGAGTCGGAGCCGTCGTCGCTTACCAGCAGCGAACCATCCGGAGCCACGGTTATGCCTACCGGGCGTCCCCACACGTTCCCATCCGGCAGCACAAAGCCAGTGAGGAAGTCTTCATATTCGCCGGTGGCGTGGCCCGTCTGGTGCAGAGGCACGCGGATCACTTCATAGCCCACGCGCACCGCTTTGTTCCAGGAGCCGTGCTCGCTGGCGAAAATGTCTCCCTTGTACTCGGCAGGGAACTGCGGGCCTTCATAGAAAGTAAATTCGAGCGACGCGTTGTGCGGCTGCAACAGCACGTCCGGGACGATCACTTTATCTTTCAATTCCGGATGCTTGCCCCGATGCCGCGGATCCTGATGTCCTCCCATGTACCACCACGGCCAGCCATAAAATCCGCCTTGCTCGACGTGTGTTATGTAGTCGGGAACCAGGTTGTCGCCGAGTGCATCACGCTCATTCACCGAGCACCACAGCTCGCCCGTCTCTGGATCAATGGCAATCCCGCCGCCGGCATTGCGAATGCCGTAGGCATAGACACTCAAAATGCAGTTCGCGGGATCGCACACCAGAATGTCGGCGCGGTCCTTCTCAGCTGGATGAGTGTCGGGGTCGTTTATGTTCGATCCCGAGCCCACCGCGACGAACAATCGTTTGCCATCGTTAGAGAACGTAACGGCTCGCGTCCAGTGCCCGCCTGTATCCGGGAGATCGGCGATGTGTTCGGGAGCGCCGCTCGCCTTCAGATCGCCGTTATGATAAGGGAAGCGAACTAGTTCGCTGGTGCTGCCTACATACAGCCATTGCGGGTCGGGTCCTGGAGGATAGAACGCCAGGCCGTAGGGATGTTTCAAACCGCTGGCGAAAACCGCTGACTGCTCGGGCTTGCCGTCGCTGGTCAGCCCGCGATACACCCGGATGCGCCCGGGGTCGCTCTCGGTAAGAAAGATGTCGCCGTTCGGAGCGGTGCGCAAGGTCCGAGGGTTGTCGAGAGCGCCGGCATACAAGTCGACCTTGAATCCGGGAAGCGCCACCGGCCAGGCATTTTCCGGCCGCGCCACTAATTTCGGACCATTCTCGGCTGATTGCGTGGCATACGGCTGCGGAAGATCGGCTACGGTGATCTTGCGAACCGTTCCCGGCTTCTCATAGCGGAAGTCGGTGAAGGGCGGCGTGGGCGGCGGAGCCTTGAATGTCGAGGTGCCAGCGTCGACCGGAGCCGTGTCGACCGGAGCCGGCGCACTTGCTTCCTGCGCCACCTGCGGCGCTTCCATCGACTTCACATAGGTGACAACCTGCCAGCGCTGCCGGACCGGCAACGAAGCCCACGAAGGCATCCCGTTATCCTTGTCGCCGCGCGTGATGAACCAGAAGATTTCACCGGACGTGACGGAATCGAGCTTGCCATCTACCAGCGACGGCACATTCCCAGTGCCTTTTAACGTCCTTCCATGGCACGAAAGGCAATTACGCGCATACAACTGCTTTCCGGCGAGCACGGCCGCTGGCTTTCCTTCATACGGATTTTTGGTCGCCCGGGCTGATGCGGGCGCGTCGTGGAACTTTGTGTTTACGTCCGCTGCCAGCAGCGCAGCGGGCAATAGAATTGCGGCTGTGACGAACGCATATCGACTGGCTAAAGAGCGCATAAATCCTGTCCGCGTAGATTTCAGCTGAAGATTTTACCCTGAAACTTTGGATGCAGGTGGCCCGCGCCCGGATTGTGCCAAACTGACTTGAGCGAAAGCAGTCGTTTTCGGAGGGCGTTGGTTCAATCGGACGGCTCACCGGTCGTAAACACGAAGACGCCAAACTTCGTCCTAACCTGGTCGCAAGTTGATCGGGTTACTCGGAGATGTTACCAGCGCCCGCCCTGGCCCGTCCGGGTTCGCTTGTAACTTTACTTCCTGGATACAACCTTCCCTCCTGTAACTTGATCAGACAGCAATAAAGCCGTATAAGCTAATGAACAACACACTTCAACCCCGACCCTGCAGATGGAGCGTTTCATGCGATGTTCTCTTGTGCGATCTTTGAAGCTGTTTCTGCCCCTACTGGCCTCAACCCTGTGCTTCGCCCAGCAGGCGGATCGCATCGCCGGTCCCATTGATTCCAGCCAGATGGTCACGCTGCCCGGCCATGCCGACCGGCTGGCGCAGCCCCAGTACGACCAGGGTCCGGTTGAGCCATCGTTCCAGTTCGGCCGTGTCACGCTTGTCATGGCCCCTTCGCCGAGTCAGCAAGTTGCGCTCGATCTGCTTCTCGCGCAGCAACAGGATCGCTCGTCGCCTAACTACCACAAGTGGCTAACTCCCGAGCAGTTCGCGGATCGCTTCGGCGTTAGCCAAGGCGATATCAAAAAGATCACGGCGTGGCTCGAAGGGCAGGGCTTCCAGGTTTTCAGCGTGCCCCGCGGGCGCACTTCGGTCAGCTTCAGTGGCACAGCGGCCCAGATCCAAAGTTCCTTTAAGACGGAGATCCACCGCTACGATGTTAACGGTCGACAGCATATTGCCAACTCCACGCCCGTCGAGGTACCCGCGGCGCTGAGCGGCGTGGTTACAGGAGTTCGCGGCCTCACCGATTACCACCCCAAGCCCATGTACGTACGCCCGGTTCATGGTGGCAAAAACGGACCGCATCCCGGCTACACATCAGGCGAAGGGGCAGGTTACGTCTTAGCTCCGGGCGACATCGCGACCATCTACGATCTCAATACGCTCTACAACTCATCGCCCGCCATCGACGGCACCGGGCAAAAGCTCGCCATCATCGGCGAGACCGATATTTACCTTGCCGACATCGCCGACTTCCGATCACACTTCGGGCTGAACCCGATCACCGACTGCTCGACCGATGCGAACGGCATTGTTACGGCTACGTCGTGCAACACCACTAATTTTCAATACGTGCTGGTTGGTGCCGATCTCGGAGCACCCAGCACTTGCGGCGACTTACCTGAGGCCGATCTCGACATCGAATGGTCGGGAGCTACAGCGCGGAACGCCCAAATTATCTTCGTCAATGCTCCGGCTACATTTAATGCCCAATGCACAGAGATCACCAACGGCGGCGGCACCGACGTCTCTCTAGCCTATGCCATCGATAACGTCGTCGCTCCGGTCATCAGTATGAGCTATGGTCTGTGCGAGGTTGAAGCAACGTCCCTGGAAACCGAGCTTAAACAAGGCAACGCCGAAGGCATCACGATCATGAACTCCTCCGGCGATTCGGGTGCGGCCGCGTGCGACGACGGCCCGTCGACCAACACTCTACCTTACCCCGCTGCAGACGGCGGATTGATCGTGAACTATCCGGCCAGCAGCCCGGAAGTAACCGGCGTCGGTGGCACATCTATTCCTTATCCCACCTTCTACAACAGCAGCTATTGGAATTCGAACAACACCAGCACCGTAAATTTCGGCGGGTCAGCACTCACGAGCCTCGAGGGACAGGAGGCCGCGTGGAACGACACCGCGGCATTTGCGCAGCTCTGTCAGGAGGGCGATCTAAACCCTCAGTTCTGTTCGCAGGGCGGTAGCCCGGCTGTAGCGCATTGGGTCGATATCACCTCCGCGGCGACCGCACAAGAAGACCTCTGGGTCTCGGCCGGCGGAGGTGGGGTGAGCAACTGCGTCAACGAGACCGGCGATATCTGCGAGGCAGGATTTCCACGGCCCTCCTGGCAAGCAGTAACAATTCCTAGCCAGGGGAGCCCGCAGAAAACCTATCGTTTAGTGCCGGATGTCTCACTGCTGGCGTCACCGGATTTTCCCGGCTACATCTTCTGCACGCCACTCGACCAATGGACCTCCAGTTCGAGCACAGCCAGTACGTGCGCCGGCAGCATTTCGACCGCCATCGATTCCTACTCTTCGATCGTTGGCGGAACTTCCGCCTCGTCCCCGGTCTTCGCTGGCATCGTCACCCTGCTCAATCAATATCTGGGAAGCGCTGGCCTGGGCAACATCAATCCGACGCTTTACAGCTTGGCGGCTACCCCGGGCAATGGAGCCTTTCACCACATCACTAGCGGTGACAATGATGTTTACTGCCAGGCTGGTACGCCATCCGGTCAGCCCACCGATGTGATCTGCCCGGCGGGAGGTGTCTTCGGATTCGACGCCTCTAACGCCGACTCCACAACCGGATATAACCTGGTCGGGGGTCTCGGCTCCGTCGATGGCGACAGTCTCGCCGTCGCGTGGGCCGCTTCCCGCAATACAGGCAGCTCGATCACGATCACGAGCGTATCAGCGACAAACGTCACCGTAGGCACCAGCGTGAGCTTTGCGGTTTCGGTTACGCCCACAAGCGGCGTCGGATCGGTCCGATTCTCCACACTCAATAACGGCATCACCACTGTTCTGGGAAGTGCGACCCTGGACGTTCCCTACCCGTCGACCACGACCGGAACGACAACGTTTGCCACCACAAAGCTTCCAGGTGGCACCAACAGCGTTACCGCTACCTACACAGGAGACGCGTCCGTCGGCGCCTCGACCTCCGCTCCCACGACGGTCACCGTTACGGTCCCGTTCACCATGTCCGCGAGTGCGCTCAGCCCAGCGAGCGTCCCAGCCGGGCAGACTTCTATCTCGACCGTAACCATCACGCCCAACAACGGTTTCACCGGTACCGTAAGCTTCACTAACTCCACAGCTTCCAATCCGGGCAGCTGCACCGCGGGCTTGCCTGCGGGAGCGCTTTGCAGTTTCAGTCCTGGCAGCGTGACGCTCAGCGGCAGCGGTTCCCAGCAAGCTACACTGACTATCACCACCGTGGCCAACATGGCGCTACCCTCGGGCGCTTCGGCGATTACTGTTACCGGAACCAGCGGCAGCACCGCGATCGCCGCAACCGTCAACCTTACGGTGACGGCGACCAACCAGTCCTTCGCGCTCACGACAACCGCGGCTACCTTCTCGGTAACAGTGGGAGGCACGGCGCCGGTCAATCTGACTGTTACCGGCACGGGTACGCCCATCTCTTTTGTGACTAACAACGTTACCGCTTTGCCGCTCACCTATAGCTGCTCGGGAACGCCTTCTTTGGCCACGGCGGAAATCTCTTGCCAATGGAGTCCCTCGAACGGCCAGTCCGTCACCGCAGCCGGGGTCACGCTCAATCTCGTGACCACCGCGCCGACTAGCGGGCAACTGCGTCCGCCTCTGGAGCGCGGCAGCCGGATCTTCTACGCGATGCTGCTTCCCGGCTTGTTCGGAATTGTTTTTGCTGCGGGATCTCGCACTCGCGGCTTGCGACTGCTGAGCCTCATCGTGGTTCTCGGTTTCTCCACGCTATGGCTGGGCTCTTGCGGCGGCAGCGGCGGCGGCGGCACGACCACCCCGCCAAACGCGGGGACGCCCCCAGGATCCTACACGGTTACCATCAACGCTACCACCGGCGGTACGAACCCGGTTCCACTCACCAGCAACGGGTCGCCGCTTACCATCACTCTGAACGTGTCGCACTAGGCGGCACAAAACCAGCAAGCGCTCCGCACAGGCGGAGCGCTTTTCTCATGCCCGCTTTATTCCCTCTGACCTCGCCGAAGCCCGAGGCTCGAAAGTCGGAGACCTGACGAGCCATGTCCTCCTGTGCAAAAAGGCTTCCACTTTGCCTCTTGCGCGCTTGCGCTGGGGCGAGTACCATTAGTTTGTTCTCATTGGCCTCGTTCCCGCGTAGGCCTTCCGCGCCCCAGGCCGTTCCCGGCGGCGCGACGGATTCCGATAACGGATAACCGATACGCAAAATTTAGAACTTTTTGTTAGTGCGAGTTTGCATCACCAGAGAGCGGTCGATCGCGATTGTGTTCCAGCCTAACCCGCAGTTCCGCATGAAAAGTGGGCTGTGCCCCCTCGAACGCGCGATCGCGAAACTTAATGGTTGATGTATGTGATTGAGTGGTATCACCGAGCAAGTGGATAGGCCCCGCAAGAACAGTGGCTTTGCGCCAACCCTGTGAGAGCCTGCCGCAACCCAATGGGGAACCAGACATCGTGAGATTTTGACGTCCTGCACCGGATCGAAGATCCGGCCCAGCAGGTTTGAGAGGACTATGAACGCAGGACCATCTGGACAAGGACAAGGAAGACCCGCCGGTGGCGGAGGCAGAAGACGGCGTCGCGGACGCCGCCCAAACAATCCCCGCGGAGCTCGGCCCGCAGGACCGAGCCAGGCGCGTCACAACCAGGACGGCATCTACACCGCACCCATGGACCACAGCTACCGCGCCGCGTTGTCCGGAAACGGCAACAACGGCCAGGGAGCGCGCCGGCAACGTCCCGGCTTCGCCGCGCCTTTTGCGCCCGCTGATCCTGAGCCTTTGCCCGCGTTGCGCGAAGATTCCAACTCGCGCATCTTTGCCTTCGTCGACGACTTGTTCTTCGCCGCTAAGATTCAAGAGACTGCGCGGAAGCTCAACGTCAAGGTCGAGTTCGCCAAGAACGACAAAGATCTTGCCGATCGTATGCAACAGAACGGTGAAGAGAAGCCGTCGCTGATTATTTTTGACCTCAACAACGCCAACGCCAAGCCGCTGACGCTGATCCCCAAGCTGAAGGCGAAGCTCAAGAAGGGAACGTCGATCATCGGATTCCTCTCCCACGTGCAAGGCGATCTGAAGCAGAAGGCGCACGAAGTGGGTTGCGACATGGTGCTGCCGCGTTCCGCTTTCTCCCAGAATCTGCCGCAACTGTTGCGCCGCCACGGAGCGCCGGAAGA
>JBAWCJ010000449.1:0-4438 GCA_049590215.1 Candidatus Sulfotelmatobacter sp. | reverse complement strand
GTGAGTCTGCAGTCCCAGTGCCATATAATTCTCGGCAATGACCTTCCAACAGGTGCTCTATGGAGCGGAAGTTCTCGCGCACAGCGGGGATCCGGATGTGAGTGGTGTGGAATATGACTCGCGGCGGGTGAAGCCGGGGGGCTTGTTTGTGGCGATGCGTGGCGAGTCGAGCGACGGCAACCGGTTTATCGATCAGGCAATCTCGGCGGGTGCAGTGGCGGTGGTGACCGATTCGGCGGCGGAGAAACCTCGTCCTGGAGTGGCCTGGGCGGTGGTGCCGAACGGGCGGCGGGCGCTGGCAAGGGTTAGCGCGAATTTCTATAAAAAGCCGGCGGAGCGGATTGCGATCACAGGAATTACGGGGACGAATGGGAAGAGCACGACGGCGTTTCTGCTGGAATCAATTCTGACGGCGGCGGGGCGCAAGAGCGCTTTGATCGGGACGATTGAATATCACGTGGCCGGGAAGATTTTGCCGGCGCCGCATACTACTCCGGAGGCGCTGGAGTTGAATCGCATGTTCAGCGAGGCTTTGGGAGGCGGCGCGACCGACGCGGTGATGGAGGTTTCCTCACATGCTTTGGCGCAGGAGCGCGTGTTTGGAGTGCCATTTGATGTGACCGTCTTTACTAATCTCACGCGCGACCATCTCGATTATCACAAAACAATGGAAGAGTACTTCGCGGCCAAGCGGGTGCTGTTTGAGGGCTGCGGCACGGATCCGCCGCGAGCCGTGGTGAGCAATTTGGATGATGAGTACGGAGCGAAGCTGGCAGAGTTCAGCCGGAAGCGCGGTTCGGTGGTCTTGAAATATGGATGGGAGCGCGGCGATCTGCACGCGGAGAAAGTGGAAATCACGACGCGGGGGACGCGGTTTGATCTGGTGATGCCGGAGGTAAAGATTGCGGTGTTCTCGGCACTGATTGGGCGGGTGAATGTGTACAACATTCTGGCAGCGGCGGGAGCAGGCTACGCGCGCGGGTGTTCGGCGGCGGCGATCGCGGCGGGGATCGACAAGCTGGCGTGCGTCCCGGGAAGGTTTGAGCGGGTGGATTGCGGGCAGCCGTTCACTGTGGTTGTGGACTATGCGCATACTGACGATGCTTTACGGAACCTGACGGCTCTGGCGCGCGAGTTGGTTTCGGCCGCGAAAGGACGGGTTTTAACGGTGTTTGGATGCGGAGGAGACCGCGACCGGAAGAAGCGTCCGCTAATGGGTGAGGCGGCGGGGCGGGGAAGTGATTTTGTGGTGCTGACTTCGGACAATCCCCGCAGTGAGGATCCAGTTGCGATTATTAATGATGCTGTGGTGGGGCTGCAGAAAACCGGCGTGAAGTACAGCGTGGACCCCGACCGGCGTAAGGCAATCGCGGTGGCCATTGGCGAGGCGCGGCCGGGAGACATCGTGCTGCTGGCGGGCAAGGGGCATGAGAAGGTGCAGGTCACGCGGGAGGGTCCCGTTCCGTTCGACGACTTGGAAGTTGCGCGTGAGGCGCTGCGTGCGGCGGGGTTTGAGTGCAAGAAGAATTTGAAATCCTTCCAGGAAGAGGCTAGAAGCGGAGCGGGGTAGAAATGCCTTGCGGAGTCCATTACGCCGCCGGCGAGAAAGAGGTCCTTCGACTGCGTAAATGCTTCGCTTTTCGCGAAGCATTTACTTCGCTCAGGATGACAGAGTTGTGAAGTTTGCGAACTGAATGAGAATCTGATGAGGCTATCGCTTTCTAGAATCGCCGATTTCGTTTCCGCGGCTGGGGAGTTTGCACTCGAAGAAGTGGTGCGGGGGTATTCGATTGACTCGCGGACAATTGGGCCGGGCCAGCTTTTCTTTGCGGTGAAGGGTGAGCGGCTGGATGGGCACGATTTCGTGGAGTCGGCGCTGGAAAAAGGTGCGGTTGCGGCGGTTGTAGGTAAGGATCAGTTAGCCCGCTATCCGCAGCGGACGCGGTTGCTGGCGGTGGAAGATACGCTGGTGGCGTTGCAGACTCTGGCCACGGCGGTGCGGAAACTTTGGGGCAAGCCGCTGATTGCGGTGACGGGATCGGCTGGGAAGACAACTACGAAAGAAGCGATCGCGCATGTGCTGAGCGCGCGGTTTCGGGTGCTGAAGTCGGAAGGGAACTTCAATAATCATTTTGGTCTGCCGCTGATGCTGCTGAAACTGGAGCCGGAATACGACATGGCCGTGATTGAGATGGGGATGTCGCACGCCGGGGAGATTCGGGCGCTGGCGAAGATCGCGCAGCCAGAGATTGGCGTGGTGACCAACGTCGCGCCGGTGCATCTGGAGTTTTTTGATTCGCTGGCGGGGATTGCGCGGGCGAAATATGAGCTGGTGGAGTCGCTGCCCGCGAATGGCGTGGCCGTGCTGAACGCCGATGACGAATATGTTTCGCAATTTGGACGCGACTTCAAGGGCAAAGTTGTGATGTATGGCACGCAGGCGGCTGCGGACGTGCGCGCGGAGAATGTGCTGTCGAAAGGCACGACGGGCACGGAGTTCGATGTGGTGATCGGAAGCGTTCGGGTACATGCGACGCTGCCGCTGGTCGGGGAGCATAACGTGCTGAATGCGCTGGCGGCGGTTGCGGTGGGTCTGGAGCGCGGGCTTAAGCTTGCGGAGGCGATAGGGGCGCTGGCTACGCTGGTTCCGGCGGACAGGCGCGGGCAGGTTCTCCAAGTGGGTAACATCATGGTGATCAACGATTGCTACAATTCGAATCCGAAGGCACTGGAAGCGATGGTGGATGCGCTGGCCACGATGACGGCCAGGCGGCGCATCGTGGTGGCGGGCGAGATGCTGGAGTTGGGGCCGGCGGGTGAAGAGATGCACCGGCAGGCTGGCGAGCACATCGCAGAGAAAAAGATCGATGTGCTGGTTGGAGTGAGGGGGCTGACGCAGGCGATGGTCGAGGGCGCGCGGCAGGCGGGAACTGCGGCGGAGTTTGTGGCAACGCCCGAGGAAGCCGGGGAATGGTTGGCGCGCGAGGCGCAGGATGGAGACGTTGTCTTGTTGAAGGCTTCGCGGGGCGTGAAGCTGGAAAAGGCGCTGGAAACGTGGAAGAGATTGAGTCATTGAGAGATTGAGCCGCTGAGTGATTGAGTACGGATTGGGTGCGATGTTCAATGACCCAATCGCTCAATCGCTCAATGACTTAATTCTTAGACGGAGGGCGATTGCTCTACTGGCTGTTGTTCCTGAAGCTGCAACATTATTTTCCGCCGTTCCGCATCTTCCGCTATTTGACGTTCCGCACTGCGTTTGCCAGTCTTACCGCGCTGTTTACGGCTCTCATCGTGGGTCCGCTGGTGATCAACCGGCTGCGCGAATTCCAGATTGGACAATACATTCGGGAAGAAGGTCCGAAAGCTCACCAGAAAAAAGCCGGGACGCCGACCATGGGCGGGTTGCTGATCGCGATCGCCGTCGTGGTGCCCACTCTGCTATGGGCGGATCTGAGCAACCGGTTTGTGTGGATCGCGGTCTTCGCCACATGCGCGTTTGCGGCGATTGGATTCACGGACGATTACACCAAGGTGGCGCGGCGGCGGAATCTGGGGTTGACTGCGCGAGCCAAGCTGGGATTGCAGATTGCGACCAGCGTAGTGATCGCGGTGATGCTGATCACCATGCAGACCTATGGCATGTATTCGACCAAGCTGATTGTGCCTTTCCTCAAGCAGTTTCATCCCGATCTGGTGGTGGAGACGCTGGAGCGTAATCCGCACCTGTGGGGGCTGGCGTTCGTGCCCTTCATTGCGTTTGTGGTGCTGGTGATTGTGGGCTCGAGCAACGCAGTGAATCTTACGGATGGACTGGACGGGCTGGCGATTGGCTGTACGGTGATTGCCGCGGGCGCGCTGACCGTGCTTACTTACGTGAGCGGGCACGCAACGTTCGCGACGTATCTGGAAATTCCGCGCATGCCGCAGGTCGGCGAGTTGACGATTTTTTGCGGGGCGATGGTGGGGTCGTCGATCGGATTCTTGTGGTACAACGCGCATCCCGCGGAAGTGTTCATGGGCGACGTGGGATCGTTGGCCCTGGGCGGGGCGATTGGGACGGTCGCAGTGATCATCAAGCAGGAACTGTTGCTGCCGTTTATTGGCGGAGTGTTCGTGATCGAAGCACTGTCGGTAATTCTGCAGGTGGGATCGTACAAGCTGCGCAAGAAGCGGATTTTCAAGATGGCGCCCCTGCATCATCATTTTGAGTTGATGGGATGGTCGGAGTCGAAGATTATTGTGCGGTTCTGGATCGCGTCGCTGGTGTTCGCGCTGTTTGCGCTGACGACGTTGAAGCTCAGGTGAGAGTCTTTCACCACAGAGACACAGAGGCACGGAGGAAATCAATAAAGGACCTTTCCGTGTTTCAGTGACTCCGTGGTGGTGGAAGAAACGATGGGGGACGACAGAGGGCAATGTTAGCAGCACTCTCCAT
>JBAWCJ010000448.1:0-6789 GCA_049590215.1 Candidatus Sulfotelmatobacter sp. | reverse complement strand
TGAAATCCGCTGATCGCTCCGCAAGCGATGGTGATGAAGGCGAAAGGAAATATCTTTCCCGCAAACACCGGACCCGTGCCGTCGACAAACCGGGTCAGCGCCGGCATGTGCAGCGTGGGATGCAGCGCCACAATGCCCACCGCCAGCAGCGCGATTGTTCCCAGCTTCACGAAAGTGCTGAGATAGTCGCGCGGCGCCAGCAGCAACCACACCGGCAACGCCGATGCGGCAAATCCGTAAACCATGATCAGGATCGCGAGCGTAGGCGCGGTGAACGTAAACACGCGCGCCAGCGCCGGATTCTGCGATACATACTGTCCACCCCAGATCGCCGCCAGCACCAGAACAAATCCCAGCGCCGAGACTTCCAGAACTTTTCCCGGGCGGATCCGTCGCAGATACACGCCCATCAGCACAGCGATCGGCATGGTCATCGCGATCGTGAACGTGCCCCACGGACTCGACTTCAGCGCGTTCACCACGATCAACGCGGCCACGCCGAGCAAGATGATCAGAATCGCGATCACCGCCACGTAAGCGACGAATCCACCCACGCGCCCAATCTCACTCTTGGCCATCTCGGTCAACGACTTCCCGTCGCGCCGCACCGAGAACAACAGGATGACGAAGTCCTGCACGCATCCTGCGAACACCGCGCCCGCCAGCACCCACATTGTCCCGGGAAGATAGCCAAACTGCGCCGCCAGCACCGGCCCCACCAGCGGCCCCGGGCCGGCGATCGCCGCGAAATGATGCCCGAACACCACCCACTTATTCGTCACCAGAAAGTCGCGGCCATTCTCTAGTCGCTCCGCCGGAGTGGCGCGCAAGCCATCGAGGGCGAGAATCTTCACCGCAATGAACCTGCTATAGAAGCGGTACCCCAGCGCGTAGCAGCACGTCGCGGCCACCACCAGCCACAACGCGTTGATGGGTTCGCCGCGATGCACGGCTACCGTGCCCACAGCCACCGCGCCTAGCAGCGCCACGACTCCCCAGCCCAGAATTTTCGCCACGCTGTTCATTCCCATGTTTCCAGTGCAGCATTGTGCCGAAACTCAGGTCGCAGCGCAATGGTCATGTTCCTTCGTGCGTTCATCCCGCCGATTCTGTTCCTTGGGCAATTCTTGCCGAGATGATCAAAAGCTAAGGAAATGCCGACAGACGCATTAGGTAAGGATGTTCGCCTAATGCCCACCGAAACCCGCGTTCTAGGCTTTAACAAGAACGAGCTGTTCGAGGCGCTCCGAGACTATTACATCAGCACCGGGCGCCGATTACCCCCCGACAGCGCGGAGCGACTGACCCTGAAGCAGGACAGCGGGGTGCAAGTTGTGCTGAACTCTCCCGGAGATGGGTTGGCGACCAATTTCACCGAGAATGAAGTCGGTGCCGCACTGGTCATGTTTTGCATCAGGAAGCGTATCCCGATCGCGAAACGGGCAACTAAATCGCTGGAAGTGGCCGGCGAAGCAATATCCCTTCATTTGAAAATGGAATCTTAGCCAATCACTTTCCTCGAGACTCGTCGGAGTTAGCCCGGCAGGAATCGCTCCGCATTTAATGATAATCTTGTTCTTCCCGGCGACTGCTGATCCCGCGCGCCTGGGGCTGCCGCTGAATCCAGCCCACGCTCGGAGTGCATCCCAGGAAGCTTCATCCGAATTCATGCACCGGAGCAGACAATGAAGATTGGCATGTTAACCGGCGGTGGCGATTGTCCTGGCCTGAATGCCGTCATTCGCGCGGTCGTGCGCAAGGGCATCTTCACTTATGAAGACGAATTCGTCGGGTTCATGGAAGGCTGGCGCGGCGTCCTCGAAAACATCAGCATTCCCCTCGATCTCGACGCAGTCGGCGGCATTCTGCCGCGCGGCGGCACCATCCTGCGCACCTCGCGCACTAACCCTTCGAAGCGCCCCGACGGCATCGACCGTTGCCTGGCCACGCTGGAAAAAAATCAGATCCAAGCTCTCATCGCGATCGGCGGTGACGATACGCTTTCGGTCGCCCAGAAGCTGCACGAAAGCGGCGCCAAGGTCGTCGGCGTTCCCAAGACCATCGACAACGATCTCGGCGGCACGGATTACACTTTCGGATTTGACACCGCCTGCAACATTGTTTGCGAGGCCCTCGACCGCGTCCACACTACCGCCGAAGCTCATAACCGCGTCATGATCGTCGAGGTCATGGGCCGCGACGCAGGTTGGATCGCTCTCTACAGCGGCATCGCCGGCGGCGCCGACGTCATCCTTATTCCCGAGCGCCCCTTCGATATCGATAAAGTTGCGGATTCTATCCGTCAGCGCCACGAGCGCGGCCGCTACTTTTCGATCGTAGTGGTGGCTGAGGGTGCGAAGTTCTCCTCCGAACCCGGCCAGGGAGCCCCCGTTCTCTCGGACATGGGCAAAGACGAATTTGGCCACGTCAAACTCGGCGGCGTCGCCAACATCCTCGCCCGCGAAATCGAAAAACGCACCGGCTACGAAACCCGCGCCGTGGTGCTGGGACACATCCAGCGCGGCGGCTCTCCCAGCGCGTTCGACCGCGTTTTGGCCACGCGTTACGGCTTGGGCGCGATCGACATGGTGCACCGCGGCGAGTTCGGATGCATGGCCGCCCTGCGCGCCAACAAAATCGTCTCCATCCCCCTGATCGAAGCCATTTCCCGTAACCGCGTCGTGGACGACGAGATGATTCAGATCGTCGACGGTCTCTTCCAGAAACTAGCTGATCGAGAGCCTGCGCGCAGATAGAATGCTCCGGACATGGAGATCAGCAGCGGCAAGAGTGTTCGACTGGAGAATGCTCCGCCTAGAAACGCTCAACGCAGAAACGTTCGACTCTGGCTTCTGCTGGGTTTCCTCGTGGCCGGAATCTCATTGCTTTACGTGCACCGGATCCTGGTGCCGTGGACTAGTTACCTTCACCTGAAAAACGGTTACGTGGTCGCCCAAATCAGCGACTTGTACTCGCCCTGGGTGGGCACGCGCGAACTCCTGCTCCACCACCGCAATCCCTACAACCCGGAGGTAAGCCATGAAATACAAATAGTTTTCTACGGTCACGCGATCAACCAGACGTACGACAAGTCAGGCGTGGCGATAGTGGATGAACAGCGCTTTGCCTATCCTGTCTACGAAGTTTTTCTCACCGCTCCCCTTGCATATGCGGACTTCGCGGAGGTGCAACGCTGGGCTCCATTCGTTTTGGGTTCGTTGATTGCCCTAAACATTTTCTTCTGCGTCAGCATTCTGCATTGGCGCCTGCCCTGGGAAGCGATCGCAGCGATAGTGCTGTTCACTCTCAGCAGCCCGCAGATCGTGCAGGGTCTGCGCCTTCAGCAATTGGCGATCGTTGAAGGCTGCTTGCTGACCGCGGGTGCATGGTGTATCAGCAGGAACCACGCAGGCACGGCTGGCGTGCTGCTCGCGCTCTCCACCATAAAACCGCAGATGGCGCTTCTACCTCTGTGCTGGTTCGCGATTTGGGCCGTGGGGGATTGGCCCCGAAGGTGGCGCCTTGCGGCCAGCTTTATAGCGAATATGGTTGCGCTCATCGCCGCTGGCGAACTGCTTCTCCCCGGATGGCCCCGATATTTTCTCGCCGGCCTCTCCGCCTATCGAAAATACGCCATGCCCACGTCCGCGCTCCGAGTAGCTCTCGGTGACACGTTGGGAGAAATCCTGGGAGGCATCCTCGTGCTTGGCCTCCTGGCATTTGCCTGGCAAAATCGAAAAGCAGCTGGTGACTCGTGGCAGTTCGCCTCCATTCTTGCAGCTTTTTTCATGTGCGCACTCCTCGCCTTCCCGCTGTTTACTCCATTCAATCAGGTGCTGCTGATTCTGCCCACGCTTCTGCTGTTGCACGGCTGGAAGGCTCTGCCCAGGTTCTCCCGTCTGGTTTTCATTCTCCTGTTGAGTTGGCCCTGCATCATTTCCCTAACGTTGCTGTTGTTTCCGCCAAGCACACGCTCGCCCAACCAGCTCCCGCTGCTGCCGGCACTGCTGGTCCCCTTTGTGCCTTTCATCCTGCCGCTCTTGTTAATAGCAAGAAGGACCAATGGAAGCTCGCCTTCCGTGAGTTTGTGAATTCGGTATGATGACGGTCGCATGACCCTAGCAAAAGCCGCCGCCTGGCTGACCCCAAACCGCCTGCGCGCTCACGGTCTACTTCTCGCGCTCAGCCTCTGGTCGGTCTACGTCTGGAACATCGCCACGCCGGGACTGCTCGATCGTGCCGGCAATCTCAAAGGCACAGACTTCCTGCATTTCTACACACTCGGCTCGCTTGCCCTGACCCGCCGCGGTAACGATCTGTACGACATGAAGACGCAGTCCGAACTCGCAGCGCAACGCGTTCCGGCCGCCGCAGGCATCCACTATCTGCCGCTTTATCCGCCGCAGGTTTCACTACTCTTCGCACCCTTCGCTCGTCTCTCCTATGTCTGGGCGTTGATCTGCTGGCTCACGCTGAGTTCGCTGATTTATGGTCTCTGCGGTTACGCGCTCTGGCGCGCCTGCCCCAACCTGCGCCAATACAGATTCACAGTTCTGATTCTCGCGCTCGCCTTCCCGGCCTTCTGGGAGCTGATCGCCTGGGGACAAACCTCCGCCCTTGCTCTCGCCTGCTTCACCTTGGCCTACTTCGCTCTGCGCGCGCAGCGTGAATTCCTCGCCGGCCTGGCTCTCGGATGCCTCATCTTCAAGCCGCAACTCGGCGTTGCCGCCGCTGTCATTTTCGTTGACGTACGCCGCTGGAGGGTAATCGCCGGTGCATTGCTCTCAGCCTCCGTTCAACTAGCTGCAGCGTGGATTTACTACGGCCCCGATTCCCTCCGCACGTGGATACAAACTCTCTCGCGTTTGCCAAGCCTGCTCCCGCTGCTCGAACCCAAGCCTTACCAAACTCACTGCCTGCGCACTTTCTGGACGATGCTGCTCCCATGGCCGCGTCTTGCACTTGCGTTCTACATCGTCACCGCGCTCCTCGTGCTCGCGCTCGCCGCCCGCTGCTGGCAAAGCAGCCTGTCTCTGCCTCTGCGTTACTCCGTTATGTTGCTGGCCACCGTGCTTGTGGCTCCGCATCTCACGGTCTACGATCTCGTAATTCTCGCGCCGGCGTTCCTGCTGCTCTCCAACTGGATCGCAAATCAACCCGACGATTCGACGACGTCTCAACTCAAGGTTCTTCTTTATCTCGCCTATGCCCTCCCGCTGCTCGGCCCGCTCGCCCGCTGGACACACCTGCAGCTCACCGTCCCCGCAATGCTGGCTATCCTGTATGTGGTGTTTCAACTCGGTGAAGGATCAAGGCAATCCGGAGGTAACATCGCGGAGAGATAATACCGAGGAGAGATAGTAACGATGGACGATAGCAGTAACGTGGAAGAGCGGCTCTTCAGCGCCGCGTAAGGATCCAGAATCAAATCGGGCTTCAGCCCCGGTGGCCGCTCTTACGGTCCGTACAAAAACTGCAACGCTTCCGGAAATCGCTCCGCCCACGCCGCCTCGTTGTGCCCTGCTCCATCTTTAATCACCAGCCGCAACCGCTTCTCGCTCAGGACCGCGCGCCGCAAGATGGCCGCCAGTTCCCGCACATCGTCGACCACCGTCCGGCTCCGCTCCGCGCTTCCAGCTTCCGCAGTTCCCACCCCCAGATAGATTCGCTCCGGCCAGATTCTCACCGACCGACTCTCCTTGATCGCCTGCCGGTGCGACGCCCACAGTGACGGACTCTCCACCAGCAACCGCCCAATCAACCCCGGCCGCACCATCGCGGTATAAAGCGCGATCAGCCCACCTAAAGAAGAGCCGCCCAGGCCAGTATTCTCGGGCCCAGCAGCCACGCGGTAGCCGCGCTCCACAAACGGCATCACTTCCTTCATCAGAAAATCCGGATAATAGCGCCCCTGCACCCGCAGCATCATGGGATTCATCGTCCGATGCGGCATGTATTCGCGAATTCGATCCTTGCCCGCGTTATCGATGCCCACAATGATCATCGGCGCGACCGCGCCTTCGCGGATCAGACGATCCGCCGTCTCGTCCACCTGCCACTCAACTCCCGTGAAGGAGGTCGCCGATTCAAACAAATTCTGCCCGTCGTTCAGATAAAGCACCGGATAATGCCGGCCTGAATTCTCCGCATCTTCATAACCCGGCGGCAGCCACACTCGCAGGAAACGCGTGTTCCGGAAGACGCGGCTCCGAAACTCATGCAGCCGTAGGTCTCCGGTAGCGCCGCTGGCGCGCATAAAATCCCGCGGCGGATTTAATTCCTGTTTTCTCTGGAGTTTCGCCATCAAAGAAAAATATCTAGAAGATAAGTTTCAGCACTCGAACATCATCATAACAAGCGCCGGGCAGCGGCTTTCAAACGGTTCGCCGACAGGGTTAACTCCTCATTCTCACATCTGTTTTTTTTCGCGCCTGGCTAGATTTGCCAGCGCCCGGTTCCGCGTCGCCAGGTCGCTGGACTCAGCTAGAGTTTGCAGCAGATCAAGCGGTAGATTCGGATTGGACGCGGCAAACCTGGAGGTGAGGGGGTCCAATGCGAGTTGCTTGAGTACATCCTGTGGACAGTCCGGACTCCCCGCCGCCTCTTGACGCTCCACAATCTTCCGGGAAACAGCTGCCCTTCGAAGATACTCAATTCTTGCCGCCTTCGGCGTTCGCGGATTCGCCGCCGCCGCTCGTCGCGCCCCGGCATCGTCGTTATCCAGCATTTTGATCAGCACTGAGACAGGCACATTTGGATTCCACGCAAGGTTGTAAAACACCATCGAGA
>JBAWCJ010000447.1:0-2910 GCA_049590215.1 Candidatus Sulfotelmatobacter sp. | reverse complement strand
AGCGACCTGCGCATCGTCGTTCGCCACATTCTCCCGAACATCATTCAGCCGGTCATCGTGCAGGCTGCGATTGGCATGGCCGGTGCCATCCTCGCCGAAGCTACCATGAGCTTCCTCGGACTCGGCGTGCCTCCACCGACGGCAAGTTGGGGAACGATGCTCAACGATGGCCGCGCGCATTTATTCGACGCGCCACACCTCGTGCTGTTTCCCGCACTCGCCGTTATGCTCGCGGTATTGTCGTTCAACTTTATCGGCGACGCCCTGCGCGACTATCTCGACCCCCGCTCCCGCATCGAAGCCGGACTCTGATGATTGGAACTAAATGCCACGCTGCGGAGGAACAACAAAAGCAATGGGGATCGAAACGACGCTGCCTTCCTAAGCGGAAGACAAGATCCGAATCGATCCGCATCAGGCGGCCGCTGCTTCAACGCGCACATCGGCTGGCGCGCTGACATGGCGATCGCGATAGCGCAGAAGTGGCCGCTCCACCAGGTAGTACGACACGCACGCCAGCGCCAGCGCCCAAAGCAATCCAAAGCGCATGGGAGAATCGGGGTTGGTGAAGGGCTGCTGCCACAGATAGAGGCTGTAGCTGATTTGCCCTAACCACACCACGGGCGCAATGTTCAGAATTCGATACGGGTTCTGTACCACATGAATCAGGATTCCGCCGACAGCTGCGGAGTGCAGCGGATTCAGAACGAACAAGAGGAAGAGCGTTCGCCCAGGAGTGTCGGCCGTATACAGCGGAATCAGAATCACGGTGGCGACGAGCGCGGCGAAAACCGGTCGCGAAATCCTCGGCCATCGTGCCATAAACACAGCTGCCAGACACCCCACGGCCAGGTTGTCGGCAACGCCCGGCAGCGTCCCAGTGCCCAGCCGTTGGATCCATTTAAAATAATACAAAGCCGCGGTGTAGATGGGACTGAACGCCACTACACCAATAAGAATGGGCACAAGATGCTGATGCCACTTCTTAAGCACACTCGGCCACAGGAAATAGAACTGCTCCTCCACGCCGAGCGACCACAAATGCCCAATCATCCAGGGCCGGGGAAAATAATTCACGATATACAGCAAAGCTATTGTTATTTCGTACCAATGCAACGTCCGCCAGTACACGACGAAGATGATCAGCATGAAGAACAGTGCAGCCGGGAAAATCCGGTAAGCCCTGCGGAGATAGAATCGCCGCAAGCAGACGGTAGAGGTCCGATTGCGCTCTTTCAAAAGGATGCCGGTGATCAGGTAGCCGGAGATGACGAAGAACATTCGCACGCCGGTATTGGCGTATGGCCTTAGAAACTGGGGAGCGAAGCCGGCGGTGGCAAAATGCGCAGCCAGCACCGTGGCGATGGAAACGGCGCGCAGACCGTCGAGGGAAGGTATGCGGTTCACGCCAGTACACTAGCATAGCCCGCAGATTCGCCGAAGGCCGTTCGCGGGGCGGCCGCAAGCTCCTCAAAACACGCCAAATCCGTTTCTTGACAGGCATTGCATATTGCAATATACATATAGCGATCTGGAATATGAAACTGGGAGAGAAAATACGTTACCTGCGCGAGGTGGAAGGCTCGCTGCGCGGCCTCGGACGTCCCATGACGCAACAGGAGATGGTAAAAGCCGTTCACCAGGAGCTGCGCAAGAGCATCAGCCAGTCGTACTTGTCGCAGATCGAAAACGGCGCTCGGCCGCACATGACGCAGTCGTCGCGGGCGCTGCTGGCCAGGTTCTTCAAGGTTCATCCTGGCTTCTTAGTGGATGACCCTGAGGGTTATCACACGGAGCTGACCTCAGATCTGCGCACGACCGAAGGCCAGCTTGACGTCTGGTTGCTGCAGGGATCGGAGCGCTTTGTCACCGATCCGGAAGTGAGCGACGTGCTGATCAAGGCCGCGCGCGAGAAAGACACGAGGCGCAGTTTGCTGCTGTTAGGCGCGATTCTCGACACGCCCGGATTGGCCGAACGTCTGCTGGAAGCGCTGCGGCCGGAGTTAGTGGCGAGAAGAAATCATCATCGCGCAAGTCGGGATCAAGAGAATCACGGTCGCGCCGCGAAGGCAGAAGGGAGGAAAATCCGATGAACGACTCCATGACCTGGGCGAATTTTTACCTGATCTGTTTCGCAGTCGGCTTCTGCCTGAGCTTTTTTTCTTTCGTCTTCGGAGGCTCGCGCACCGGCCGCCTGCATCTGCCGCATTTTCATGGGCACGTCGGGCATGGGTACGTCGGCGGCGCACATCTGCCTGCGGCCAGCAGTCCCGCGGCGCATGGTCCGGTTAGCGCTGGTCACGCGCCGGTTGCGACTGATTCATCCGCTGCTGCGGGCAATGCGCATGCGCAACGAGGCGGAGGGGTTTCGCCACTCAACTTCGTCACGCTGACCGCCTTCCTGGCCTGGTTTGGCGGGACGGGCTACCTGCTCACTCGCTACTCCGGGCTGTGGGTTGGCTTCGGATTGCTGGCTTCAGCCGGTAGCGGGCTGGTTGGTGGAGGCATTGTGTTCCTGTTTCTGAGCAAGGTGTTGATCTCGGAGGACGAGAACATGGACCCTGCGGATTACGAAATGGTGGGAGTGCTGGGTAGAATCTGCAGCCCGATCCGCGAAGGGGGAACCGGAGAGATCGTTTACACGCAGATGGGCACACGGCGTGTGTGCGGCGCTCGCAGCGACAACGGCAGCGCTATCGCAAAAGGGACTGAAGTCGTGGTCACACGTTACGAAAAGGGAATTGCCTACGTACGGCTGTGGAGTGAGATGTCTGGGGAATGACTAGTAAAGCGCGGTTCGCGTTCAAGTTTGGGCAGTTCGTGGAGAGGACGCTATGGAACGAAAATTATTTCAAGTCGCGGTTGGGTTGACCTGGCTGGCGCTGCCGCTGACCCTCCTGAACTATTGGA
>JBAWCJ010000446.1:0-4174 GCA_049590215.1 Candidatus Sulfotelmatobacter sp. | reverse complement strand
GGCAAGGCACATCTTCATTTCGGAATAGATGCATCCAGGAAACTTGGGATCGGGATTCAAGTCATCGACGCAGCGGCGCATCTTGAAGAAGTCGAGCGAGTCGTTCATGAACTTCTCCGCGGCGGGGCGGGACCGGAATGGTCCGTAGAAAAGATTACGGCTCCCAAGGCGCCCTAAACGCGTGGTGATTGAGGCGCGAGGATATTCGTTTTCGAGATGTAGCTTGACCAGCGGCGCAAAGCGGAAGCGCATGCGGTTGGCGTAGGTGTTGGGGAAGGTTTCGCGGAGGACTCCATATAGAAGGAAGCCGGATTCGAAGTCGGAGCCGGTAGGGGAGTATTCGATGGAGCGAACGCGATCGCGCAGATTTAATTTTCTGGTGCGCTCTTCGGCCGGGCCCAGAAGGCGTTGCAGACGGCGGCGAAGATTTGCCGTTTTGCTGACGTAAGGCTCGGCTTGAGAGTCTTTGCCGCTCAGCAGGAATACGGCTGGGGCCGCAGGGGCCGCGGCGAACAGCTCGGCGTCGCGTTCGGGGGCGAATTCCAGGCGATCCGTGAACACGAGATCATTCTAGTGGGAATCTACCGCTCTTGATCCGCGAAATCCGTGCCGATCCATGGCGGAGGTCTCACATTCCCCCGTGAAAACGTCCGAAATAGTGGGCACAGTTCAGCGACATGATCAAGACGCCTGCGCCGAGAACGAGAACGTGCGCCGTCTTGCGCAGATCAAAACTGCCGACACGACAGACGAGCAGATAAGCGATGGCGAGATTGAACAGGCCCCACGCGACATTGACCATCGAGGACGACAGGCCCACGCCGGGCGGCGATGCGAACGGGCTTTGGAACGCATGCCCGGAGATCCCATTGCCGAGATGGGGCAAAGCGTTCGCGAGGAATATGCCCCCGAAGAAGTACGCAAAATAGTGGTACCAGCGCACGGGTTGCTCCTTACTCACTGATATTCGTGTCGCAGCAGATCCGCGACGAGCTTAGCGGAAGCTGGCGCTCTTGACTTGTTGACGAAAGTCGGTGCCTTCCATCGTGACAATGCGGCACATTTCATGCAATCGGGAACGCATGCGATCACCGATCCTGTCGCCGAGAGTTTCTCTCTCAGCCGCATACTTGGCGGCCTCAGGGCTCCGGCTGCTCGCATTGCCGAGCCGGTCGCGTTCCGCGAAATTGGGATAGTTCGTTGTGATAATGGTCGTGCGACTGTCGTTATAGCGCGTGTTCAGGATAAGGCTCACTGTGTCCCAAACCCAATCTGTGGGCCTCACCGCTCCGAGTTCATCCAGCACCAAAACCTCGGTTTCGAATACGGGTCTGAGCAAGTCCAACTCTGTCGTTTTGACTGTATCGTTGTATGAATTTTGTATCTGTTTCAACAATTCCCGGTAATCGTAGAAGAGGCACGAGATGCCCTTGCTGAGAATCAATTCCTTTATGATTCCCACGGCCAAATGGGTCTTGCCGACTCCGATCGTGCCGATAAGTAGTAGGCCGGTCTTGTCGACCGGGTATTCTTCGACGAACTTGCAGGCGGCCATGCGGGCCGGGGCTAGCGTACGATGTAGGCCATCGAATTCAAAAGTTCTGAGTTCGCAGTGCTCGTATCTCTTGGGAATTCGGGCTGCCACGAGTAGCGTCTGTGCTCGCGCCCGCAGCTGGCAATCGCAGCGCGTGACTCGCCGATCGTTATTGCCATTACTTTCTTTCGGTGCACCGGAGCCGGCGGAGAGCGTCTTCCAGCCCGTTCCCTGGCACAGTGGACAAACTTCGGCCTGGGTCTTGGCTCGCTTCAATCCTGATTCTTCGACGCTTCTCAAATCCATCTTCCCGATTCCGGTTCCCTTAAACTGTATCAGTTGACTGTGCACCCGGGTGCGAGCTTCCCGCAAGTGCGAAACTGCAGGCGCCTGTGTACAACCTGTGAAGCTGCGGCCGGGGCTGTGGAGGGCAGAGGAAAATCCGCCCCGGCTTGTATCTTGGGCGCCGTGTGCCGAAATGCCAGTTTTCCACTGCTGGCTCCAGCCCGGAACCCGCCACCTTAGCCCCAATCCGGAACATGGGGGTGCGAAACAGGCTTCGGGCGCGGATTTTCACAGTTGACATTCTCCGTGGAGAGAGGAGAATACCAGCCGTCAGGTTTCCCAACTCAGCCGCGAGTTTTTGTCCTCCCGGTGTCGGCTGGGTATGCAAAATAAAGAGACCTGCGAGGAGAAACTATGAATAAAGCCGATCTGGTTGACAAGATCGCGGGCGCTTGCGAAATCAGCAAGGCGCAGGCTGCAACGGCGATTGATACCGCAGTGAGCAGCATCACTGGAGCATTGCGAAAAGGAGATCGAGTGGCTTTGATAGGCTTCGGCACTTTCTCGGTATCGCAGAGAAAGGCGCGGAATGGGCGCAATCCGCAAACCGGCGCCACTATCAAGATCGCTGCCCGCAAGGTCGCGAAGTTTACCCCCGGGGCCGAGTTGAAGAAAACCGTGAACAAGAAGTAGCGAAAACAGAAGTCGCGAACCGAGAGTCTTGCATCCACGAAAACGGCAGGGGGTCGGCCCTGCCGTTTTCGCTGCTCTTCAGTACCCAGTACCTAGTACCCTGTATCGAGCATTGAGGTCGGGAGTGGCGTGCGACTATTCTTCTGGGGTACTAGCTACTCGGTACTAGCTACTGACATGATTGCCCATCTGCGCGGAAAACTGCTGGCCAAGCATCCTAATCAAATCGTGGTCGACACCGGCGGCGTCGGCTATGAGGTGAACATCAGTGTGGCGACCTTTTCTGAATTGCCGGCCAGCGGCTCCGAAGTCGCCCTGCACATCCACACTCATGTGCGCGAAGAGGTGATTGCGCTGTATGGATTTCTTCGTCCCGCCGAAAAGCAGTTGTTCGAGAAGCTGATGACGGTGAGCGGCATCGGGGCGAAGCTCGCCATCACCATCCTGAGCGGGATGGCGGCTGACGAAATGGCCGCCGCGATCCGTGGCAATGATGTAGCTCGCCTGACCAGGATCCCTGGGATCGGCAAGAAGACCGCCGAGCGCATGGTGTTGGAACTTCGGGACAAATTGCCGACGGCGGGAACTTCGCCGCCGACTGTGCCCGAGCTGAATGAGACGGAAGAAGACGTTTTGTCTGCGCTGGTCAACTTGGGTTACCAGCGGGCCGCAGCCGAGAAGGCACTAGCGGGTGCGGTCAAGAGCAGTCCCGGCAAAGGCAATGATGCGGGATCATTCGATACCTTGTTCCGTGAAGCATTGGCCAGACTCTCGAAATAACGGTTAGATCCCGCAGCTAGGTAAGACTTTCCCTGCGACTCCCCGCCCGTGTGCCATACAGAAAATCATATTATTATTCAACAAAGCGGAGCTTTCTCCTGCAAGAACCATTGTAAGTCAAACAAACATAACAGTTTCGAACATGCCAATGTTTGGAATGACAGTTGCACCGTGGTGTGCGCGACTCTCTTCTGTAGCTTTCTGAGTCTCTCTTCAGGTTGGGTCTTTTTGCAGCTCGAAAGATGTGGATGATCGGGGCGTGTTGGTTGACAGCAATTTTCCAAGTTCTCGCAAAGAGCGTGCTGGTTTCTGTGGTCTCCCGTCGTTTGTCTCTCGGTCAGTCGTGAACGTTCAATCTCTCTGGTAGGAGGAAGTAAATGTACACGCGCAGCGTAAAGTTGGTCCTGGTTCTCTTGTTGGTGGTTTGTGTGGGCTGTGCTCTGCCCCTGTGGTCTCAATCGGCGTCATCCGGCACGGTTTCCGGCTCAGTGACTGACCAGTCGAATGCGGTGGTGGCGGGCGCCGCTATTACGCTGACTGATATCGCGACCAATATCTCGCGCACCGCGAACTCCAACGCGACCGGGCGCTACTTCTTCGCCGACGTTACCCCGGGCACGTACAGTCTCACTGTGGCGAAGGCTGGATTTGCCACCACGAAGACGGAGAACCAGATCGTGCAGGTCGGAGTCAATCTCACGGTGAATTTGGCGTTGCAAGTGGGCGGCGCGAATGTGGTCGTGGAGGTCTCTTCCGTCGGCAACGAGTTGCAGACCATGAACGCCACGGTTGGCAACACAATCAATAGCGTCACCATCGATAACTTGCCCAGCCTCGGCCGCGACGTCAGCACGTTCGTCGAACTGCAGCCGGGCGTGGGTC
>JBAWCJ010000445.1:0-10291 GCA_049590215.1 Candidatus Sulfotelmatobacter sp. | reverse complement strand
GCGAAACCCTGCCCTCCATCGAGTACGCTCTACGCCATGGGGCGAGATTGATTCTGGCCTCGCATCTGGGGCGCCCCAAAGGCAAGGTCAATCTGAAAATGAGCCTGAAGCCGGTCGCCGAGCGGCTACGCATGGTTCTCGACAAAGAACTGGCGCGTGGCGAAAACGTGGGCTTCTGCCCCGAGTGCGTCGGATCGGAAGCCGAGGAAGTGGCCGCGCAACTGGAAAAAGGGCAAACCCTGCTGCTGGAGAACCTCCGTTTTCATGCCGAAGAGGAAGCCAACGACGAGAAGTTCGCCAAGCAATTGGGAACTCTCGCGGATTTCTATGTCAACGACGCCTTCGGCACGGCACATCGGGCGCATGCCTCTACCGTGGGCATTACAAAGTTCGTGTCAAAATCCGCAGCCGGCCTGCTCATGGAGAAAGAGTTGAAGTACATGGGCAAGGCGCTGGAGCATCCGGAGCCTCCGTTTGTGGCAATCCTGGGCGGCGCCAAGGTGAGCGACAAGATCGGCGTGATTCGGAACCTGATGGATAAGGTCGATTCGCTCATCATCGGCGGCGGAATGGCCTATACCTTTCTCAAGGCGAAAGGACAGGAAATCGGTAAGTCGCTGCTGGAAGCTGACAAGGTTGACCTGGCCCGGCAGTTGATGGAAGAAGCGAAGAAGCGGAATGTGAAGATCCTGCTGCCGATCGATCATGTGGTTGCGATTAAGCCGGAAACTAACGCCGTAGTGCAGCAAATCGGTGAAGGCCAGCCCATTCCGGCCGATCGCATGGCGCTCGACATTGGGCCGAAGACGATTGACCTGTTCTCGGAAGAGATTTCGCGGGCGCGCACCATTGTGTGGAACGGGCCCATGGGCGTGTTTGAGGTTCCTGGATTTTCGCGGGGTACTTTCAAGATTGCGCATGCAGTAGCGGAGAACGTAGGCGCGATCTCCATTGTGGGCGGCGGCGACACCGTCTCGGCGGTGCATGGCGCCGAGGTGGCGGATAAGATGACGCATATTTCCACCGGTGGCGGGGCTTCGCTGGAATTTCTGGAAGGCAAGAAGCTGCCTGGGGTCGAAGCGCTCACAGACAAGAAGTGATCCATCTTCACCAAGCTTGTGAAAAGTCTAACCATCCGGCATTCGTTTCTCCATTCCGAATCAAGAAGGTCTCCTCATGAGAACCAAGCTGATGGCCGCCAACTGGAAGATGAACAAGACCCCGGACGAAACTCGCGTATACTTCCGCGAATTTCTCCCCCTGGTCGCAGGTCACACTCGCGATGAGATTGTGGTCTGTCCGCCCTATACGGATGTGGACGCCGCAATCGCGTCGGCGCGGGGCTCGAATGTGGCGATCGGAGTGCAAAACGTTCATTGGAAAGCCGAAGGCGCTTACACTGGGGAAATTTCGGCGCCGATGTTGGTGAGCCTGGGTGTGACCCATGTGATCGTAGGACACTCGGAGCGGCGGCAGTATTTTGGCGAGACCGATGACACGGTGAACCTTCGGCTGAAGGCCGCCTTAGAATCCGGTCTTACGCCGATCTGTTGCGTAGGCGAAGTACTAGAGGAACGCGAAGCTGGTCTTACCGATGATGTGTTGCGACGGCAGTGTGTAAGAGCCTTCCATGCCATTTCGGCCAAGAAAGCCGCCAAGTTGGTCGTAGCTTATGAACCGGTGTGGGCGATCGGCACCGGCAAGACGGCGACGCCAGAACTGGCCGCAGAAGCGCATGCTGTGATCCGGCGGGAGGCTGCGGAGGCCTTCGGGGACGAGTTCGCATCGCAGATGCGTATTCTCTACGGAGGATCGGTGAAGCCGGATAACGCCGCGATTTTGATGGCACAAGAGGAAATCGACGGAGCGCTGGTGGGCGGGGCTTCGCTTGATCCGAAATCGTTTGCGGCGATTGTGAACTACTGAGCTGAACGATTCGCTAGTCCAAAACTTGGAGGGGTCAAAGCCGTTCCTGGGCTCGGCGCTAGCATGACAAGCTACCAATTTGCGGAGGTTGCGACTCTTCGCTCCAACGCGTGTTTAAAGTCTGGAGCGAGCCCATGCATCCAAGCCTTCAAATGCAAAGGTTTTCCGGCGTGGCTTAGGACGCAGATTAGGCTAATGTAAGTATCCGAAGATTGGTAGAAATACTCTGATATTCTGGAAGTGCTGAGGGTACCTCGGTTACGGCGAAACCCGCGCAAACGATACAACACAAACTACTTATGCCGCATCCCAGTGATTGCGGCCCGGAACAGGCGACTTGACCGAGCCACGACAGCAACCGGAGACCGAACCTAGCGAGGCCCAGTTGATCGAACGGGCCAAGCGGGGGGACGCAGAAGCGTTCCAATCGCTCTATGACAAGCACAAGCGGCGGGTATATTCGCTTTGTCTGCGCATGACGGCAAACACGGCGGAGGCCGAGGATCTGGCTCAGGAGGCGTTCCTGCAGCTTTTTCGGAAGATCGCTACGTTTCGCGGCGAGTCGGCGTTTTCGACCTGGTTGCATCGGCTTTCGGTAAACGTCGTGCTGATGCATCTAAGGAAGAAGAGTCTTCCCGTGGTTTCGCTGGAAGAGACCACGCAGGGGACTGAAGAGGATTCTCCTAAGCGGGATTTCGGGGCAGACGATGTCGCGCTGGCCGGGTCCATCGACCGCATGCAACTGCTGAGGGCAGTGGAGAATCTGCCTCCCGGTTACCGTACGATTTTCGTGCTGCACGACATAGAAGGTTACGAGCATAATGAAATCGCTAGGATCGCGGGATGCTCGATTGGGAACAGCAAGTCGCAGTTACACAAGGCGCGCATGAAGTTGCGCGACCTGCTCAAGATGAATAGAGCCGAAAAGGCCGCAAAATCTCGAGTAGGTTAGGCAGGCGTTGGACCACTGATCGACGAATACTGATCGACATTAACCTGAGCAGGGGGCGCAAGCGTTGCGGTGGCACTTCGAGCCGCAGCTGACTTGGGGAGAAGGTTATGAATTGCGTTGAGCTGCAGCAAAGCTTGGCGGAGTTGGAAGATGGCAGCAGTGCGGAACAGCTAGCCCACGTTAGGGGATGTCCGGCGTGCTCAGCGCTGGTAAGAGACCTGAATCAGATTGCCGCCGCGGCGAGCCGACTGCAAGAGGCGAACGAACCCAGTCCTCGAGTTTGGAATTCCATTGAAGCCGCACTGCGGCAAGAGGGCCTGATCCGTCCACTGCGAGCGTCCCGTCGGCTGATGCCTTCCTTCGGCACTCGCTGGGGCGCGGCAGGATGGCTGGTTCCGGCGGCGGCGATGTTACTGCTGGCTCTGGGAATCTCTCTGCAGCATGAGTCGCAGCCGCATCAGTTGGCTCAACAAGCCTCGGTGGCCGTCCCGGCCGTCAATCCCTTGGATCTGAATGACGACGACCTGAGGCAGGAAATCGCGGACACCGCTCCGGAAGTAAAGACGCAATACGAAGAGAATCTCCGGCAGGTGAACGACTCCATTCGCGATGCCCAGGGCGTTGTGAATGAGACTCCGAATGACGAGGATGCCCGCCGCTCCTTAATGGATGCGTACCAGCAGAAAGCCATGCTTTTTGAGCTGGCCATGGATCACTCTGCGGAATAGTTTTGGAAATTGCGAGTAGGATGACGGCGATGGCGGATCAGTGGGCTTGGGGGAGTTGCACATGGTAAACAAACGCACGGCAAAACTGGTTGCAATTGGCATCGTCGTGGCAGGCACGCTGGTGGCCGAGAGCAAGAAGGAATATCACTTCTCGGTGGGGCCGAAAGCCGGCGTGTCGGTGATGAATCCCTACGGCTCAATTTCGGTTAAGCCTTCGTTGAACAATACCGTCGTGGTCAACGCGATTTTGCATTCCGACAAGGTTGAGGTCGACAATAGTCAGACCGGAAACCGCGTGGATATTCAATCGCACCTGCTGGCCGGTGCTGACGCCGATTCGGGACGCGTGGATTACGAAGTTCTGGTTCCAGCCGATGCCAGCGTCACTCTCCATTCCAGCACCGGTTCCCTGCGTGCCGAGAAACTGCACGGCGACGTGAATTTGGAAGGCGCGGGAGCCGCTGTGGATGTTCGCGACGTCTCCGACGCCCACGTCCATGTCAAGACTATGAATGGGGCCGTGAATCTGGATAACATTCAAAATGGGCATGTCGAGGTCGATTCCCTGAGCGGAGACGTTACGTTGAGAAGCGTGACCGGCCCTCTGGTGCAGGTGGTTTCGACCAGCGGCAGGATCAACTACTTTGGCGACTTCGGCAACAGTGGCGAATACCGGCTCACCAGCCACAGCGGCGATATCGAAGCCACCATCCCGGAATGGACCTCCGCCGACGTGAGCGCCCGTTCGGTGCGCGGAGAAGTACACGACGATATTCCTCTTCAGCCGAAGAATCACACCTGGTTTCCCATCAGCAAGGGACGTGCCTTCGCAGGTACCATGGGTCGAGTCGCCGTGTCCTCGACCGTAGTATTGCGCACCTTCAGTGGTAAAATTCACCTCAGAAAACGCTCCGAAAAACAATAAAGAAAACGAAGCGAAAACCGGTTCGGCGGAAACGCTCTGCCCAAGGCCCGAAGAAAACGGCGGCCTTTGTTGTGCTTGGCCGTAAGGTCAAGCAGCCACGCCGCCAGTCCGGGGCGCGGGGCGTGATCCTTGTCGGCTTCATGGGCGCCGGCAAGAGCAGTGTGGGCCGGGCCTTGGCTGAGCAATTGGGGTGGACGTTTGAGGATCTCGATGACCGGATTGAACAGCGGGAGGCGCGCATGGTGCCTCAAATCTTCCGCGATTCCGGCGAAGTGGATTTTCGCCGCGCTGAGCATGCAGCTTTAAAGGAACTGATGCGAGAATTGCAAGCTGCTCCTGAGAGAATCGTGGCCCTCGGCGGTGGGGCTTTCGTGCAGAAGGAGAATGCCAGGCTGGTCGAAGCTGGAGCCGTTTCCACCGTATTCCTGGACGCAGGAGTGGACGAGTTGTGGCGGCGTTGCTGGCAGCAGGCCGAGCACGAAGGAATGGAGCGCCCATTGCGAGGCAGCCTCGAACATTTCAGCGAGCTTTACGAGGCGCGGCGAAGGCATTATCTGAAGGCTTCTTTCAGGCAGGAGACCGGAGGAAAGACCATCCAGGAAATTGCCACCGAGGTGATTCAAGCTCTGGGCCTTGGGCGTAAACGAGAGAAGCGAGGAGAAAAGTAGTGACTCTGATGGCGCGGATGCGGTGGGGAGCAGTCGTGGTTCTAGCGTGCGCGGCGGTTTTATACGCCCGCGACAAGAAAGACAAGCCCAAACCAGCCAGCCCAGAGATCGATTCGGGCTCGTTCGGGGTATTCGTCAAAGGCCAGCGTGTGGTGACTGAGACTTTCAACGTGAAGCAGGAGAACGGCATCAGCACAATAAAATCCCAGTTAAAGGAAGTCGGCGGTTCCTCCTCCTCCTCCTCCGGCCAAAAATCGGAATTGGAGATGACTGGCTCTGCAGAGTTGCTGCGGTACGAATGGAGCGATGGCAACAGCTCACTCGTGGTCACGCCCAACGACGATTTTCTGCTCGAAAAGATCACGCCCTCGGCAGGTGCAAAGCCGGCCGAGCAGCCGTTTCTCATGCCCAGCACATCCGCGATTCTGGATAACAATTTTTTTGTTCACCGCGAAGTGTTGGCATGGCGCTACTTGAAGACGAATTGCAGCACCGAAGGCGGAGAGTTGCGGTGCCGCAAGGATCCTGGTGAATACGGCGTCCTGGTGCCGCAAGACCGGACGTCAATGCGGGTGCGCCTGGAGTTGGTGGGGAGAGAAAAAGTCAACATTCGAGGAACCGAGCGTGAACTGTTACGCTTAGACTTGAAGGGCGAGGAGTTCAGCTGGGCTCTTTGGGTGGACGACAAAGACCAGTTCAAGCTAATGCGAGTGCTGATTGCAGACGATAATACAGAAGTAGTGCGGGATTAGCCGGAGCGCTGCACGGGATTCGATTAGGAAATGAGTGGGCACCATGCCGGTAACGGATGCACGTACGGCGCGGGTTCTGATCACGGTGCTATTGTTTGCGCTGGGGTTGGGGTTTCTCTACGCCGCGCGGCAGACGCTGATTGCCTTCCTGTTTGCCATTTTCTTTGCCTATCTGATGAGCCCCCTGGTGTCGAGCCTGGAAAAACTGCTCCATGGCCGTGTACGCGCGATCGTAGTAATTTACCTTTTGCTGCTCGGCTTGGTGGTGCTGTTTTTCATTTCCATGGGACCGCGGATCGGCCACGAAGGCGCGCGCCTGGGCCAGTCGCTACCCGCTTTGGCAAAGCTGAGTTCGGGACAGATCGCGGACCAACTGGGAGAACAGCATGGCTGGAACTCCCGAATAGTCGAACTGCTTCACGACTACATCGCCGGCCACAGTGATGAAATTGAACAATTGGCGCAAAAGGTCGGGCTGCGCGTGGCGGAAGCGGCAAAACAGGCATGGCTGCTGGTCATTGTTCCGTTGTTGTCGATTTTCTTTCTGAAAGATGGCCGTGCCTTCAGCGAAGTTCTGCTGGCTCTGGTGCAGTCGCGACCGCAGCGAGAACTACTGCAAGGCGTGCTTAGCGATCTAAACCAAATGCTGGCCCATTTCATTCGGGCGCAACTCACACTCGCGGCGTTGACGTTCGTCATGTATTCGGCAGTTCTTGCCATGATGCGAATGCCCTACGCCCTGGTGCTGGGGACAGTGGGCGGCATGCTGGAATTTATTCCGGTGCTGGGGCCGCTGACCGCCGCAGTAGCAATCGTGGGCGTGGCCTTGCTGATGGGCTACCAGCACTGGGTGGCGCTGGTTATCTTTCTAGGCGTCTGGCGGCTGATTCAGGACTACGTATCCTCACCGCGCATCATGGGGCACAGTATGGAACTGCATCCTCTGGCGGCGATTTTTGGTGTGATGGCCGGTGCAGAAGTAGCGGGCATTCTGGGTATTTTTCTTTCCATTCCGGTGATGGCAAGTTTGCGAATCGTCTTCCGGCGCTGGCACCTGTATGCCGAGAAGAGAAAGTTCGGCCCCCTCAGTGAGTATGTGCTGGATAATCAGATTGGGCGGTCGAAGTAGAACGGTTCCCAGTTCCCAGTTCCCAGTTCTCAGCCTTCGGTTCTTCGGTGCTTTCCCTTCTTACGTCTGCCGCAGTTTCGGCTCGTCCTCTATTTAGCCGGTTGGGGCACCCGCTCCTGCAGCTTTTCCCACGCTAATGTTGCGGAGGAATTCCGCGGCCGCTTCCGGCAGGACCGTGTTGATGAACATACCCGAACCTAGTTCAAAGCCGGCGACTCGGGTGAGGCGGGGAATCACGCTTACATACCAGTGAAAGTGCCGGGCGCTGGCGTAATCGGAAGGCCCACTGCGGACGGTGAAATTGAGATCAGGGTTTTCGAGTCCCACATAGATCTTCGCCAGCAGGCTGCGCAAAATGCAGGCAAGGTCGGCGATCTCCGTTGCTGAAATATCTCCGAAGGTGGCCATGTGGCGAAGGGGAAAGATGTGCGTGGCAAAGGGCGTGGCCGAAGCGAACACTTCCATGGCGACAAAATGCTCAGTCTTGATGACGATACGCGTCTGTTCCTCCACTTCGCGTTCGACCATGTGACAGAACATGCATTCTCCGGAGTCGTCGTAATGGCGCAGAGCCTCATGCAGTCGATGCCGGACCTGGCTCGGGATCACCGGAGTGGCAACGATCTGGGAGTGCGGATGTTGCAGACTGGCGCCGGCATCGAGGCCGTGGTTCTTGAAGATGGTCACGTGGTTGACGCGGCGGTCCATGCTGAGCAAGGTGTAGCGCTCCTTGTAAACGCGCAGAATGCTGGCTACCTGTTCATCCGGCAACAGGGCCATGCAGCAGGAGTGGTCCGGACTGTCGATGACGACCTCATGAAAGCCGAAGCCCTCGATGCGGCGCCAAACGTCTTGCTGGCTGCGGGTGGGCTGGGCGTCTCTTGAAAGCGCAGCGAACTTGTTGGGAATGACTCGTACTGCCCAGGGCTGACCGGCCTTTGCGGGGAAGCGCATGACTTCCGGCGGGGTCTTGCTCTCGTTTCCTGGGCAGAATGGGCAGGCCTCCACAAAAGACGGCACGGTTTGCGCAGGCCGATGCGTCGCCAGCTCTTCGGGGCGTTTGGCGCGTTCGGTGGCGATGATGACCCATTCCTTAGTAAAGAAATTCTGGCGCAGCTCCGGCATGGTAGTCCTCCAGAATCTTTTATCGGCAGAACGGGAGCAATACTGGAGTGGAAAAGACGCCCTCTCTGTAATGCGAGGAAGTGACTGCGATTTAAGGATTTGCGGTCTTAGCCGCTGCATCTTCCCGCCGCCGAAGAGAATCTGATATCGCTGAGGCCTGAGAAACATGGCGATGTTATTGACTTTCGTTGTGGGTATTGTGGGTGTTGTGGCTTTTGGGATATCCCTCGTCGTTCGCTTGAAACGCCGGAGGGACCAACGTGAGTTGGAGCAGCACAGCGTCACGGCGGACGAACTCCACGCATTGTTGGCCTCAGATCCAGAGGTGCTCCTGTTTGACGTTCGCCAGCCGCTGGACTTGTTAGCCTACCCGGAGGTGATTCCTAAGGCTCAGCGGGTCGCCCCAAGTGAAGTGCTGGCAAACCCCACACTGATCCCGAACGACAAAGAGTCGGTTGTTTACTGTACTTGTCCGAGCGACAAAACCAGCCGCATGGTGTTGCGTCGCGCTTTATCGCTAGGAATCTCACAGATTAAGTTCCTCGAAGGTGGCTTGGCGGCCTGGAAGGCGAAGGGCTACCCGGTGGTTCCGTATAAAGGTGTCTTCCAGCTCAACCCAACATTGGTCCCGCGCTCCCAGTGATCGGTTTATTACAATCTTTGGAACCTGAAATCTGCACCTGATACACGGAGTGCTACCATTACACCTGTGAGCAATAAACTTCCTATCGGGATCCTGGGCGCCACGGGCGTGGTTGGACAGAGGTTTATCCAGATGCTGGAGCGCCATCCGTGGTTCGAGGTCGCATGGCTGGCCGCTTCCGACCGTTCTGAAGGCAAGATTTATTCGGACGCCACACGCTGGCGGCTGAAGACGCCGTTGCCAGCCAGCGTGGCCGCCATGAGAGTCTCCCCTGCAACGCCGGAAGGTGCCCCAAAGATTATTTTCGCCGCACTCGATGCTTCGATCGCCGCCGAAATAGAGCCGCGGTTTGCCGAGGCAGGCTGTGCCGTGGTTTCGAATTCGAGCGCGCTGCGTATGCAGTCGGATGTCCCACTGGTCATCCCTGAGGTGAACGCCGGGCACATCAAGCTGATTGACGGGCAGGCCTGGCGGAAGAAATCCGGCGGTTATGTCGTGACCAATCCTAACTGCTCAGCTATCGGACTTGTGCTGGCTCTGGTGCCTTTGCAAAAACGATTTGGCCTGGAGACCGTGATGGCCGTAACTATGCAGGCCGTCAGCGGGGCGGGCTACCCGGGCGTGGCTTCGCTCGATATCCTCGGCAATGTGATTCCCTACATCCGCAATGAAGAAGAGAAGATGGAAGAGGAAACGCTTAAACTTCTCGGCCAGATGAACGGAACAAAGATTATTCCCGCAGCTTTTGCCATGAGCGCGCAATGCAACCGGGTCGCGGTCGAGGACGGGCACACAGAATCAGTATCGGTGCGGCTGAAGACCAAGGCCAAGCCGGAGGAGATTATCGCCGCGTGGAACGAGTACCGCGGCGAACCGCAGGAATTGAAGCTGCCGAGCGCCCCGGAGCGTCCCGTAGTGTACCTCGAGGCCAATGATCGTCCGCAGCCTAGGTTCGACGTTGACCTAGGGGCAGGCATGACCACTGCGGTGGGACGCTTGCGGCCGTGCGGCGTGCTGGATTGGAAGTTTACCGTGCTCTCGCATAACACCATTCGCGGAGCCGCTGGAGCGGCGGTGTTGAATGCCGAACTGCTTAAGGCCAAGGGCTACTTCGCAAGTTCTTAGCCGCAAGTTCTTAGAATGAAACCCAAACCGTGTTTTTATAATCGGCGTTCTCGCACTCCGGCAAGGATGCAACGCCGATGATCGTCATGAAATTCGGCGGCACTTCGGTGGAGGACGCACGCGCCATCGAACGCGTGGCCGCAATCGTCAAGGACAGGCTGCCGCAAAAGCCGGTAGTCGTGGTCAGCGCCATGGCCAAAGTTACTGACACTTTGCTCACCATGGCGCGCGCGGCGGGAGCCGGAGAACGCAAAACGGCGCTCAAACTCTGCCGGTCTCTTCAAGAAAGGCACTACAACACCGCCAGCGAATTGCTGG
>JBAWCJ010000444.1:0-10992 GCA_049590215.1 Candidatus Sulfotelmatobacter sp. | reverse complement strand
GTCCGTCAAGCCACGTTCCCCAGCCCTTAATGCTGTCGGGACGGCGCAGGTGCACGGATATCGAAAAAGCCTTTTCTGGTGGAATGTGTGGAGTGGGTCCAGGAAAGCCGTTCGGCATTCGCATACGTGTCAACGCAACCTGAGAGTTTCCCTTGGGACCAAACACAAGTGAGGAAGACTCCAGCAGAGAAAAATGCTCCGCCAATCTTTTTCCAAACATGCCTTGAAGCATATGTTCTGCCTCGCACCGCGCGCGCTCTCGCTTTGTAATAATGGACCATTCGGTCCTTTATGTGCAAGCCTCAGTCGAATTGACCGATAATGTTGCCATGGGACGACGAAAACTGTTCACCCGAGAGGATGTCCTTGATAAAGCAATCCCAGTCTTCTGGAAGCATGGTCTCGCTGAGACGAGTGTTCAGGACCTTGAACAGGCCACAGGTGTACGCAAATCTGGCTTGTACACGGAATTCAAGGACAAAGAAGACCTGTTCGTGCAGAGCCTGCGCAGGTATTTCGAAGTCCTGATGGCACGCGGACACCTGACGAAACAGCCTCAGGGTTGGACCAACGTTGAGAGTTTTCTCAAGGTCTGCTATGGGAGTTGGGGCCAGAAGGGCTGCTTCTCGGTGAATTCTATGCGCGAATTCGCAGACCTCCCCCCCAAAGCCCGCCAGATCATGGTCGCGAGCTTAATGAAAGCTCATCGGTTGCTCATCGACAATCTAGCAGCAGCGCGCGGATCTCGTGACGATAATGATTCCCTCGCTGGCTTGATCGTCACGTTCTTTAGCGGAATTTGCCTGGAGCAGAACCTCGGTCCCGACCGGGCGCGAATTACGAAGAAGATCGATGCCTTCATGCGGCTGATTCGCGGGATATGATTGATCGTATCGAGTGGTGTTTCCGCGTGCTTACTTCGGAAACGAGTCGCCGAACATAGGTCGCCCGCTCTTGGACTGTTGTTCGGTGGCCTCGTCCTGAATGACGTCCCAGTGCTCGACGAGAATTCCCTCCTTTAGGCGAACGACGCCCGCTGCGATCCAGTTCACAGGAAGGCCAATATTGGAGAACCGACCATGGAGGATGACGTAGTCGCCTTCCGCAAGAACCACTCCGGGTTCATACTTGAGCGATGGCGGCGCGGCTTTGATGAGGTTGAAGAGCCCGTCTCGTCCGGGCTCGATGTGAGCGCTATGCTGAATGTACCGGGGAGACCAGAAACGCTCCGCGGCAACGTAGTCTCGCTTGTTGAACAAGGTATCGAATGCCTCCAACACGATCGCCTTGTTCTTTTCCGGATTTGAACTGCTCATGGATTTCTCTCTTCCTGATCGGCGTCCGTGTTCAGGACGACACTTCAATTGTATCGACCCGGATGAGATAGATCGTCAATCCGCGCTTACTTCCGATTCTCCTGCGTAATATTTACAGCTTCTTCACTTCGCCACAAAATCGGTGGAGACGCTGAGTTTCTTCCAAATTCGTGCTTCCTCTAATCGCGCAAGATCATTCTTCTCCGCGGCGGCGTATGCATCGCTGCCGAGCAAGAGTCGCAACGGAGGGTTCCTTTCTTGCGTCAGCTGGACGATCGCCTGAGCTGCCTTTTTGGGGTCACCCGGCTGCTTGCCGTTGTAGTTCCGCTGAAATCTTGCGGTAGCTCCAACCGTTGAATCGTATTCAGGATGACCTTCGCTCAGTTCGGTGCTGACTAACCATAGCCACCAATGACAGTCCATAATCAAGGCGGCCCTTGCCTCGAACTGGAACGCTCTTTGCCAAGCAAAGTCGCTGCGATTTCTCCATTCGTGGATAGGCTAATGCTCTTGTTCAGGAAGTGCGGCTGTGTTTCTGAGGGCGAGAGCGAGGTTGAGAGTTCGCGAGGAACTGATTGACTTGGTGAAACCGGAATCTCATGCGGGTTAGGGTTCTATGTGGCAAATACTAGGGCGTCGCCCAACCCCGTAGAGCCACTTTCCGGTCCGCAGGGAACTCCCGGTGACGGCCTATGGAAGCGTCCGCGAATTTGTGCCGTCCTGGATAGCCAGTGTCCTCAAGCATTTAAGCTATAAGAATCCGATGCGTCTGCTGTCAGGAAATTATATTGTTTATTTGCTTATACTTAGATGATAGGCAGCATCCGCTTTTGGGTCCGCTGCGTCTGCCAGTTCCGGCATCCCGGCTCGGGGGCTTCTATCTTAGCTTACTCGAAGTCGCGAAATCTACTTTCTGAGGTCACTAAATCTAGTTTGCGGGGGCGACCGCGTTGTGGCGGAAGCATTGCACTACGTGATCGTTGACCATGCCTACGGCTTGCATGAAGGCGTAGCAGATGGTCGATCCCACGAAGCTGAAGCCGCGCTGCTTCAGGGCTTTGCTCATGGCGTCGGATTCGGCAGTGTGCGCCGGCAGTCGATCGCGCGCTTTCCACGAATTCACTCGCGGCCGGCCATTCACAAATTGCCAAATGTAATCATCGAAGCTGCCGAATTCTTTTTGGACTTGCAGCAATGCCTGGGCATTTTTCACGGTCGATGCGATCTTCAGCCGGTTGCGTACGATGCCGGGATTTTTCAGCAACTGCGCCACCTTACGGCGGTCGTAGCGGGCGACGCGCTGCGCATCGAAACCATCGAAGGCGGCGCGATAGTTTTCCCGCTTGTTGAGGATCGTCTCCCAGCTCAATCCAGCTTGCGCGCCTTCGAGGATGAGGAACTCGAAGAGCGTGCCGTCATGGTGCACCGGCACGCCCCACTCTTCATCGTGATAGCGAATCATTAATTCGCTGCTTGCCCAGGCGCAGCGAACCAAAGCCTCGTCTTCACGCTTTCTGGCCATAGAAAACCGGAAACGGAAATTCTCCAGAGGAACAAGATGCTGCGGCGCGGCTGGAAGCCGCGCCCTTTCAAGACTACCGAGCCTTCGCTACTGCAGCGACTTCGGATCCGACAGATTCTTCGGTGACTTCGCATTCAGCAGCGCGACCAGATCTTTCGCAGAAGGAGGAATTGCAACTTTGCGATCGACAATAATGTCCTTGGCATCCAGCTTCTGTCCATAGAGATTTTCATTGGCGCCGCCGTCGGAGCGCAGGGTCGAACCCTCCAGCGACACTCCGGCAAACAAGCCCCGGTTGCGCGAGTAGGAAAGAATCTCCGCTTGCATCACCACGTCAGTAGCACCCTCGGCGGTACGGCCCTTGGGACCGGCCGCGGCTGACGCATCAGCTCCCAACTTCACTTTGCTCGAGAGCAGCGAGCGCGCTCCCCTGGGATTCATCACCAGCAAAACAAAATCCGTCGCCTGGCCACCCAACTGGAAGCCGATGCTCACGCCTTCCAGCGCATACATGGCGGGCGGTCCCCACGGCCCGGTGTAGTGCTGGCCGCTGCGGCAGATCATGACGCCGCGGCCGTAGCTGCCTCCTATTCCGAACGCGCCTTTCTTCACAGAAGGCAGAATCACGATGCACTCCGCCTTATCTAGCAAGTCTTGCGGAATGTCGTCGGGGATGTTCAAGATTTCTTTCATAACTTCTCCCGCGTCCCTCACCCGGTCTTCTTCCTTCTCGTCATTGGCGGAGAACGCCGGGGCTGCGCATAGGCAGAGCGTCAGAACCAGGGCTGCAATTTTTTTCATCCTCGTAAGTATGTTCATGGCCATCAATCCTCCAGACTCTCTTTTGAATCATTGCCTTGCAAATGAGCCCCTATCTTAAACCTTTTGGGGGAGGTATTCCCTAGTGCCGGAAATTCAAATCTCAATTCGCCCATAGCCCCAGGCTCCTGTTGCTCTTTGGTCCATGACCATGTGCGTGCTCCTTTTGTAACTTGGCACTCTGCTTCACCCGCCTCTAGAGTCATGTGAGACCATAGGCGGATGGCCGCCCGCCGTTCGGCACGCAGCGTGCATCTAATGAGTTGGGAGTACCATCTGGACCGGGGTGGAGTGAAAATTTTGGATGCTTTGGGAACGAAGTACACGCACACCACCGGCCGCCCGCAGGCGCGATTGGCGGCTTTCGCCCGGGTCCGCGCTTTTACCTTTACTTTGGCCTGCGCCTTGATCGGCATGCCGGTGGCCGTTGCGCAGTCGAACGCCGTAGCTAGCAGTCCCGTCAGCCTCAGCATTTACGACGGCGCTTCAGCCCCCGACGCCCCGGCTGCCGAGGCCTCGACTCCGGGAGACGATCCCCAGGCCGGCTTCACTATCCGCAAGCGGGTGGATGAAGTGAACGTGCTGTTCATTGCCACAGACAAGCACGGCAAGTTTGTGCGCGATCTGAATCAGAGCGATTTCACAATTCTTGACGATAACAAACCGCCCCAGTCCATTCTTAATTTTCGCCGCGAAACCGATCTGCCTTTGCACCTCGGCTTGCTCATTGACGTGAGCGGATCGGTTAACAGCCGTTTTGATTTCGAGCAGGATGCCGCTACCAGCTTCCTGATGCACCTGGTCCGCTCTGGCTTCGATAAAGCCTTCGTGGTTGGCTTCAACACCCAGAGCCACATGACGCAGGACTTTACCGATAACGTGCAACTGCTTTCAACCGGAGTGCACAAGCTGCACGATGGCGGAGGCACGGCGCTCTACGACGCTATCTATCGCGCCTGCAAAGATAAATTTTTGAAGGACCGTCCCGATCATCCCGCGCGCAAGGCGATCGTGATCGTGAGCGACGGTGAAGATAATCAGAGCGAATACTCGCGCGCGCAAGCCATTGAGATGGCGCAGCGTGCTGAAGTGATCATCTATGCCATTTCCACCGACGACAGCGGATTGATCCTGCGTGGCGATAAAGTTCTGGAACAACTCGCTTCGGCCACCGGCGGCCGCGCCTTCTTCCCGTTCAAGATGAAAGACATCACGCGCTCCTTCGCCGCCATCGAAGATGAGCTGCGCAGCCAGTACATCGTCAGCTACAAGCCGGCTGACTTCGACGCCGACGGCCGCTATCGCTCCATCGAAATCTCCGCGCTGAAGAAAGATCTGCAAGTCCGCGCCCGCAAGGGATATTTCGCCCCGCAGCAGTAGCAAGGCAGTTCTCAGTTTCCAGTTTCCAGTTCTCAGTTCTCAGTTTTCAGTTCTCAGTTTCGTTCGTGGTGGCGATGACTGCGCATCCTGTCTCCGAAAAGACTTGCGAACATCCTTCGGATCACCGACTCGGACCTTCCCTCAGGATTCGTGTGTCCGTCTTTGTCGTCGTCCTCCATCGGATCGTCCTGCGCGGAACACGCGCGAATATCAGGTGGGCCATCACTTCGGCTGGTCGCCTTTAGAAGGAGGCGCCAAGCTTCCAGATATTTGCCGTATTTCTGGCGCGCTCCGTCAGGGGTGAAATGCAGCGTGGCATATCTCTTTCCGATTACGGCGTAGGGGATGATGTACCAGTCGTCGGTTGGAATGATGTATAGGGCGAAGAAATCCACGCTGCCCTTTGGGTAGCCGCGGTACCTCGGGCCCCGGATGCTCAGGCTGTAGCCGCCCTTGGGGTGTTTGCACATGGTGCACTTCACTTGCACCCGCAGAATCGGGCCCGTGCGTTCTACTCCTACATCGTAGCTGGCGAAGCCGCCGTACGGGCTCGACACCTTAAGTCCCTGCCCGGCGGCCAGCGCCATGAAGTACAGCTCTGCCCAGGCTCCGCGCTCTTTGGGATCTTTGATCCGACATCCCAGATTCTTCCGGTTTTTCATTTTCGCCCCGATCGTTCTTTGCCCCAAAATAGAAATCGCAGCCTGACGAGGCCGCGACCGTGGTTTCTTTTTAACCCTCTATTTCTAGTATGACATTTTGCATGGGGTGAAACCGTCACATTTGCCACCTTTATATTTCCTTTCGCTTCAATGACCTAGCGAGATTTCCGGGTTTTTACCCCCTTGACAAGAATTTTCGGCGGTTTTGTATAACTAATGGCTAATTTCGCTCGAAGAGGGGCTTCAGTCGCGGGGCGGAGCTTGCCCTGAGCGACGTCGAAGGGAATTCACTAGCCTCGGACGTAAGTCCGGGGCGGGTCAGCAACACTAATGGTTCGCCGGTCACTCGGGGCGAATTTACAGAACTGCAAGGAACCCCAGCATTTCCTTCCCGCAGTCCGCAACCACGAGGCTAAAGTGGATTTCGGATTGCCCCTTGGGCGTTATGGTAGCCGTGCCCTTGCAGTCCTTGTCGAGCTTGTACGAGCCGGTGACGGGCTCCTCTGCGAAGGTTAGAGTCGTGCCACCCTTGCTACCCGCTACGTGTCGGCTCATTCGCCCTTGTCGTCCTATTCAGCTTCCTTGGGAAGCCGAACGACCCCGTGGATCGGCTGCGATCCGAAATGATTCGTCGCCTGGGATGGGCCGGTCGAGAGATTCGTAAACACCAGAGTAATGTTCGAAATCTCGAGGTCTGGGCCGCCACCGAGGCAGACCTGTAGCGGCACCGGCCCGGTAAAGGGAGATCCCCCATTTGCCGCTACATCCGCCATTCCGTTCACCTCCAGAACCCAAGTGTAAGTAGGGAAGGGAGTGGTGCCGGTTGGGCAATCGGTTTGGGGCGGGTTCCAAACCAGCGTCGCGCCCTTCATCGTTATGTGGTGCGTGTGCTGGTGGCGGGAGTCGGTGCTGAACCCAGTGCCGGACCCTAAATCGGAAAACTCCATGGTCAGAGATGCCGAAAAATCCGCCCCTCCGAACGGTTGCAGGCTCAAGGACCACGGGCCGCGAAGCTCCCACGGACCGGCTGCCGGGTTGGCTGATAATGGATAGTCATTGATCACGCCACTGTAGTGCCAGCCTGGCCAATCCTGCGCCGCCGCACTTGCCGCCAGCGCGAACACCAGAACCCACGCCCCTATCGAGCAGAAGAAAGTTTTGCTGTGCATGGTTGCCTCCAGAAATTTTTGGAACACTGCTTTCTTGTCGAACTTTTTACAAGCGGTCCGAGAGTCGCTTGCCATCCTCTTCCCGCTCTAACTGCTATAACGAGAAAGGGCGGCAAAAACTGCAATGCCCCCAAGAAAAAACTTGCGGTTGGGAGTGAACGCCGTGTAACTCATTCTGTGGAAAGGGCCATCCAGCTGTGCTACTCTTTGTGACCAGTCAGGACGCTGTAAGCTTCCCGCGAGGGCTCAATGGGGCCACCCTCAGTTCACGAGATCACTCAATTACTGCGGGCCTGGAGTGCGGGAGATGAAGAAGCGTTGGATCGGTTGACGCCTCTGGTCTACCGGGAGTTGCACCGAGCGGCCCAGCGTTACATGGCCCGGCAACAATCCGACCATACTCTGCAAACCACAGCGTTAGTCAATGAGGTTTACCTTCGGCTGGTCGCTTTTAAAGAGGTAAGCTGGGCGGACCGCGCCCATTTCTTCGCCGTGTGCGCGCAATTGATGCGCCGGATTCTCACGGACTGGGCCCGCGGCCAACAATATCTGAAGCGTGGCAAAGGAGCCCGGCATGTCTGTTTTGACGAGGCATTGGTGGTATCCCCTGAGCGCGGTCCCGAACTGGTAGCATTGGACGAGGCTCTAAAGGCTCTTTCCGAGGTCAACTTCAGAAGAAGTCAGGTAGTCGAGTTGCGATTTTACGGTGGCTTGAGTGTAGAAGAAACGGCTGGAGTGCTGAAGGTTTCACCTGAAACTGTGATGCGGGATTGGAAGCTGGCCAAACTGTGGCTGCTGCGGGAAATGAGTGGAGGCAAGCGGGTTGGAGCCTGAGAGTCAATCCCGAGTTGAGCAGCTTGTGCAGGAGGCTTTGGAGCTTGCGGAAGACCAGCGATCCGAGTTCCTGGAGCGGCGATGTGCCGGGGACAAGCATCTGCGGGCCGAAGTAGAGTCGTTGCTGGCGTTCGAGAAGGATGCTCACAGCTTCATGGAAGCACCTGCCTTGGAGGTAGCAGCCAAGGCGCTGGCGAAGGAGGATTCTCCGGCGCAAGCTCGAGAAGAAAGAGATGATCGAGCCTTAGAAGGCAAGACCATCGCGCACTACCGTGTCGTGTCAAAACTCGGCAGCGGAGGCATGGGGGTGGTGTACAAGGCGGAGGACACCCGTCTGCACCGTTTCGTCGCGCTGAAATTTCTTCCGGAAAACGTTAGCGATGACGCGCAGGCGCTGGCCCGATTCCAGCGGGAGGCGCAGGCTGTCTCGGCGCTGAACCACCCCAACATCTGTACTCTATACGACATTGGGGAAGTAGACGGACGGGCATATATCGCATTGGAGTACCTGGAAGGCACGGCGCTAAATCTGCTGATCGCGGGCCGGCCGATGGAGCTTGACACTCTGCTGACACTGGCGACCGAGACTGCTGATGGGCTGGCGATGGCGCATGGGAAAGGAGTGGTGCATCGCGATATCAAGCCGGCAAATATCTTCGTGACCGAACAAGGACACGCCAAGATTTTGGATTTTGGTTTGGCGAAGGTGTCAGTCATACACCATCCGGAGCAGGAAACGCTCGCGGAAACCTACACGCCCATGCAGACCAAGCCGGGTACGGCGATGGGGACGGTGGCCTACATGTCTCCGGAGCAGGCGCGGGCCAAGGAGTTGGATAGTCGGACGGATTTGTTTTCGTTCGGGGCGGTGCTGTACGAGATGGCGACGGGAAGGCAGCCGTTTCGCGGGGAAAGCGAAGCGACCATCTACGACGCGATCTTGAATCGGGATCCAGTATCGCCAGCAGAGTTGAATCGCAAGCTTCCGGCGAAACTGGAAGAAATCATTCACAAAGCACTGGAGAAAGACCGGGAACTGCGTTATCAGAACGCTTCCGATGTTCGCACCGACTTGCAGCGGCTGAAACGTGACACGGAATCCGGCGTTTCACGAGCAACTCCGTTCCCGGCGTCGGCGGCGAAGAGTTACATCTGGGTGCTGTGGACTCTTGTGGCGTTGCTGGTGGCGGGATTGGGCGGGTGGTTTGCAGTCAATGGTCCCCGGCCAGCGGTGAGAAATCCACTTTCCAGTGCTCAGTTCACACGGCTTGCCAACTTCAATGGAGCCAAAAGCGATCCTGCTATTTCGCCAGACGGAAACTTTGCTGCGTTTATTTCCAATCGGAGCGGCCCGTTCGACATCTGGCTGACTCAAACCAACGGGAGCAACCTGACAAATCTTACCCAGGGCCGGATCGGGGATGCGCGTGCGCCGCTGCGGGCGGTGGGATTCTCGGGAGACGGATTAGAAGTGTGGAGCGCGGGAACAGAAGGCAGCGGGGGAACAGAAGGCAAGAAACTCATGCTGTGGCCGCTGATTGGGGGGGCGCCACACAATTTTCCAGACGAAAGGGCCGCTGAAGTTGCCTGGTCTCCGGATCGCACTCGGCTTGTCTATCATACCTGGCAAGCAGGTGACCCGACATTTGTCGCGGATCAATACGGAGGCAATCCACGCCTCATCCTGCAAAACGATCCCGGATTACACAACCACTATCAGGTGTGGTCGAAGGACGGGCGCTGGATTTACTTTGTACGAGGCCGACCCGCCACCCATGAAATGGACCTATGGCGCGTATCGCCGGAAGGGGGAAAGCCGGAACAACTTACACATCTCAACACTGATATTGCTTTTCCGACACCGATCGACGAGAGGACGGTTCTGTTCGTAGCCCACAACAAAGACGGGGCAGGCCCATGGTTGTGGGAGTTCGATGGAAAAACGCAAACCACAAACCGCGTGAGTTCAGGTTTGGAGCAATACACCGCACTAGCGGCCACCGCGGATGGCCGTCGTCTAGTGGCAGGTGTGGTGAACGCCCAGGTCAGCTTATGGAGCGTTCCGATCACGAGACGCCTGGTTGAGGAACGGGACGTCGAAGCCTTCCAACTGCCCACCTCGCGCTCCCAGGCACCGCGATTCGGGGGCGGAACGTTGTTCTACTTATCTTCGCGAGACGGGGCTGACGGACTGTGGAGCTACCGCGACGGAAAAGCGCTGGAGATCTGGAAGGGCTCCGAAGGCGCACTGCAGTCGCCAGCCGCAGTGTCAGCGGACGGGAATGCCGTTGCGTTTGCGGTGACCCGAGAGGGGAAGCGACAGATGCAAGTAATGAATCCGGATGGAACACGGCTGCGCGCTCTTTCGAGCGCGGTTGATGTTCGGGGAACGGCTTCCTGGTCTCCAGATGGCAAATGGATTGTGGTGGCGGGCAGCGACCGCAACGGACAGGGCATATTCAAACTTCCTGTGGACGGCGGCTCACCGATTCGGATTGCAACCGGGCCGTACCTCGACCCTGTGTGGTCGCCGCGAGGAGACTTAATTGTGTATAGCGGGCCCCAGGTGTTCACGCTGGCGCCGCTGCTGGCAGTGCACCCGGACGGCACCCCGGCGAAGCTGCCGGAGATCAAGGTCCAGCGCCAAGGTGAGCGGGCCCGTTTTCTGCCCGATGGCACAGGCCTGGTTTACATGCTGGGGAATACGCTGGCCGAGCAGGACTTCTGGCTGCTCGACCTTGGCACGATGCACTCGCGGCGGTTGACTCGATTGAGCAGTTCGGCAGTAATGCGGACCTTTGACATCAGCCCAGATGGTAGCCGAATTGTATTTGACCGCTTAACCGAAGATTCGGACATACTCCTCATTGATCTTGCGAAGGATCAAAGTCGACAGTAGTCGGCCACATATTTGCAAACAAAGTACCTTCGTTCCCTGGCCGGCTGCAAGCGCCATGAAGTACGGCTCTGCCCAGGCTCCGCGCTCTTTGGGATCTTTGATGCTACACCCCAGGTTCTTCCGGTTTTTCATCTTCGCCTCAGCTTTTGCCCAAAATAGGGATCGCGGCCCCACAGGCCGCGACGGTTGCAACTGTCAAAAAGTTACGGGTTCTCACTCCTGTTCCCATCCATCAGCCTCTCCTTAAGAATCTCAAGTACAGTTCTGCTGCGAAAGGGCAGATGTCACACCGCTTTCCACAGCGCCGGTTCCAGGGCCGGCCCAGCACTGCCTAAAGTCAATGGGTGCTATCGCCTGATAGCGACAGCTATGCGGTTCGCTTCTTATGGGG
>JBAWCJ010000443.1:0-6683 GCA_049590215.1 Candidatus Sulfotelmatobacter sp. | reverse complement strand
ACGATCTCTGGATCGTTTCGGTCAACGGAGGCCCGGCCAAGAACATCACCGCCGACAATCCCGCCAGCGACTCGACGCCGCTCTATTCGCCCGATGGCCGCTACATCGCCTACCGCGCCCAGCAGCGGCCGGGATACGAGAGCGACAGATTCCGCTTGATGCTGTACGACCGCAAGACCGGGGAGAGGGTCGAGCTGATGGAGGACTTTGATAGATGGGTGGGAACATTTACTTGGACGCCAGATTCCAAAGACATCTACTTCTCGTCAGAGACAGAGGGCAGTGCTCCAATCTGCAGGGTTGAGGTCGATGCTACGGGTCCGTATGACTGCCAGGGCTTTTTCGACGACGATCTCGCTCCATCGCCAGACGGTAAGACGCTGTTCCTCACGAGAATGTCGCTGCAGGCTCCCCCCGAAATCTATGGCATCAACATCAGAGGTAACGGCCAAAGCTCGCCGATGCAGCTTACTCATCTCAATGACGCGGTCCTCTCGAAGATTGAGATGTCCCCCGGGAAAAGCACATTCTGGTTCACCGGCGCACATGGCGACAAGGTCGAAGGCTTCCTCGTCGAGCCGCCGAACTTCGACCCCAGCAAGAAATATCCCGTAAAGTTCCTCATCCACGGCGGGCCGCAAGGCGCTTGGGGAGACGACTGGAGCTACCGCTGGAATCCGGAACTCTTCGCGGCGCCAACTTCTTCGACGAGCAGCGGCTACGTGGTCATCATGATCAACTTCCACGGCTCGACCGGCTACGGGCAGAAGTTCATCGACGCCATCAACGGCGACTGGGGCGGCGCTCCGTTTGAAGATCTGATGAAAGGCCTCGACTACGCAGAGGAGCATTACGCTTTTATTGATAAGTCCCGCGAATGCGCGCTGGGCGCCAGCTACGGCGGATACATGGCCAACTGGATCCTCGGCCACACCGACCGCTTCAAGTGCATCGTGACGCACGACGGCATGTTCAACGCCGAATCCGCCTGGGGCACCACCGAAGAACTCTGGTTCAACGACTGGGAGTTCAAAGGCACTCCCTACGACAATCGCGCCATGTATGAGAAATGGTCGCCGCACCAGTATGCCAAAAATTTCAAGACGCCGACGCTGGTCATCCACGGCCAGCGCGATTATCGACTCGACGTAAGCGAAGGATTGCAGCTTTTCACCACCCTGCAGATGGAAGGCGTGCCATCAAAGATGCTCTATTTCCCCGACGAAGGCCACTGGGTGCTGAAGCCACAGAATTCGCAACTCTGGTACAAGACGGTCGATGACTGGGTGGACCAATGGACGAAATAACTATGGACGGAAGATCAGGATAGGAAGAAATAGGCGGGCGGTGAGGGATCGGGAAGGGCACGGCTTTGGCCGTGCCGATCAAGGATCTATAGAATGCGGGCTTTAGCCCCTGAGGTCTGCTCTTGTAGCCAGATTCTCCAGAGGCTAAAGCCTGATCTCATTTGTGCTCTGTTGGCACGGCTGAAGCCGTGCCCTTCCCGATCACTCGATGGATGAAACCGCGCTTGCACTGGTCAGCGGCGCAGGAAGAGCTTCCATCACACCCTGCAGCGCGGCCGCGGTTCCGGCCGAGATTTGAATCTCAAGCTCCAGTGGGCCGGTAAATGATCCCACTGAAGGCGTGAAACTGGCGAGGCCGCTGACGTTGCTCTGCGCCGTGCTCTGGTTCGCGCTGAGGAAGACGGGCAGGCCCGGTTGCGTGACCGTAGGATCGCCCGGAGTCGGGATCAGATCATTTCCCGCAGGCCGCAGCAAGGTAGATTGAAACAGCACGCTCGCCCCAAGCACAGGATTCGGCGGCGTGGAGGAGTCGGTGACGCGCACTGTCAGGGGTTGAAACGCCGCTCCCGTCACCACCTGGCCCGCGCCAGCCACGGCTTGAAGGTTCATTACGGCCGCGGCCACCGCATTCACAGAGATGTTCTGGCAAGGATTGTTGGTGGGCGCGGCACAAGCGCTCAGTTGCATCCCGACGGTGAAGTTCGTCACCGTGAGATTGACGGTGGCATAGCCGCTGGTATTGGTTACCGCGCTCGTAGTACTGAGCGATCCCGAGCCCTGATCGATGAAGAAGTTCACCTGCTTGCCACTCTGGGGCGCGCCCAGGTTTACCAGGCGCGCGGTGAGCGGCACGCTGAGCGATGCTCCCGCAGCGATCCAGAGATTGGGCGTCGTGACGCCGATATCCAAGGAGGTAGACGTAGCGCTCAGCGTAGATCCCACCGACTGCGCCGGGCTGTAGACGCCAGGAGCGAGAGTCGCCGTGATGACCGCATTCCCCGTGGCCACAGGTGTAACCCAAGTGGAGGCCATTCCGCTTTCATCGCTGATCGTCGAACAGCCGGAAGTGCCAGCGCACGCTGAAAGCATGGCGCCGTTGGAGGCAGTCCATCCCACGGTTGCACCGTTCACCGGAGTGATGCCATCAGAAGCCATGACGCGCACCATCACGGGATTGGTGGCCTGGGTTCCCACCGGTGTGGGAGGATTCACCCCCAGCAGCAAAACGAGACTGTCGGTGGAAGCGGCTCCGAATGTGAGCACATCGGTCATGATCGAGAATGCCCCGCTAACCGGGTCGGTGATGGTGATGGTTTGCGGTCCGTCACTTTGGCCGGAAATGGCCGTCAACATCTGGCTCGCATTGGTCGCCAGCAGCGGAGCGCTCGCGGTGCCCACGGCTACGGTGAGCCCGGGCGCAAATCCCGTACCCTGCAGGACGACTGGGCCGCCCATGACTGGGACTCGCGGCGGGTTCGCTGAGTCTCCGTAGAGCACATGGGCGTGGTAGTGGTAATCGGGACGGCCGTCGCCGCGCAGGTCAGCAATGCCGATGATGAAGCTGTTCGAAACCGAGATTTGTGCGTCGAGACGGCTCATGCCAAACGTATCTGAATTAAATGGCACTGTCGTAAGCGCCGGCGGAGCTGTGCCCGGAGGATCCCCCACGGTCCACATGCCAACCACGGGCGCGGCTTTCGATTCGCTGGGGACGCCAGTCTCATCCAGCGCGGTGACGGCCACGGACAGGGTGCGGTTCGCCTGGGCGGTGATAGTGAAATAACCAACGTCGCCGTAGCCGCTCAGCGAGCCGACCCAGTCGCCCGGGGAAACAATCGGGGCAGGGGCGCTCCAGGTCTCCGTCGTAGCCAAGAGAGGGACCGGCTGCGCACTGCCCGACATGAGGATGTCTTGTTGAACGTCACCACCTGCCGCCACGGCCACAACCATAGTCTCAAAAATTCCTGAAGGCGCGACTTGTGAAGTGTCGTAGGGGCACACTCCGGCAGACCATAGCGGATCCAGAGCTGCGATCGCAAGCTGGTACTGCGCGCTGTTTGCGCCGTTCGGGATGGGCAAACCTCCGAGATCGAAGAATCCTTCGAGAGTTTGATTGCTTGATCCAAATTCGCTGTATGGATTTCCCAGAGCATCAGCCAGGCCGGTGATGGGATTGCCGGCGTTGCCGGTGAAGAGGAATCCGGAGACGGACGAGGCGCCATACTGATCCGAGGGCTGGCCGGTGGAAGGATCGATCCAGCGCGCAACCACATTCACGCCCTGCATAGGCTCGGCGACGCTCCCCAAAGCATTCACAAAATAAACCGACCCGTAGATGCGGGTGGTGGTTGCGGAGGGAGGCGAAGTGGGATAGAGACGAGCGAGCGCTGCCAAGTCATCGGGCGCGAGCTGGTAGGGATTGGCATAGCAGACCGTGATCGGGACGCAACTCACCGGGTCCAGGTAGTGCATCACGGGAAAGCCGGCATAGTCAGCGGATGTCGGGGGAGGATTGCGGGTGATCACATTCAGATTCATCTGCGACCAGCCCAGGCCGAGCACGCCGCCGAGCACGCGCACCAGCCGGTATTCCACGTCAGTGAGTTGCGAGGACTGCAGCGCGCACTGGCCGTTGATCACCACCAGAGCATGGAGGAAATTGGCTGTAACGGCGAAGTTATCCACGCCGCCGTAGACTGCGTTCCAGAAGCATTGCGAAGTGGCGCCGGCGCCCGCGCCGAGCAGGGCGTCCGTTACCGTGCCGTCAAAGTCGTAGACGATGCCCACCGGGGTTTGCGTGGCCGAGGGAGTGATGTCAGCGGGAGCAGTGACCACCCCCGCGGAGTCGACCGCGATATTGCTTCCGTTCACGTCCTCGGCGAGCTCGCCGGCGCCAGTAACTGCGAGACCCGCAGTGGATGATGAAGTCCATTGCGCGAAGGCGTCGGCAACCAACACGTTGGCCGAGTTGTTCGGCAGGATCGGGCTGAGGTCTCCCCGGTCAGTGTAATAGTTCACCCGACCCAGCGACCAGGTTAGAGGCTGGCCCATGGTTGAGGAGTTGAAGTAGCTGGATCCTGCCACATACTCCGGGCCGCCAGCACGGGCGAGCACGGCGAAAAGAAAGACAATCGCCAGAGCCGTTGCGAGCCGGAATAAGAATGAGCGTGCGGCTGGGTTCTTCACGTTGTCTCATTCCTCCCGCAGGGAACTTCGAACCATCAGCGCGAAGTCGGAATAAGAGACAACATTTTTTCCCGCTAGGGACAAATCCCCGGCAAAGGTTGCGACGTGCAGTGGGCTCAGCACAATTTGACCTTGGGCATCGAGCGTGAATTTACCGAGTGCCCCTGCGACCGGACTGGTAAGGCCGAGCTTGCTTGGGGAATAAAGAAACAGCAAGACGCGCTCACCGACGCGGTAGCGTTCGCCACTCGTCCAAAGGCCGGCCCACTCATGGATCGTCAGATTCCGGCCCCGGGATGCGCCGCGGATGGCATTTTCAACCTGGAAGGTGACGGTGGTGCAGGCCGGATTTGGGCGCAAGGGTAAAGCCGAATGTCCGATGAAAACGACCCGGCCGGAGAAGATGATCCCGGCGCTCCGAACCAGTTGCCGGAATACGAGTTTCTGGAAGTCGCTGTTGCCGGGAACTCCCGGGAAGCGCGGTGGTGGATCAGGAGGTCGAGGCGTCCAGACAGGCGCAACCGGCACCGCATAGCTGGACAGCGCGGTTTTCGGGGCCGGTACCGGGCGCAAGAACGAGGAGTGATCTGCGGCGGTATCCTGCCCGCGCAGGAGGATCGGCGCTGCCAAGATCGTCGAGGCGAAGATCGTCCAAGTAAAGATCGACGCAACGAAGATCAGCGAGCAAGCGGCGAGCAGACGCCGGCAACTTCTGGCCATAGCCATCCTTAGGAAACGAATGTCTGCTCGGAGGAAATCTGGGAAACCGACGCCATACTACTCGGCGACTGCAGCCGGTGCAGTGACGGATGTCACCAAGAGCCTGTGGATTAAACAGTCGTTCCCAATTCGGGCGGGGCGTGACGTTGATACTCCGCGGCGCTCAGGTTCGCGCCGGCAAGCAGCAGAAGACCGGTGAGGAATGCCCAGAACATCAGACTCACCGAGAGCGCAAAGGGCCCGTAGACTTCGGCGAAATTGAGCCAGGGCAACGCCAGAATGTAGCCGTACTTCAGCGCCTCTGACAGCAGTCCCATGATGATGGCCGTCGGCAGCACAGCGCGTGCCGGGACCTTGCCATTGGGCAGTATCCAGTAAATGAGGAAGAAGATGGCAATGCTGGCGCCGATGGCGAAGACCTTCATCGCCAGGAATCCCGCGAGGCGCACAACCGCGGGCGCGTGGTTCCGCAGCAGGAACTCGAACGGCCGCACGACTCCTGCGGTCATTCCAATGGAGACCAGAGCCAGAATGCCACAAGCAAACGCCAGACCGAGGGAAACCAGTTGGTTGCCCAGATAAGAACGATTGTTAGGGATGCGCCAGATGCGGTTGAGCGCCACCTCGAGTGGCACGAATATTCCGGTCGAAGTTACCAGCAGGATGATCAGCGACACCACCTGCACTCGCTGCCGCGCGTCCACCATAGCGTTCAGGTTGCGGATGACGAAATCCTGACCCGCGGGAAGGTAGTCGCGAAGCAACTCGACCACAACGTCGTACATCACGCGCGAATGAAAAACGCGCCGGATGAGCGTCATCAACAGGACGACGAACGGGAAGAACGAGAGAATCGAGTTGGCAGCAACCGAGAAGGCAAAGGTATGCACGTCGGTCCGCAGAAGGTATTTCGCGGTCGAAATCGCCATCCCCGAGAAGCGCGGCCGGCGCTGCCGCCGCGGCAGAGCCGGTGCGGCCTTTGCAACTTTTGGAGCGACATCTGTGATTTGAGTAGGCACGGGCGCTTGTCTAATCCTATCAAAGGGTTGCGGCCGTACGAGACTTCTCCGGGGAACCAAGGTCGGGGGTCTGCGGTGCGCCGTTTCTTATACCTTGTTAAAGATTTAGATATGACCCGTGGTTACTTCCCACTAATTTTTGTTGCGAAACGATTTAATACTCCTTATTATCCTTTGCGCATGACCCGATGAGAGTCGGGGAATGAATCGGTAAGGCAGGTTGATGTCTTGAGCAGGGCGGTAGAAATCAGCGCCGATGGTCCAGGGCTCCGGAAGTTCTCGCCGCATTTTCTTTACGCGTCGTAGAACTGAGGAGTCTTTTGCTTTGGAGCAGTTTCTCCGGCACAGATAGACGCAACCGGGTTTCACTGGTTTTCTCGAGGGGGCGTTCCATCACTCGGAGCTACGATGCGGGAACTCCAGGAAACTAATTCTTAATGATCAGGGGAAA
>JBAWCJ010000442.1:0-15632 GCA_049590215.1 Candidatus Sulfotelmatobacter sp. | reverse complement strand
GCAGATCAGGCCGATGCCGGTAACTACGACCCTGCGTCCCAAACTACTTGCCGCCTTTCGAATGCTTCCCGATGTAGTCGATGGCGTCCTGCACGGTGCGGATCTTTTCCGCGTCCTCGTCAGGGATCTCGATGTCGAAACCTTCTTCGAAGGCCATCACCAGTTCGACTGTGTCCAGTGAATCGGCTCCCAAGTCGTCCACGAACGATGCGCTGGAGGTGACCTCACCCTCGTCCACACCCAACTGCTCTACGATGATCTGCTTTACTTTCTCGTCAACGGCTGCCATGTTTCTCCTCGCTTTAGCTCGATTTGATTTGAAATTCGATGCCGGGATTCGGGGATCGCAGTCTCCGCTTCCCCTCCGGCCTTCGCCCGCACCCCTCCGCGATTTTGCCCCTCGCAGGTGTTACCTCATTGAAAATAGGCGAACGTGTAGTGTAATTGCCCCGGTGAATTAGTGTAAAGGATAGGGATCGCCACACGGGGCAAACCCTTGGCCAACTTTGGATCGGGACACTTGATCCTAACGGTTGGAAGTTCTCGTGGTCAAACTGCGGGCAAGCTATGATTGGACGGTTCACAGCCTGGTTGACGGGAGTTCATAGTGAAACGTGTTGTGGGGATGTGGCTCTTGATGTTGTGTCCAGTGGTTTATGCCGCGCCTTGTCCGGCTGGTCAGGTAAAAGATGGGAGCGCGCTGTTCCAGAATGAGCAAACGTGGGCCAAGGCTTTAGAACAACGCGACTCCGCGGCCCTGAGCTGCCTGCTGGCCGCGGAGTTTGAAGACGCGGGCCCGGACGGGATGCTGCAAGATCGCGACACAACTCTCGCTAAAGCTGGCAAGCATGCATCGGTGCATCATGAATTATCGGAAATGCATGCACAGGTGCATGGGGATTTTGGCTACATCCGGGGATTGGCGACGGCCATGGACGCAACCGGCAAGGTTCTGGCGAGAGTTCGATTCACCGACATTTACGTTTATCGAGATGGACGCTGGCAAGCGGTAGCTGCGCATGAATCGATGCTTGCCGGGACGCCATAATAGAAGAGTCTGAGAATTCTATGCGTGCTGTCGTGCAGCGGGTAAGCCGCGCCCAGGTTACGGTGAATAGCGAGATCGCTGGCAAGATTGGCTTGGGGTTGCTGGTCTTGCTCGCCGTCGGCCGGGACGACAGGGAGGCCGATGCCACCTACCTCGCGGAGAAAATCGCCGGCTTGCGAGTATTCGAAGACGCCGAAGGAAAAATGAACCGCGGCGCGCAAGATGTCGGCGGAAGCGTACTGGCAGTTTCGCAGTTCACGCTCTACGGAGACGTAAGGCGCGGCAAGCGGCCGTCGTTCGACGCCGCCGCGCCGCCGGAAAAAGCGCACCAGCTTTACGAGTTCTTCGTGGAACAGATTCGCGCCGCCGGACTACGCTGCGAGACCGGGTGCTTTCAGGAAATGATGAAGGTGGAACTGGTGAACGAGGGGCCGGTGACGATTCTGCTAGATTCGCGAAAGACCTTTTAGGAACTCTCGCACGACGATATGAAAAAGATCTTCTTCAACTCGCGTGGCTTGCGAGCCGGCTGGCGCCTGCTTATTTTTATCGGCATTTTTGTGGGACTCGGGTACCTTTCGGACCGGATCACTACCAAAATCTTCCACCCCAAAGAGCGCTCTTTTCTCGATCCCGTAGGAACCATCCTCGGCGAGCTGGAGAGTCTCATCCAAGTACTGGTCGCAACCTGGATTATGGCCCGCATCGAGCGCCGCCGCTTTCTCGATTACGGCATTCCATTGCGCAACGTCTTCGGAAGCACCTTCTGGGTGGGGATTGCCTGGGGCGCGGCTTCCACTTCTCTGCTGGTGGCCCTGATCGCGGCCTTCGGCGGATATCGCATCCTGGGGTTCGCCCTCCATGGCGGAGCGCTCTGGTATTTCGCGGGCGTCTGGATCGTTGCCAACCTCCTCATCGGATTTTCCGAGGAACTCCAGTTCCGCGCCTATCTTCTCGCCACGCTCGCCGACGGTATCGGATTCTGGGCGGCCGCTATTCTGCTTTCCATCGGCTTCGGTGCGCTGCACTACTTCCTGAAGCCGCACGAACGCTGGGAGGACTTTGCTTCCACCGGCCTGCTCGGGCTGTTCATGTGCTTCACGCTGCGTCGCACTGGCTCGCTCGCGTTCGCCATTGGCTTCCACGCTGCCTTCGATCTGGCGAACCTCTTCGTGTGGTCGGGACAAAACGCCGGCGAGTATGCGGTCGGCCATCTTCTTGAAACCAGTTGGCAAGGGCCACAATGGCTGACCGGCAGCCTACTCGGTCCCGAAGCGAGCTGGATGGTATTTGTAGTGATTGTGTTGATGTTCGGGATCTTTGATCGCTGTTATCGGCAGAAGACGTTTCCAGTCTGAGTCCGCCTCTGGTGGCGGTCACTTTTCTCAACGTACAATCAACCGGGAGGTGAAACATGCGTAAGGGCAACGCGATTGCGATCCTGATAGTGACGTTTGCAATTACTGCCGCCGCGGGGTCGAAGATCGAGGGCACAACCACGCTGAAGGATTTCCAACCCTTCGGAACCGTCGACAAGAAAACCCACAAGCATCAGCAGTACGATCTCTCTTTCGCCGCCATGGGCAAGCTCTACACCTGCCGATCGGTCGAGAAAGAGTCCCTGAAAGCCACGGATTTTGTCGTGGGCAGCGATGTCACGTACCAGATCAACGGCGACAAGGGTAAAGTGAAAAGCGCTAGCGGCAAAGAAGTGGAATGCACCGTCATGCGGGTCGCCGAAGTGCCTGCCGCCGCTCCGCCCGCCTCCCCGCAGTGAGGTAAAAGGCGAAGGCGATTCCAGCATCGCCGGGCGAGCGTTCTACGTTACGCTGGTTTCAAGCAGAGGATCAGCGGGTTCCCGCGCCAGGTCAGCCAACTCCAGTTGAAGGTTGCCGGGATTGGTGGCGTAAGCCAGTCCAGTGTCGAGATCGAGGACGCCTTCGCGGATCAGGCGCTCGATCTCGCCATCGAAGTGCTGCATGCCGTCCTGACTGCCGACGCGCATCGCGTCCAGCAAGGTCTTGCCGTCACCTTCACCTTTTTCCACGTACTCGCGAGTGCGCAGAGTCGACTTCAATATTTCAATGGCAGCTACGCGCCCACTGCCATCCTTGCGAGGAATGAGCCTCTGGGAAATGATGTAGCGAAAACTCTTGGCCAGGCGGTTTCGCAGGGTGTGTTGTTCGGCCATGGGGAAAACTCCGACGATTCTCTCCACCGTCTTCGAGGCGTCGATGGTGTGCAGCGTGGAGAGGACCAGGTGACCGGTTTCCGCCGCTTCCATGGCGATCTCGATGGTTTCGCGGTCTCGCATCTCGCCCACAAGAATCACTTTCGGAGCCTGGCGCAGCGCCGCTCTTAGCGCGAGCGCAAAGCTGGGCGTGTCGGCGTGCAATTCACGCTGATGCACGATGCAATTCTTGTGGGGATGCAGGAACTCGATCGGATCTTCGATGGTGAGCACGTGATAGAACTGCTCTTTGTTAATTTTGTCGATGATTGCGGCCAGGGTAGACGATTTGCCGGAGCCGGTGGGACCAGTAACCAGCACGATTCCATTGCGCAAGCCGACGATCTTGCCCAATTCCTCGGGCAGGTTTAGAGATTCGAAGTCCGGGACCTTGCCCGGAATGACCCGCATCACTACGGCACAGGTGCCGCGCTGCATGAAGATGTTGACGCGAAAGCGATTGGAACCCGGCAAACTGTAGGACACATCGCACGATCCGAGTTTGCTCAAGTTGTCTCTAGCATCTTCGTTGTTGCCGATGAGGTCAGAGGCGATGCGCCGCGTATCTTCACCGGTTAGGGCGCGCGTGGCTCCGGCGGGGGTAAGTTTTCCGTTGATCTCCACGAGCGGTGGCTTCCCCGGCGAGAAAAAGAGATCGCTAATCTTCTGCGAAGTTCTCAGCATTGCGGCCAGCAAGGTGGGAGTCGAGATGGGCGCGGCTGCCGGGGCTGCGGCGGCAGCTGTCCGCGAGGTGGAAGAAGGTGCATTGGCTACGGGATTCGTCGGAGAAGCCATAGGGCGGCTACGGAAAACTGAGGAGACCGTGACACTTAAATGCTACTCACACCGCCCAGGTACAACTGTTCAAAAGTGCTCGCTTCTTTGGCGGTTATTGCGGATTTCTTATTTCAGGCAGGCATCTCTATGCGTGGGCGGCGAGGATGGCATCAGTCACCCGGGCGGCTTCCACGGCCGCTTTTACGTCATGGGTTCGCAAGATGTGCGCACCTTTTAGAATCAGAATAGTGTGAGCGGCTAGATTTCCGTAAAGGCGGTCTGCAACGGACGCGTCTTTCCCATCTTTCGCCAGGGCGCGGCCGAGGAACGATTTTCTCGATGTGCCCGCCACCAGGGGAAATCCCAGTGACTGGAAGTCCTGAAAGCGCGCCAGCAGCGGATAGTTCTGCTCGAAGCTTTTTCCGAAACCAAAGCCGGGATCCAGCGCGATCCTTTCCCGGCGCACGCCGGCCAGCACAGCCGCTTCCGCCCATTCTCTGAGTTCGCGCTTGACCAGCAGAAAAATATCGCCGGACGGCGGCAGGGTGCGCCACTCTTCGGGACGTCCGCGCGTGTGCATCAGAACGGCGCCGCATTTTATTTCAGCAATGGTGCTGGCCATCTGCGCGTCCCAGCGCAGCCCGCTGATGTCGTTGACGATCTCGGCTCCGGCCGCGGCCGCGGCACGGGCCACGCTGGCTTTGTATGTGTCCACAGAGACTACTGCATCGGGGCGCTGCCTCTTGAGCGATGAGATCACGGGCAACACGCGCTTCAACTCTTCTGCAGCGTTCACGGCGACTTTAGCGCCTGGGCGGGTCGATTCTCCGCCGATGTCAATGATGTCGGCGCCTTCCTCGAGTAACTGCACCGCGTGCGCCGTAGCTTTCTCGGGATCGAGATGAAGGCCGCCGTCAGAAAAAGAATCAGGGGTCACATTGACGATGCCCATGATCAGCGTGCGTTTGCCCAGTTCCAGGGTGCGCGTCCCGAGGCTCCATTGAAAGACGGCTCTCATGCGGCAGATTCTAAATGATAGAAGAGAGTGGGGAGTGAAAGCGACGCGCTACCGGCGCCGGACGGCTGCGTCCCGCTTGCCCATGGCGCGAAGCGCGCCGGGCCCGGTGCCGGTGGGCGGTTTGCGCATTCCGTCGAGCAGATCTTTGAGTACGATTGCGTTGTTGCGCGTCTCGTTCTTCGAGGCATAGAGAAGCGTCAGGCGCTTCCTCTTGTGAGCCAGAGAATAGAGTTTCTGCAAATCCTTCTCGGCTTCCGCACCGGCCAATTCCTTCAGGTAACGCTTGCGAAAAACTAGCCATTGTTCCGGATGCGCGTGAAACCATTTCCGAAGTTCGTCGGACGGAGCAAGATCGCGCAGCCATTCCTGCATCGCAATCTCAGTTTTTGAAACGCCACGAGGCCACAGCCGGTCGACGAGAACGCGCGCTCCATCGGAGCGCGACACGGATTCATACACCCGCTTCACCGCAACTGGCATGGCTTTGCAGCTTTCCCCTATTATTGTAGTCGAGTGCGATTGGGCGGCTGTGGGAAACCGGGTATAAATGTTAGTGGTGAGATCGTGAGTATGCGAGTGATAAAAGTGGCTGACCGGCAGGAGCAGAGGGATCACCGGCGCTGGATTGGAGCCGCGACGGCCGCACTGCTGGCGCTATCTGCCCTCGCGGGTTGCGATGTGGAGCGGCGCAAGTCAGACGCTGAACTCGGCCTCACCCCCCAGCAGGCGTCGGGACGCAAGATCTACGATAACTACTGCGACCGCTGTCACCGGCCCGATTCCACGAAGGGGAAAAAGGGGCCTGGGTTGAAGGGTATGTTTCAGCGTTCATATCTTTCCCAGACCGGACTGCCTGCGAATGACGACCGCGTCACTGACATTATTCGCAACGGCCGCCCCGATATGCCTGGCTACAGTCAGGTGCTAAGCGGGCAGGACATGCAGAATCTCCTCGCCTACCTGCATACGCTGTGACGCGGAGCAATATCAGAGTTCACCTTAGGTTCCTCCTAACCGCTCTGATGCTTCAAGCCAGCCATTCAATCTCGGCCGGGGATGATGCCAAGGGTTGGTTTGAAGGAGACTGCAGCGGCACCACATTTCATATCACCAAATTCGGCGCGGCGCCCTCAGGCCAGGAACTTATCTTGCGGTTGAGTAGCGGCTCTCCGCTCTCCACTCCTCTATTTGAGGGCGCTGGCTGGTTGGACGTGCAGGGCAAGCGCTGCATCGGCTCCGATAAGTGCGAGGCAGGTACTCAGGCAAAGATCTGGCTGAACCAGACGAAGGGAACCAAGCGAATCTCGGGAAAATATACGGTTAATTTCAGCGGTCAGCATCGCGAGGGACAGTTCAGAGTCAAATACCGACAAAAGAAGCCTCCTGCTGTTTGTGAGTGAGAGTGCTGGGTCAATTTGTGATGGGCCATTACCTGGTTTTCCGTGGGATAATCTCCGTGTGAAAACTGCCGCGCCATTGGAACTTTTTCGCAAGCTGCCTTCCGTCGACGATGTGATGCGTGTTTCCGCAGTTCGCACGCTCGCGGCGAGTTACGGCCATGATTCTGCTGCGGACGCCACGCGCGCTGTGCTGTCCAGGCTGCGGCAAGAAATTACATCAGGACTGCTAAATGCGAATGCGCTCGAGCTTGCGCTTTCTGGCTTGGCGGGGGCGGTAGAAAACCAACTTCGCCGGGCACTGGGTTATTCTCTGCGGCCCTTGATCAACGCCACTGGCGTGATCCTGCACACCAACCTGGGCCGTGCTCCGCTGAGCGATAAAGCAATCGAGCACATCCGCGAGACGGCTGCGAGTTATTCCAATTTGGAGTTTGACCTTGGCGCGGGTGCTCGCGGGAAGCGGGATATCCACGTTGATCGATTGTTCCGGCGCCTGCTGGGTGAAGAAAGCGGCGACGCGAAGAGCCCAAAGCCGGCCGCCATCTCGACCATCGTCGTCAACAACAATGCGGCTGCAGTGCTGCTGGCGCTGAATACCGTGGCCGAGGGCGCAGAAGTCATTGTCTCGCGCGGGGAGCTGGTGGAGATCGGTGGATCGTTCCGCATTCCCGACGTGATGGTCAAGTCGAGTGCAATTCTGCGCGAAGTGGGCACGACCAACCGCACGCGCACCGGCGACTACGAGCGCGCTATCACGGAACGGACGCGGCTTCTGTTGCGCGTGCATCGCTCGAACTTTGAGATCACGGGTTTCACCGAGCAGGCTTCCACGGCCGAGTTGGTGGCGCTGGCGCGCAAGCGCGGCATTCCGCTGATGGAAGACCTGGGCAGCGGCGCGCTGTTTGATCTGCGGTCGATCGGCATTAGCGGCGAACCGGGCGTGCTCGATAGCCTGCGAAGTGGCGTCGACATTGTCACCTACAGCGGCGACAAACTGCTCGGCGGCCCGCAGGCGGGGTTGATCAGCGGCAATTCGGAGTTGGTGGCGCGCATGCGATCGAATTCGCTATTCCGCGCCCTGCGTGTGGACAAGCTGATCTATGCCGCGCTGGAAGCCACGCTTCTCGCATACGTCCGGCGCGATCACGATGCCATTCCCACGCTGCGCATGATGCGGCTTTCGAAAGAGGCGATCGGTGAGCGGGCCGAGGCGCTGGCGGCGCGAGTTGTAGCGCCGAATCTGAAGCTTGAAATCCTGGACGGTGAATCCCTCCTCGGCGGCGGCGCGGCGCCGTCTTCGGTTCTGCCCACACGATTGCTCGCGCTGAGTTGTGAAGCGCTCAGCGCTGACGAACTGGCCGCGCACCTGTGCGGTTCAGAGCCGCCGATTATCGCCCGAGTCGAGGAAGGCCGCGTCCTGCTCGATTTGCGGACTGTCTTTCCGGAACAGGACGCGGTGGTGGTAGTGGCTCTCAATCGCATCCTTGCGTAATCGTCTGGCATCGAAGCAGCATTGACTCTCCTCTATACTGTCGGACATTCAACGCGCTCACTCGACGACTTAATCGAGACGCTTCACGCTCACGCGATTGAAACCCTGGTCGATATCCGCGCCTTCCCCATGTCGCGGCGGCTCCCGCAATTTAATCGAGAATCACTAGAGAAGAGTTTACCCGCGGCCGGCATTAAATATGTCTGGATGAAAGCCCTTGGCGGCTATCGCAAGAAGAGTCGCGAAGACTCTCCGAACATAGGCCTGCGCAACGCGAGCTTCCGAAATTACGCCGACTACATGCTGACCACGGAATTCGAAAACGCAATGGCGGAACTGGTGGCGCTGGCCGAGGGCTCACGCACGGCTTATATGTGTGCCGAGCGCGTATACTTCCGCTGCCACCGCATGCTGGTCTCGGACTGGCTGGTTGCGCACGGACACGAAGTGTTGCACATCGACGGCACCGGTCCGGTGAAACCACATCGCCTGACGACGGAAGCTCGCATGATAGCCGGCGAATTGATTTACCGTGGAGACCGCCTGCTGTGAGGCATCGAAACCCGCACTGATGTGTTCCAAAATATGATCGTCGGCACGGGCATTGACATCGCGGAAGTTCCGCGCATCCGGCAATCGATCGCGCGCTTTGGCGATCGCTTCCTGCAGCGCATCTATACCGCGGGCGAAATCCGCTACTGTGATTCCAAGGCCAACCGCGCCGAGCGCTATGCCGCACGCTTCGCCGCTAAGGAAGCGGCGATGAAGGCTCTGGGCACGGGCTGGAGCCATGGCGTCCGCTGGCAGGATTGCGAAGTGACGCGCCTGCCGGGCGGACGTCCGACCATCACGTTCCACGGAAAAGCCGGCGAGATCGCCGCCCGGCTGGGCGTGAAGCATTCCGCACTGTCGCTCTCGCATACGGCCGAGCAAGCCATCGCGCAAGTCATTCTTGAGAGTTAGGCCCCCTTTGGGCCAATGCGGCCGCTAAGACACGTTTGTCATCCCGAGCGAAGCGAGGGATCTTGGTTCTGCCCGCACCGCCCATATTGCCACCACACGCAAAAACCAAGGTCCCTCGCTGCGCTCGGGATGACAGTTCGCGGCACTGACCCAGTTCGCAATTGGTGCCGCGTCTCTACAGGCCTTCTGCTAAACTGCATTCCAAACATTTCATGCCTGTGACCATTCAAGCTGCCACGCCGGTTACCTCCTCCACTGAAATTCCCGAACGCACTCTTCTCGCCGGTCTGGCGTTGACCAGCTTCGCCGCATTGTTGCTGGAGCTGGCTCTAACGCGATTGTTTTCCGTGGTGCTCTTCTATCACTTCGCGTTTCTTGCGATTTCGATTGCGCTGCTCGGCCTGGGGGCAGGCGGAGTCTTTGCCTATCTTTTCAAGAATCGCCTGGCCAAAACAGGCACGCGCCACCTGGCCGCGCGCCTGTGCCTCGAAAGCTCCCTCCTGGTGCTGATCGCGCTGGAAGTTATCCTGCACATCCCGGTTGCGCTCACCATAACGTGGAGTAATTTCCTGCACTTGACCGCCCTGTACGTGGTGGCGGCGCTGCCCTTTTTTCTGACTGGATTGCTGTTTTCCGTGGTCTTCGCCCGTGAGACGCGGCGCATTCCACTGCTTTATGGCGCCGACCTCGGCGGTGGCGCGCTGGCCTGCCTGGCCACGGTCCCGCTCCTCAACTGGATTGGCGGCCCGAATACGATTCTCATGGCCAGCGTGGCGCTCACCCTGGCAGCCGCGGTCTGGGCGCCTTCGCGCGCCTGGCGCCGGGGCGCCGGCGCTGCCCTCGCATTATTCCTGATGCTGATTGCCGGCAACCTTTCCGACCGGCTGTTCGATGTCATCTACGCCAAGGGGATGTTCCGCGATCCAGCATGGGTGGAGTTCGCCCGCTGGAATGCGCTGTCGCGCGTCGAAGTGGATCGCCAGGGCCAGAGCAAAACCATCGTCATTGACGCCGACGCTTCCACCTACATCATGAATGTCGAACCCGAGCAGGTCCACGGTACGCGCTGGCAGGACATTCTGATGTCCAGACCGCCGGCGTTAGCCAACGTTCTGCGGCCTCACGGGGAATTCGCAATCATCGGTCCGGGCGGCGGGATTGATGTGCTGAGTGCCCTGGCCAGTGGAAGTCCGAGTGTGACCGGCATCGAGATCAATCCGCTCATCGCCAACACCATCATGCGCGGGCGCTACGCCACTTATTCCAGGCACCTGTACCAGCGACCCGATGTGCATCTGCACGTGACCGATGGCAGATCCTATCTGCGTTCGACCGAGCAACAGTTCGATGTGGTGCAGATGACGCTGGTCGACACATGGGCCTCGACCGCCGCAGGCGCTTTCGCACTGAGTGAAAACAATCTATACACAGTGGAAGCCTTTCGAGAATATTTCGAGCATCTCAAGCCGGACGGCATGATCGCCATTACGCGCTGGGAGTTCCGCGAGCCCCGAGAAGCCCTGCGCATAGTTTCGGTTGCGATGGAAGCGTTGCACAGGCTCGGCGTGACGAATCCGGCGCGCAACTTTATGGTCGCCTCGCAAGGGCCGCTCAATGAAGATGGAATTCCCGTGGTCGTGCTGGCCAAGAAAACCGCTTTTACCGAGGAGGAAGAGGCCGCGGTTCAGGCCCATCTCCGCAACTATAAACAACTCTTTCCTCTTTACCTGCCTTCCCATCCCGAAGTATGGCAAGCCGGCCACAATCCGTTTGCCGATCTGATCGCGAGCAACGATCCTTACAGATTCGCGCAGAATTATGCCTACAATGTTTCTCCGGTCACGGACAACGCACCGTTTTTCTTCTTCACTCTCAAACCCGCACAAATCCTTGGCCAGCAGGGGCGGCATAGCGTGGACTGGAAGGTGAACCTGGGAGTGCTGGTCCTAATTCTGGTGCTTGCCATCTCTTTTGTTGCGGTTCTTGGCTTTCTGATTTTGCCGCTCGCGCTTCACGGGGGCCGCCAGTCGCCGGTCCCACTACTTTATTTCGTGGCAGTGGGTCTGGGCTACATCCTGGTTGAGATCGCATTTATTCAGCGCTTCGTGCTTTTCCTGGGCCACCCGACCTATGCGTTGACGGTTGTGATCTTCCTGCTGATGCTGTCGAGCGGCGCTGGAAGCCTGTTTTCGCGACGCTGGCTTCCCCGTCCACAAATGGCCTGGATGCCGCTGGTGCTCGTGATCCTCGCCCTGGCGGGCAATGTATTCCTCCTGCCTCGCGCGCTTCCCGCCTGGGTAGGCCTGGCATTTGGCTACCGCCTGGTAGTGAGCGGCCTCTTGCTCGCGCCGCTCGGCTTCGTAATGGGAATGCCCTTCCCCACGGGCTTGCGCGCACTCGCCGTGCGCCCCGTCTTCGAAGTTCCCGCCGGAGTCACCGAGGCGGACAATGCCGTGGAGTGGGCCTGGGCGATGAACGCCGCCGCCAGCGTGCTGGGGTCCGTTCTGGCGATGGTGATCGCGATCCAATTTGGCTTGACCGTAACCCTGGCCTGCGGGGTCGCAGCCTACCTGGTCGCCCTGATCCTTCTGCCGACTCTTCGGCCACAACACGCTTAAGAATGGGCCCGGGTTTGTTATGATGCTGCGTGGGGCGGCGGTAGGGCCTGCTCCGGGACCACCGGGAACAACACCGAAAACAACGCAGATGGCGGTTTGAGGAAATCCTTTGCCGAGCCAAAAGCAGCTCAAATGGTCGCAACTTCGAGTCGGTATCACCGTGATTGTCGCGAGCCTCGTGCTCGGGCTGCTTCTGTTCCTTATGTCCGGAACCGGAGGTTACTTCAGCAAGCGAATCACTCTGGCCTCCTATTTCGACAATGCCGAGGGTCTGCGGGTGGGCGCGCCGGTGCGGCTCAGTGGCGTGGACATCGGCAACGTTTCGAAAATTCTCATTGTCCGTGACCGGGACAAGCAACTCACACCCGTGAAAATTGTCATGAAGGTCAGCACGAAGTACAGCTTCAACCTGCGCCGTGATACCCGCACTTCTCTCGAGACTGCTGGCGTGTTAGGCGAAACCTTCATGGATATGGACAGCTCGCAGGCCGTCGGCCCACCGGCACAGGATGGCGACACGCTTCCCACTCTCACGCATCCTGACTTCAACGAAGTCGTGCGCTCCAGCCAAAGCACTCTGCAAAACATGGATGCTCTGCTGAAGCGCGCAGACCGCATTCTGGCCTTCGCGGAAAGCGGCAAAGGTTCGCTCGGCAAGTTGATCTACGATCCCACGCTGTATGACCGCTTCTCCGAGACAGTTGCAGAGCTCAAAACAGTGGTCGACGAGATTGCCAAGGGGCAAGGAAGCCTGGGGCAATTGATCAATAGCAACGACGCTTACAACAAATTCGTTGCGACCCTCGACAAGATGAATGGCGTAGTGGACGACCTGCAACAGGGAAAAGGCACAGCCGGAAAGTTCTTGAAAGACCCCTCCCTCTATAACAATGCCAACGACACGGTAGCCAACTTGAAGAAAGTGAGCGAGGACTTGAATGCGGGCAAGGGAACCGCGGGGAGATTGCTGAAAGACGAAGAACTAGGAAAAAAGATCGACACCACCATGACCAAGCTCGCCGCCTTGACCAGCGAGCTCGAGGCGGGACAGGGAACAGTGGGAAAACTCTTCAAGGACGATACGCTTTATAACAACGCTAACCAGATGCTGGAAGAAAGCCGGAACCTGGTAAAGGCGATCCGGGAGAATCCCAAGAAGTATCTCAGCATCAAACTCCACATTTTCTGAGAACGAACGCCTTCAAAATCTAGGCTAAGAAACCACGTGCGGCGCGGAGGTAGACTCAGCCTGCTCGTGCGCATGATAGCTGGAGCGCACCAGCGGTCCGGACTCGACGTGCCGGAAGCCGAAGCCGAGAGCTTCGTTTCGCAATTCGCGGAATTCTTCTGGCGTGTAGAACCGCGCAATGGGCAAGTGGTCGCGCGAGGGCCGGAGATATTGGCCCACGGTAAGAATGTCGACGCCGCGGCCGCCGAGATCGCGGAATACCTCGACCAGTTCTGCGGTCGATTCGCCGAGCCCGACCATCACGCCGCTCTTGGTCACCATTCCCGGAGAAAACCTCTTGGCGTTCTCGAGCAGAGCGAGCGTGCGTTCGTAGCGCGCGCCGGAGCGAACTGCGCGATACAAACGCGGCACGGTTTCAGTGTTGTGGTTCAGCACGTCAGGCCGCGCCTCAAGCACAATCTTCAATGGTTCTTCCAGACCCTGAAAATCCGGGATCAGCACTTCGACCCGGCACTCCGGTATCAGCTCGCGAATTTCGCGAATGGTTTCGGCAAACACTCGAGCGCCGCCAACGTTGTCATCATCACGATTCACGCTGGTCACGACGGCATGTTTCAAACCCAGCGTGGCCACAGCCTCAGCCACCCGGCGCGGCTCATCCCAGTCGATCGGCTCTGGGCGGCCTTTGGGCACGGCACAGAATCCGCAGCGACGAGTGCAAATGTCGCCCAGCAACATGAAGGTCGCGGTTTTATGATTCCAGCACTCGCCTATGTTCGGGCACTGGGCCGATTCGCAAACTGTGTGCAGCCCTAATCCTCGTGCGAGCTTCTTAAGCTCATGAAAGTTATCGCCGACGGGAGCCTTTGCGCGCAGCCAGTTCGGCTTGGGCATGCGCGGCGGCGGCCCCAGCTCGATCTGAATCAGTTGTGAAGTTCCGGCCATTCGTTTGATTCTACCAGTTTGAACTCAAGCCTTGAGAAGGCACGCATGCCAGCATAAAATGCAGGCCGACTCGGGGGATGGATTAGATGAACACGCTTTGGAAGTGGACGGGCAGAAGTTTGTTGGTGCTGGCGGTAGTTTTGGTCGTCGCAATTAGCCTAACGATCGGCTGGAGACCTTTCCTAGGCCCGCGAGCCCGAGTTCTCACCGATCGCAAGTTTGAGTCCACGCCCGAAAGGCTGGCGCGCGGCCGCTATTTGGCAAATGCAGTCTCTGGGTGCATCTTCTGCCATTCGGAGCACGACTGGAAAGCCCCTGGCGGTCCCGTGGTAGAGAGCAAGCTGGCCGCAGGCCAGGTTTTTCCTCTCGTGGGCTTGCCGGGAACTGTGGTTGCTTCCAACATCACGCCCGATTACACCACCGGAGCGGGCTCCTGGAGCGACGATCAACTCGCTCGAGCCATTCGTGAAGGTATCGGCCACGACGGAAGAACATTGTTTCCGTTGATGCCCTACGAACACTTCCGAACTATGTCCGATGAGGATGTCGCTTCAGTCGTGGTCTATCTTCGCTCCTTGCACCCGGTGCAGAACTTGCTGCCCAAGACCCAGATCGCGTTTCCGGTGAATTTTCTAATTCGGAGCGTTCCTCAGCCGGTCACCGAGCCAGTACCGGCTGGCAACTCCACCGATCCAGTTAAGCGCGGCGAGTATCTGGTTCAGATGGCGGGCTGCTCCGACTGTCACACTCCGCAGGAGCGCGGGCAGCCTAAACCAGGGTTGGATTTTGCCGGTGGGTTCGAGTTGCAAGGACCCTTTGGAACCGTGACTAGTTCGAACATCACTCCGGATCCTTCGGGCATTTCGTACTACGACGAAAATTTATTTGTTCAGGCGATGCGGACCGGCAGGGTGGGAGCGCGATCACTGAATCCGATCATGCCCTGGCTCATGTTCCAGAATATGACCGATGAAGACCTCAAGGCAGTGTTTGCCTATCTGCGGACTTTGAAGCCGGTGCATCATCGCGTGGAGAATACTTTGCCTCCGACCGCGTGCAAGATTTGCGGGGAAAAGCACGGAGGCGGGGACCAGAACTGATCGCGCCTAGCCCACCTCAGCCAGCCCGCACCGCGGCTGCGCGCCGAACTAAATCAGAAGCCCTGATTCGCACGCAGAACTGTTCAAAGTTCGCACGTGGCTGGCGCCAGCGAAGATCATCCACCGTATCAAATACCGGCACGTCGAGCCGCAGCGTAGCCAGCGCGCGAAATAACAGCGCGTCGTCCCAACCTGAAAACAACGATTCCGAAAGCGGACGCGCCCTGCGGATCGATGGATCCCACGCTCGCCAATCCTTGGGGACATCTTCCAGATGCGAATATCGTGAAAACGTAAGCGCCGCCGCCTTCTGCCCCCATCCCGGCAGTCCGGGAAACCCGTCCGCACTGTCGCCGACCACGGCTAGGTAGTCGGGAATCGATTCAGGCTTCACGCCAAACTTAGCCAAGACTCCCGCCTCGTCGCGCACCAGGTCACGGCGGCGATCCACTTGCACCACGCGTGTGCCCACAACGCTCTGGCTGAGGTCTTTGTCAGGAGTACAAATGAAGATCTGGTCCACGCGATCATCGAGTGCCGCTTTAGCCGCCGCCGAGGCGAGCGCGTCATCCGCTTCAAAGTGAACCATCGGCCACACCACGACTCCCATCGCTTCCAGACCTTCTTCAAGAATCGGAAACTGGGAAAGCAACTCTGGAGCCACGCCCTCACTCGTCTTGTATCCGGCGTACATCTCGCTTCGAAACGACTCCACCACGTGATCGGTGGCGACTCCAACGTGGCTTGCGCCTTGTTCGATCATCGACAGAACCGATCCCAACACTCCGCGCACCGCCCCGATTTCCTGTCCGGCCGCATCTACGGCCGAGGGCACTGCGAAAAAATACCGGA
>JBAWCJ010000441.1:0-9809 GCA_049590215.1 Candidatus Sulfotelmatobacter sp. | reverse complement strand
AGGCGACGCGGTTCGCATGGAAATTGAGGCCGACGCCGACCCTGAGATCATCGACCGCCTGCGAACCGTGTTCGAACTCGATCCCTGGCAGGTGTTTCCGGTGAACGGCCCGGTCAATCTTTCGCGGTTGTTTAACGTCTACGAGCAAACGCAGCGTCCGGATCTGAAGTACCGGAGCTTCGCCCCGCGCGAATTGAGGCTTACGGCCAAGTCACAGAACCTTTTCGAGGAACTGCGGCGGCACGACGTTCTGCTGCACCATCCTTATGATTCCTATGATGCGGTGGTGTCGTTCATCGAGTCAGCGGCAGAGGACGAGCACGTACTTTCCATCAAGCAGACGCTCTACCGCACCAGCGAGCACTCTTTGATCGTTCCTTCGCTCATGGATGCAGCGTCGCGCAAGGAAGTGACCGCGGTGGTCGAGTTGAAGGCGCGTTTCGATGAAGCCCACAACATTCGCTGGGCGCGCGAGATGGAAGACGCCGGAGTGCAAGTGTTTCACGGGCTGGTTGGCCTGAAGACGCATTGCAAGCTTTCACTGCTGGTGCGCCGCGATCCCGATGGCGTGCGCAGCTACGCCCACATCGGAACCGGCAACTACAACGCTGCCACGGCGCGTATCTACACGGATCTCAGCCTGTTCACGGCGAATCCTGAAGTTACCCGGGCGGTGCATGACGTTTTCAGTTTCCTCACTGCATATGCCGAGAATCCCAGCTATGACCCGCTGCTGGTGGCCCCGCTTGATCTCGCGGAAAAAGTGATTGCGCTCATCGACCGCGAGGCCGATCACGCGCGGCAAGGCCGCCCCGGGCGCATCATCGCCAAAATGAATGCCCTGCTCGACAAGAACGTTGTGCAGGCTTTATATCGCGCTTCTCAGGCGGGCGTGGAAATTGACCTGATCGTGCGCGGCATTTGCGCCCTGCGGCCGGGGGTGCGGGGAGTGAGTGACCGCATTCGGGTGCGCAGCATCGTCGGGCGTTTTCTTGAACACAGCCGGATTTACTACTTCGCGAACGGCGGCGAAGAAGAGATCTACATCGGCAGCGCCGACTGGATGCCGCGCAATCTTTACGAGCGCGTCGAAGTTCTGGTGCCTCTGCGCGACGAATTCCTGCGCGAGCGCGTGCGCCGTGAAATTCTCGACGCCTATCTCGCGGATAATCGCAAGGCTCGCATCCTGTTACCGGATGCAACTTACATTCGAGCCTGGCAGCCGATGCATGGCAAACGCAATCGCAAGCCTCCGACGGGCGCAGCTGCCTTCAGTGCGCAGGATTTTCTGATCAGCGTCGCGGAAGGCAAGCAGGCGGCGGATTTCGCAATACCACCTCAGCTCCCGGCGGCGAAACGCAAAGCTCCCGCCGGAAGAGTACGATAACCGGGAGAACGATAGCCCGAGAGAACGATAATTCCCAATGATTATTTATTTTCTACGTCATGCCAGCGCCGGCGAACCCTTCACTAATCCGAAGAAAGACGAAAAGCGCGCGCTCGATAAAGACGGCATCGAGCAATGCGGCTACGTCGGCCGCGCCCTGGCCGCAATCGAGGCGCAAGTGGATTGCATTATTTCGAGCCCGCTCAAGCGCGCCACGCAAACCGCTTCGCTGGTCGGCAACGAGATGGGTTACGAAGGCAAGCTGCAGATCGAGACCGCGTTGCGTCCGGGTGCGACCTTCGCCGACTTCCGCCGTCTGCTGGAAAAGTACGCGAAGCAGGAATCAATCATGGTCGTCGGCCACAATCCGAACCTCAGCCAGTTCCTCGGCACGGTAATCAGCGAGTCCGGTTGCGAAGCTTCGGTGGAACTGAAAAAAGGAGCCGTGGCCCGGGTCGACATGCGCCGCAGTTCCGGCACGCTGATGTGGTGCCTTACGCCGAAAGCGCTGCGCACGCTCTACACCGCGGCGGTGGAAAGTTCGCGTCCGAACACCTCGCGGAAATAAGCGCAGTCCTTCTCGATTGCCCACAGTTCCAGGTCTACTCCCATGCGCCGGCGGGGCACCAGCGTCAGACGAATTTCCGCGGCACGCTGGCTCACGCGCACCTTTTGCACAGCGCGGCTGCGGCCCAGGTTCAAGGAGCGCGCCAGGCGCAGCAGCAGAATCGCTTTCTGCACTCCGGCGCGTTCTGCCGGATCAATCGCTTTCATCGGGCCGTCTTCCATCGCGGGTCGCGACTTTCCCAAATAGCGCGCGATGGCGGCGATAATTCGCCGCTGCTGCGGCGTATAACCCAGAATCTCGGAGTTCGAAATGATGTAATACGTGTGCCGGTGATGGCCGTTGCGGTTCACGTAGTCGCCCACTTCATAGAGCATGGCGGCCGCCGAGAGCCACTCGCGGAATTCCGGCGCCAGACCGTGCACCGAACGCAGCGCCGAGAACAAAAACATCGCAGACTCGCGCACATCGAGCGCGTGTTTCATGTCAACGTTGTAGTGAGCGACGGCCCGCGTGATCGATTCCCATCGTTCCGATTCGATCTGTTTTCCCGAGCGCGTGCTGTGGTCATGCTCAGCCGCCATCTGCGCCAGCAATCCATCGCGCAGGCCCAGCGGGGAATAGCGAAAACCCTTGAGATGGCAGCGATCAAGCAATTCGTGATAAACGACCGCACCGGCGACGATGATTTCCGCGCGCCGCGGACCGATGCCTTCAATCTGTTGCCGTTCGTCTTCCGGCAGGCGCGACAGCTGCTTGGCGATTCGCGTCATCTCCGCGCGGGAGACAACTAAACGTTGCCGGCTTCCGTTTTTCCGCAGACGGCTGGCGGCAGCGGCGAGTGCCGCCGCGGTTCCAGACGTGGCAATCACGTTCTTCACTTTTGCTGCCACCACGCGCGACGCGATGCGGTTCACTTCGCGCGCCACGAAGCCTTGCATCCGTTTGAGTTCACCCTTGCGGGGCGGATCGTGGCTGAGAAATTCATCGGTCAGACGAACCGCGCCCAGCGGCAAACTCACCATGTCGCGGATGTGTCCGCGCCCGGAAACCGTCAGCTCGCAACTTCCGCCGCCCAGATCAATCATCAACGCGGGCGAACTATCCACCCGGAGATTGGCGACCAATCCCAGATGAATCAGACGGGCTTCTTCCAGCCCCGAGATAACTTCGACCTTCCACCCTGTAGCCGACCGAACCCACTCCAGAAAAGCTTGCGAATTGCGGGCGTCGCGAAGTGCGCTGGTGGCGACCACGCGCACCGGATCGGTGACTACTTGCTGTGTGGCGCGGTGAAAGCGGCGCAGAACCTTCACCGTCTCCGCCATCGATTCGGGAGTGAGAAAGCCGGAACGAAAAACGCCTTCGCCGAGCCTCGTGACTTCGCGGTCTTCGTGGATGGAACGAAGGCGTCCGCGGGTGAGGCGCGCAATCTTCAGCCGGACTGAATTGGAGCCGATATCAACCGCGGCAAACGTTGGCATGAGCGAAGGCCAACAGTTTACATGTGAACTGCCGCTCGGTCATCCGGCTTATGTCCGGGCACGGCTGTCTTAACGCGGCTCCTTTACGCCGCCGAGGTTTCTGGGTCCGTTGGCTTTGCTTTCGCTCGAGCGGGCGGTTGGGCAGGGCGTTCTGGAGCGGGAACTGGCTTCGCTCGCATGGGCGACAGCACCGCGACCGCATGGCGAAATTTTGCTCCCGTCACATTGTGCAGTTCCGCCACCAGGGGCGACTCCTGCACTTCGCCGAGTTGCTCGGATGTTGTTTGCGTCAGCGTGAGCCAGTCATGCCAATCTCCCAAGGCGTCTTGAATGCGCTTCACTCCGGCGATAAACTGTTGCGCTTTTGCCGAAGTCTCGGCGAACTCGGCCGCGTAACGCGCGCGCTTACTCAGGATTCTGTATTTGTGAAGCAGCGCTTCCGTGACGGGCGCGTCTTCCTGGTTGATCCCTTCCAGCATTGCTGTGGCGACCGCCAGAGGATCGCGGCTCGCTTCCGGATGAAAGTTCTTCCCGGCGCGCTTCAGGCGTTTGCGAATCTCGCGGACAGTGTCTTCATCAACTGCCTTCCGTAGCTTCTTTTCCTGCTGCGCCCGCAGTTCGATCAGATGGTTTACGAGTTGCGTCTTGCGGCGCGGTTCTTGTGGGATCTTCAAGCTGCGCAAAGCGGCTAATTGCACGTCCAGATCACGCACCTTGCCGGCACGCTTGCGAATCCGGCCCAGCAATTTCAGGAGCTTTTTCTGATTCCGGTCCATCTTGGGCGAGAGCTCGCCCAGCAGAATCTGAAGACGGCGCGTGCCGGTGCGGAAACGGTGCACGTTCTCCGCGCGAGGTTTCGAGGAAAGCTTGACCAAGTCCTGTTCAAGCTTCTGAAAAACCACGCGGCTGCGCTTTGGCGCGATCGGCATAACGTAGAAAAGACAATCGAACCGGGAGATGAAAATACAGGCTTGCGGGGGAAAAGGCAACCTGCAAGAAGGCTTAATTTTAACATCCTGTTAACAGGATTCTGCTACCGTGAGGCAAGCATGGCCTTTTCTGCATTACCTCGGCCCGATATGCCCGCTCCGCAACCTGTTGAAGCGACGAAGGTTAGTGGCCTCCCTCCAGCGGGACGGCCAGCCGAACCTTTTCTTCGCGGGAACCGCGGCGAAACCGGTGATCGGGTGTTCAAAATCGCCATGCTGCTCTGCGGGCTGGCTGTGCTGGCAACTCTCGTACTGATTGTCTACGAGCTGATGTTGCGTTCCGGACCTTCCTGGCATGCCTTCGGGTTTAAGTTCTTCGGCGGGCGTGAATGGGATCCGGTGAGCAAAGAATTCGGCGCGCTACCGTTCGTTTACGGAACCTTGGTCTCTTCGTTTCTGGCCTTGCTCATCGCCGTGCCGCTATCCGTGGGAGTTGCGGTATTCACCACCGAAATGTGCCCCAAGGCCCTGCGCGGCCCGCTCTCATTCTTTGTCGAGTTGCTGGCCGCGATTCCAAGCGTGGTCTACGGATTGTGGGCGATCTTCGTCCTGGTTCCGATCCTCAGCAACTACGTCGAACCTTTTCTGGGCCGCACGCTGGGCTGGACAGGGTTCTTCGATGGTCCGGCTTACGGCATCAGCATGCTGGCGGCGGGAATTATCCTGGCTGTCATGATCATCCCGATCATTTCTTCGATCACGCGGGAAGTGCTGGTGGTGGTGCCGCAGCACCAGCGCGAGGCAGCGCTCGCCCTCGGCGCCACTCGCTGGGAAATGATTCGTGTCGGAGTGCTGCGTAATGCGCGCGCCGGAATCATGGGGGGCATCATTCTGGGCCTGGGTCGCGCTCTGGGAGAAACCATGGCCGTGACCATGGTGATCGGCAACCGGCCGGAGATCGCGAAGTCGCTGTTCGCGCCGGGTTACACCATGGCCAGCGTGCTGGCCAACGAGTTCAGCGAGGCCACCGGCGATGTTTATCTCTCTGCTCTGATCGAGATTGGCCTGGCGCTATTCCTGGTTACGATCGTCGTCAACGCGCTGGCGCGATTGCTGGTGTGGACCGTCACCCGCGGCCAGCCTTCGAGGGCCAATGCCTGAGACGACGCATACCTCCGGGCTCCATACGGTCGCGCCCATCGCCTTGCGGCGCCGCATCACCGACCATGTCATGACAGGCGTGGCCGTGCTTACGGTTGTCCTGGTGCTCGTGCCATTGTTCGCGATCTTCGCCTACCTTGTTTACCGCGGCATCGGATCAATCAACTGGGCTTTCCTGACCCAGACTCCGAAGCCGGTGGGCGAAGCAGGCGGCGGAATGGCCAACGCCATCGTGGGTTCAGCGTTCATCCTCGCCCTGGCCAGCATTCTTGGAGTGCCGGTGGGCGTGGGTGCGGGCATCTACCTCGCGGAATATGGCCGCAACCGCTTCGGCGACGTCATTCGGTTCACCGCCGACGTTCTGAATGGCGTGCCTTCCATCGTGATCGGCATCGTGGCTTACGCTATTGTCGTTCTTACCCAGAAGCACTTCTCCGCGTTGGCCGGCGGAGTCGCTCTGGCCATCATGATGATTCCCACGATTACTCGCACGACGGAAGAGATGCTTCTGCTGGTGCCGCAGGCTTTGCGCGAAGCCGCGTACGGGCTGGGGATTCCACGCTGGCGCACCACGCTCTCCATCACGTTGCGCACTGCGACCTCCGGCGTGATTACGGGAATTATGCTGGCCTTCGCGCGGGTCGCGGGGGAGACTGCTCCGCTGCTGTTTACGGCGTTTGGGAATCAGTTCTGGAACCTGAAAGTGAACGAGCCGACCGCCGCGCTGCCGCTGCAAATATTCAGCTACGCCATCTCTCCTTACGATGAATGGCACCGGCAGGCGTGGGCCGGAGCCCTCGTGCTCATCATCCTCATTGTTACTGCGGTCGCGGCTGTGCGCTTCGCCGTACGCCGTGGTACCTTCGGAGCGGCATAGTTTATGGGTGTTGGAATCCAGGTCGAAAACCTGAATGCCTGGTACGGCAAGACGCAGGCGCTGTACGACGTCAAGCTGACGGTGGCGGCGAACCACGCCACGGCGCTGATCGGACCCTCGGGTTGCGGCAAGTCGACGTTCATTCGCTGCCTGAACCGCATGCATGAAACCATCCCTGAGGCGCGGGTGACGGGCACTGTGCACATCGGCGAAATCAACGCCTACAACGGCACTTCGGCAACCCAGCTTCGCCGCCGGGTTGGCATGGTGTTTCAGAAGGCCAATCCATTCCCCACCATGTCGATCTACGACAACGTCGCTTCGGGATTGAAGCTGAACGGTTTTCACGATCGCGGCAAGCTTGACGACATCGTACATCGATCGCTCGATTCTGCCGCGCTGTGGGACGAAGTAAAAGATCAGGTTCACAAGAAGTCGGGCGCCAGCCTTTCGGGCGGCCAGCAGCAGCGCCTCTGCATTGCACGTGCTCTGGCAGTCGAACCCGAAGTGCTGCTGATGGATGAGCCTTGTTCGGCGCTCGATCCCATCTCCACCGGAAAGATAGAAGAGTTGATCTTTCAGCTGAAAGAGCGGTATACGATAGTGATCGTCACGCACAACATGCAGCAGGCTGCGCGCGTCGCCGAGTTTACCGGGTTCTTCCTGCTAGGACGGATGATTGAGTTCGATAAGACGGAGAAAATTTTCACCAAGCCGTCAGACAAGAAGACGGAAGACTACATTACCGGCAGGTTTGGATAACGTTTTTTAAGAAGAAAGGTTCGTATAATGCGCACGCGTTTTCAGCAAGGGCTCGACGATCTGCGCCAGAGGCTGCTCCGCATGGGTGGGCTGGCGGAACAGGCGGTAGATCGCGCCCGTCAGGCCTATGTTGATCGCGATCTTGCCCGCTGCCAGATGGTTCTCGAAAGTGAGACGCTCATCAACACCGCAGAGCGGGAGATTGACGAGGCTGCCTTCGACTTGCTCGCGATGCAGCAACCGATGGCCGTCGATCTGCGCTTCATCCTCGCCGTCACCAAAATCAATTCTGACCTCGAGCGCGTCGGCGACCAGGCGGTCAACATTGCCGAGCGTGTAATGGACATGGTCGAGCTTCCTGCAGCAGACTTGCCTGTTGATATCGCACGCATGGGCGCAGCGGTCAGCGCCATGGTGCGCCGGGCACTGGAGTCGTTCATCGAAGGCAAGGCAGAACTCGCCCAGGCCGTGCTCGAAATGGACAGCGTGGTCGATCGCATGAAAGACGATGCCTTCATCCAGCTGGTGAAGACGATGAACCAGCGTCCGGAAGTGGTGCGGCAGGCCCTCGATGCCTTGCTCGTGGCCCGCAATCTGGAGCGCGTCGCCGACCACGCCACCAACATCGCCGAGGATGTAATTTTCTGGGTGCAGGGCGCCGACGTTCGTCACAATGCGAGTACGGATGAGCACTCCGAGCACTCGCCGACTCACGAAGCGCCGACGCGTGCCTCGGGGGCGTAGCAGAACTCAAGCAACCCTGTCATCCTGAGCGGAGCGGAATGATTCGCAAAGCGAATCAGTCCGCGGAGTCGAAGGATCCCTTGCCCTGTTAGGCTGCTCCGGCCCCGCAGGGAGTTTCCATTACCGTTCTGCCTCTCTTTAATCTTGCGATTCCTTTGACCGCGGCGTCCTGCCTGAATTACGCTCATCTTTCTCCACCTGTTACAGATGAAATCTCGCGGAGGCTCCGTGACTCGATTCTGCCGTATTGCTCTCCCGACCGCGTTTCTCATAGTGCAGATTGCGTTTTCCCTCGCGCAGGATCGGCCGCCTGAAACCTCATCGATCCCGCTGCCCACCAGCAAGGCCCTGACGATCCCCACGCCCGGTCGCATCGGCGCGACCAACAGCTTTCCCGCAACTATCGTGATCAGCCCGGATGGCCGTTACGCCGCGCTCCTGAACAACGGCTATGGCACGCAGGAAACCATGGCCATGCAATCGATCGCGGTGCTCGACCTGAAGACGAATCAGATCACCGAATTTCCCGACAAGCGCTTCGGCGAAGACGTGCACCAGAGCTACTTTCTCGGCTTAGTCTTCAGCTCCGATGGCAAGCGTCTTTACGCGTCGGTCGGTTCGATCACGGACCCTACTGGAGAGAAGCCGGGAGATACCGGCAACGGCATCGCAGTCTACAGCTTTGCCGACGGCAAGGTCGCGCCCGAAAGATTCATCACCATCGCGCCACAGACGCTCGCGGCAGGGAAAAAAGTCGCCATCGGTCTGCGGAAGACAGCACCGGGGACAGCGATTCCTTATCCAGCAGGATTGGCGCTGGTTTCTTCTGGCGGTCACGACCGCCTTCTCGTGGCCAACAATCTTTCCGACAACGCGGTGCTGCTTGATTGTGCGACCGGAAAAGTGCTTCAACGCTTCGACCTCAGCACGAGCGATCTGGTGCCGTCTGCGTTTCCCTATACCTGCGTAGCCACACGCGACGGCCGCCGTGCCTGGTGCAGCTTGTGGAATGCATCCCGAGTTGTTGAACTCGACTTAACGAGCGCCATTGTTACGCGTCGGACACCGCTCGAGCAACCGACAGATTCGGTGGCACCCGGCTCCCATCCAACGGCTCTGTTGCTTAGCCCGGATGAAAAGACGCTTTACGTCGCGCTGTCGAACGTTGACATCGTAGCAGCCCTATCGACCTCGGGTGCTCCGCCCGAGATCCATTTCTCGACCAACGTTCCAGGACAGGAACAACATGGAACGTATCCGACCGCCCTTGCCGTGTCACACGACGGCAGCCGTTTGTTTGTTGCGGATTCGTCGCTCGACGCGGTTGCCGTCTTCGATACTTCCCAACAGCTGCAGGGCTGGAAAGAACTCGCCGGAATGCATCCTTTGCTCGGCTTCATCCCCACCGACTGGTACCCCAGCGCCCTCGCCGTCCACGGCGACGACCTCCTCATCGCCACCGCCAAAGGCCAGGGCACGCGCCCCAACAAGGGTTCAGGCAAGACTGCGTGGGAGATGAAATATCACGAGCATCCCTACATCCCTACGCTGCTGCGCGGCTCGATCGCGCGGCTGAATATCCCCACCACGCTCGGCAAGCTCGATGAACTCACCCCCGTCGTCGAGCACGACAACCTCCTGCATAACGATCCTGGAACAATCGAATTCGCCGCCGGCAAGAATCCCATCAAGCACGTCATCTATGTCATCAAAGAAAACCGCACCTACGATCAGATTCTCGGCGATCTGAAAGTGGGCGATGGCGACCCTTCACTCACCATGTATGGCGCCGACATCACGCCGAACGAACACAAGCTCGCGCTGCAATTCGGCGTGCTCGACAATTTCTACGACAGCGGAGAAGTTTCCGGCGACGGCCATCTCTGGTCAACCGCCGCCA
>JBAWCJ010000440.1:0-5006 GCA_049590215.1 Candidatus Sulfotelmatobacter sp. | reverse complement strand
GCCGAGCGCGAAATCCTCCCTAACGTCATGAAGTGGGACGAGGCCTGCGAGTTTCCGCTGAGCACGATCAAGGAACTCGGCAAGCTTGGATTGTTGGGAACAGTTTTCCCAACCGAATACGCCGGCGCCGGCATGGGCTACGTCGAATACGTGATCGCGATCGAAGAGTTGTCGCGGGTGGATGGCTCGGTGGGCATTATTGTCGCGGCGCATACCTCGCTCTGCTCCAATCACATTTTTCTTGCCGGCAGCGAAGCTCAGAACAAGAAGTACCTCAGCAAACTGGCTACGGGCGAGTTCATCGGCGCATGGGGATTGACCGAGCCATCTTCAGGTTCAGACGCGGGCAGCGCCCGCATGACCGCGCGCCGCAGAGGCCGTGAATGGGTGCTGAACGGAACAAAAACGTTTTGCACCAACGGCCACTATGCGGACGTGATTGTCGTGCTCGCCGTCACCGACCGCACCGCGCATACGCACGGGCTTTCGGCGTTCATCGTCGAGAAAGACACGAAGGGTTTTCGTCCGGGCAAGAAAGAAAACAAGCTGGGGTTGCGGGCCAGCGATACGGCAGAGATGATCTTCGAAGATTGCGTGATCCCGGCGGAGAATCTGCTGGGCAAGGAAGGCGACGGCTTCATCGACGCCATGCGCGTGCTCGATGGCGGCCGCATCTCAATTGCCGCTCTGTCGCTGGGCATGGCACAGGGTGCGTACGAGGCTGCGCTCCGGTACTCGAAGGAGCGCAAACAATTCGGCAAGGCAATCGGCGAGTTCCAGGCGATCCAGTGGAAGCTCGCAGACATGGCCACCGAGATTGACGCGGCGCGGCTGCTCACGATGCGCGCGGCTTCGATGAAAGACGCCGGCATGAAGACCACCATGGAATCATCGATGGCGAAACTCTATGCCAGCGAAGTTGCCGTGAGGTGCGCCAACGAAGGCGTGCAGATTCACGGCGGCTACGGCTTCATCAAAGATTATCCCGCCGAGAAGTATTACCGCGATGTGAAGCTGTGCACCATCGGCGAAGGCACCAGCGAGATTCAGCGGCTGGTCATCGCGCGACAGTTGCTCAAGGACTGAGGACCGTCATTTCGATGTCGGTTTGCAGTTATCGCGTCATCCGCCCGAAGCTGAAACCAGCCAGTCCGAGACGTGAGCGCTGGCCTGATTACGGCAGTTATGCTCCGGCGATTTGTCCGTTTCGCTAGAATTAAGAGATGGACAAACCAGCACTCCAGCTTCGTCTCGTCCAAGGCGGCTGCATACTCTTTATTGCGCTGTGCGTTTTGCTTCTGCATTTCGGTCTGCTTGGAAGCCTTGAGCCTGCTGGTCGGGAAATCCACCTCGTGCACTTCCTGATGATCGTGGGAGCAATCTGGTCTGCGATTGTGGGATTCACCTTCCAGAGCAAGCTGAGTCGGCCTGCAAAAAGACTCCAGCGAGCTGGGTCGAAATCGACACCCTTTACTCGCTGGAAGGCAGGACATGTCATGCGCCTCGCAAGCGCGACCTCAGTCGGAACGTGGGGCCTCGCCTTGTATTACTTCCATGGTCCTTTGTGGGTGGTCGATACAGCCCTAGCGGTTGCGCTTATTCTGTTGATAGCGTGGAAGCCGGATCCCGCTCCAGACGACACTGTCGCCAATGAACAGTCATCACATCCGTAGTTGGCTCAAAATCGCCATACCACTCACCGTGCAGAATTGTCTCGCCAACGCGGCGTAGTCGACTGGTCCGCCCCAGGCCCTCTCCGCGGATTTCTTCTTCCTTCTCCTCTGCTTTACACTGATCGCTTGAACCAACCCATCCAGACTTGGATTGATCAGCTTCGCTCCGGCGACGTGCGCGCCTTGGCTCGCGCGATCTCGACTGTGGAAAACCGCGCTCCGGGATGGTCCGAGCTGCTGAAGGCGCTGTTTCGGCACAGCGGGAAGGCACGCGTCCTGGGGCTGACGGGGCCGCCGGGAGCGGGGAAGAGCACGCTGGTCGATCAGCTAGCCCGCTTCTATCGCAAACACAATCGCAGCGTGGGGATTATCGCAGTCGACCCGACCAGTCCTTACACCGGCGGTGCGATTCTCGGTGACCGCATTCGTATGCAGGAACATTTTTCCGATCCGGGGATTTATATTCGCAGCATGGCGACGCGTGGCTCGCTCGGCGGCCTGGCGCGCACCACGACGGATGTGACCACCGTGCTCGATGCTTCCGGTCGCGACCTGATCATGATCGAAACCGTGGGTGTCGGACAGGATGAAGTGGACATCGTGCGCCTCGCCGACGTCACAATTTTGATTCTGGTCCCGGGCATGGGCGATGATGTGCAGACCATCAAAGCCGGCATCATGGAGATTGCCGACATCTTCGTCATCAACAAGAGCGACCGCGACGGCGCTGAAAACGTGGAGCGGGAAATCCGCTCCCTGCAGTCGCTGGCCATGCGCCACGACGGCTGGACGCCGCCCATCGTGAAGACCGTCGCCAGTCAAGGAGTGGGAATCGAAGAACTGGCGGGCGCGATTGCGGAATACGAGGCTTATCTGCAAGAAAAGAACTTGGCGCTGAACAAGAGCGTCGAGAACTGGCAGGGGCGGTTGGTCGAAATGTTGCGTGACCTCATGCTCGAGAAAGCCCAGACCCAGTTCGGCGATGGCAACCTGGCCCGGCTGGCCGCGGAAGTGGCCGAACACAAACGCGACCCATACTCACTGGTGGAGGAGATCGCAGCCAGCGTGGCGAAACATTGACTGGGACAAAATCTAAAGATGGCGCAAATCGATCACATCGGCATTGCGGTAAAGTCGCTGGCGGCGGCGAAGTCGATCTATGAGAAGCTGGGCCTGAGCGTCTCCCCGGAAGAAACGGTGGAGCACGAGCAGGTGCGGCTTGTGATGGTTCCGGTGGGCGAAAGTAGATTGGAGTTGCTGGAACCGACATCAGAGAGTTCGACGATCGCGAAATTTATTGCCAAGCGTGGCGAAGGCCTGCACCATGTTTGCCTCCGCGTTCCTGACTTGCCGGCGGCGGTTGCCCGACTGAAGAAAGACGGCGTGCGCCTGGTTTCAGAGGAGATCAAGACCGGCGCCGGCGGCCATAAATATGTGTTCGTGCATCCTTCGAGCGCGGGTGGAGTCTTATTAGAGTTGGTCGAGGGTTAGCGGCTAAGTCGGCCACGGTTTCTCGCGGATATTCACGATAGGACACAAATTTCTTATGCTTCTTCTCGCCATCGATACTTCCGGCAAGCAGGGCAGCATCGCGCTGGCTCGCGCCGGGGAGCCAACTGCCGAGGGCGACTTCGAGATCATCGAGATTGCGCCGCTGGTCGGCGGCACTTTCTCCGCACAGCTCATTCCGCAGATCGCCGAGCTGCTATCGAGCAACGGGTTCATGAAGACCGCGATCGGAGCATTCGCTGTGGTCTCCGGGCCGGGATCGTTCACCGGTCTGCGCATCGGGCTGGCGGCGGTTAAGGCTCTGGCCGAGGTTTTGAGCAAGCCGATCGCGGCGGTTTCTCTGCTGGAGGTTTGCGTCCTCGCCAGCGGCGTTCAAGGCAAGGTCATGTCCGCGCTGGATGCGGGCCGGAGTGAAGTCTACGTAGCAGAATACGAAATCCCCGCTCGTGCAGGCCAACCTCCGCGAGAGAGCATCTTGGGCAGAAATGAATTTCTCGCGCGGGCGAAAGGGTGGACCGTGGTCACTCCCGATTCCGCTCTTGCCGAGGCGGCTCGCGCTGCCGGCCTGACAGTTTCAGTTCTTGAGCCGATCTCGGCTGCCGACGTTGCCCGTCTGGGCTGGCGCAAGATTCAGTCAGGCGAAACCGTAGGGCCCGAGCAGTTGGAGGCGAATTACATCCGCCGTACGGACGCCGAAATGCTCGAGAAGATTCGATCCTAGCGTGCGCGTTCGACGGGCAAATGCGGCTGATGTTCCCGCCATAATCGATTTGGAGCGCCAGAGCCCTGCAGCCGGCCACTGGTCGCGGAGTCAGTATCAGACCTTATTTGCGGCCACAGATCAGAAGTCTGAAGATCAGAAATCTGAGCGCTTCGCCTGGGTCGTAGAAGCTTGGGTCGCCGAAGATGCCGGCGCAGCGCAGCCGGAGCGAATTCCACCCGCAAGTCCGGAAATCCTTGCATTCCTCATCGCCCACCGAGTCGGCGCCGCGTGGGAATTGGAAAACATCGTAGTCGCCGCAACCGCCCGTCGTCGCGGCATCGGGCAGCGGTTGCTGGGCGAGTTGATCGAGCAAGTTCGATCCACGCAGGGCAGCGAAATCTCTCTTGAAGTCCGGCAGTCGAATCACGACGCGCGGTCCCTATACCGCGACGCGGGATTCGAGGAAGTGGGATTACGCCCGAGTTACTACTCCAACCCTCCCGAGGACGCAATCCTTTGCCGTCTAAGGTTTTAGGAAGCCTTTCTCATAACGAGATTGCACCAGAATTCGGCATTGAACCGATTTTGGTGCTGTGGTAGTTTTAGCCAGTGAATCCCGGTTGGAGGTCTGCTGGATGCTGACTCCGAAAGACACCCTCCTGAGCAGCCACGACGAATTCCGCAAGCTGGCTCAGGAGCACATGCAATATTCCACTCGTCTAGAAAGTCTCACCCAAAAACGTTACCTCAGCGAAGATGAAAAGCTGGAGGAAGTTCGTCTCAAGAAGCTGAAGCTGCGGCTCAAGGACCAGATGCAATCGATTGAGCGGCAGTTCCGGCAGCAGTTCGGAACTCACGTAGCATAATTTGTTTTGTCGGTTCGATGGCGGCCGTCGCCGCTGGAGGAATTTTCTATCTACCCGCGGGCGCTCATCAGCGCCTTTCTTTATTTGGAGTTAGACCTTTCCCGATTGAACTTAAGCCAGCCGCGCTAGCCTCTGCTCTATACTCGCCTCTGCTCTATAATGGAGCACTGCTCCCATGGTTCGTGACGGCTACTTTTACGCGCTGGCTTTCATCGCAGCTGCGGTGCTGGTGGGTTGGTTCACCCATCCTGCCTG
>JBAWCJ010000439.1:0-4786 GCA_049590215.1 Candidatus Sulfotelmatobacter sp. | reverse complement strand
CGCACACCGGATCTTAGTTCGAGTCGAGTCCCCGTTCATTCAGCATTGGTTCAAAAATCGGTTACCGTCATCACCAACCCCGCAGGCCGGCTTTCACTCTGGATGCTAGGAGAACTCGCAGTGGATTGGCAATAGGGGAACCGCAAATAGTTGGCAGCGCACTTGCAACCAAAGTAACAGTGCCGCAACACTCAGGGCTTGCAATTCCACATTTTCGTTACAGAAACCAACTTACCGCACGCAGGATCGCAATTCGCGAGAGCAAGAATTCGGCCGAAGCCAGATGAGAGCACAAATGAAGGTCCGCCTGCACCTTGTCCGCGAAGCAGTCCATTCAGGCGGAATTTGCCGGCCGATGTATACTCTTTCCGCAACACTCCGGTTCTGGATTTTTACCTTTGGCCAAGGCCAGACTCGGGCAGGGGTACAGAGATGTCCACGTCTCGCAAGGCCGCGATTCTTGCGGCGGCGGTTCTAATTGTCGCACACGTGGGGATGTTAGCAGCGAGGTATGGCACGCCACTGGCCTCGCTGTGGGGCGACTGGATCGGATCCATCGCCGGCTTGGTCGGCGCTCTGGCCAGTTGGGATGCGTCGCGCCGATCCGGTCCTTTCGGCAAACGCGTATGGCGCCTGGTTTGCTTCTCGGTTGTTCTGGTTGCTCTGGGACAAGCTGCCTACACCTATTACTTCGATTATCACCACAATCTCACCGGCGCGTTCTGGCCTAGCGACATCCTCGTGTTTTTCTGGGCTGTGCCCGCCATGATGACTCTGTTTCTGAGTCCGCGGGACCCCAACAGTGGATTCCGCTGGCTGCGGCTGTGCGACTTTGCGCAGGTCTGCACTCTCGTGCTTGCCATCGAGCTTTCCACTCTCTATGTGCCCTCGCGCTGGCAAATTTCGGAGAGAACGATGGCCGTGCGCGTCTTTTACGCCGGCGTTGCCTTCTTCGGACTGCTCGCCATAAGTTTTCTGCTGCGCGGACTCCTCACTCGATTTCGCACCGCGCGCGCTTTCTTTCTTCGAATGGCGGCATTCTTTTTCGCCTTCGCCGTCACTTCCAACATCACCCTGTTCGCGTTTGCCAGCGAAAATTTTCGCCCGGGCGCTTGGCCCGATCTGCTGTGGACCCTCACGGACTGCTTCCTCATCGTGATTGCCGCGACCTGGGACGGCGCTGAAGGGGTCCCGGAGCCAGGCGAACCCATCAGGCCGGGCTTTCAGTTGCTCATGCAGTTTTCTCCTTTGCTCATCCCCGCCATCGTCTTTCCGCTCGTGCTGGGCATCGCGCAGGAGCAGTTTCTCTGGTCGGTTGTACTGGTGACGGTTTCCTTCGTGGCCGCCAGCGGTCGGTTGTTCGTGGTGCAGAACCAGTTGCTCCAGAGCTCGCGCGAATTGCAAAAAAATCTGTCCCTTCTGCAAGGCATCACCGAGGGAACCACCGATTCCGTCTTCGTCAAGGACCTGCAAGGCCGCTACTTGATGATCAATTCCGCGGGCGCGCAGCTGTTGGGTCGCAGAGTGGAACAGGTCATCGGGAAGCATGACACCGAGCTTTTCACTCCGGAAACCGGCCGCGAGATCATGGCCGCCGACCGGAAGGTTGTCGAATCCGGAAGCACGCAGACCTACGAAGAGCTTGGAATCGCCGCCGGTGTGGCGCGGACCTATTTATCAACGAAGGGGCCGCATCGCGATTCCAACGGCGACGTCGTTGGACTGCTCGGTATTTGCCGCGATATCACCGACCGCAAGCGCGCGGAGCAGGAGTTTCGCCAGTCCCAGCAGAAGCTGCGCATTCACTTCGAGCACACCCCGCTCGCCGTCGTCGAATGGGATACCCAGCTTCGAATTACTGAATGGAGTCCTTCCGCGGAGCGGGTCTTCGGGTACTCGCGCCAGGAAGCGATTGGGCGCGATTCGGGTTTCCTCGTGCCGCCTGCCATGCGGGCACATGTAGACGGGATCGGGCACGAGCTCCTTACGCGGAAAGGCGGGACGCGGAGTACGAATGACAACATTACCAAAGACGGCCGCACCATTTCCTGCGAGTGGTACAACACGCCGCTGGTCGATGAATCGGGACAGGTGCTCGGCGTGGCCTCTCTGGTTCAGGATGTAACCGAGCGCGTTGCGCTGGAGGAAAGACTTCGCCAGTCGCAAAAAATGGAGGCAGTCGGCCGCCTCGCCGGTGGCGTGGCTCACGATTTCAACAACCTCCTGACCGTCATCATGGGGTACAGCCAGATTCTGACCGATAGGCTCCCGCCGGCAAGCCGCCTGAAGGACGCCACCGCCCAAATCCGATCCGCCGCCGATCGCGCCGCCGGAATCACCCGCCAACTGCTGGCTTTCAGTCGTAAGCAAGTACTCTCGCCGCGCGTCATCGACTTGAACGACGTGATGCTGAACCTTGACTCCATGCTGCGGCGGCTCATCGGCGAAGACATTGAAGTTCTCACCGTCCCCGGACGCGACCTGGGCGCAGTCAAAGCCGATCCCGGGCAAGTCGAGCAGGTCATCATGAACCTGGCCCTGAATGCGCGCGATGCCATGCCCAACGGGGGAACGCTCACTCTCGAAACCGAGAACATGGAACTCGACGAACCCTATGCCCGCGAACACGAGCCCCTGAAGCCGGGACGCTACGTCATGCTGGCAGTGAGCGATACCGGAACCGGCATGAGTCCCGAGACGCAAGCCCATATCTTTGAACCTTTTTTCACCACCAAGGAAGTTGGCAAGGGCACCGGTCTCGGGCTCTCTATGGTCTATGGAATCGTCAAGCAGAGTGGAGGCTACATCTGGGTGTACAGCGAGCCCAATCGCGGAACGACCTTCAAGATTTATCTTCCCCGAGTAGACCAGCTTGCGGAAGCGATCGGAGTGGAGAAGCGGCCGGCCGGAGTCCAGCGCGGAACTGAAACCATCCTGTTGGTCGAGGACGACGCGCAGCTCCGCGCACTCACATCGTCCGTCCTGGCCCATTGCGGCTATAAGGTATTGTCCGCCGCCGGCACCGACGAAGGCCTTGCCCTATGCCGTGAAAATCACCGCGAAATCAATCTGCTAGTCACCGACGTGATCATGCCCGGAATGAACGGCCGTCAGCTTGCCGAGCAAGTTAAACAGATTTCGCCGCGCACTAAAGTCCTGTACGTCTCCGGCTACACCAGCAACGCCATCGTTCACTACGGAGTGCTCGATCCGGGACTAAGCTTCCTGCCCAAGCCCTTTTCTTTGTCAGCGCTGGTTGCCAAGGTAAGGGAAGTTCTCGACGCCCCCGATGCGTCCCAGGCGGAGCGCCCCGAATAATCTGTCGCTGGCTATCCCGCCTTACGTTTCTCGTCCAGCACTTCATCCAGCGCATCTGCTAATAGATGCGCGCGCTTCTGGTAGTCGGTTGCCCCGCTGTCCTGGCTCCGCTTCAATAAGTGATACTCATCGGCGATGTTCAACGCCGCCAGCACGGCCAGCCGCACCGTATCGATCGTATTCGTAGCCTCGGCCACGGCCCGCATCTTCGAGTCGACATACTCCGCCAGCTTCAAAATATATTGCGGATCCGACCCCCGCAGGTTATACGCCTGATCAAAAATCTCCACCCGCACGCCCCCAGCCTGCGCGTCTTTCAACGTCGAATCCTTAGTAGCGGTAGCCATAGCCGTTAACCTTTGTCATTCCGAGCGAAGCCTGCAACCCACCTTAACCTTTGTCATTCCGAGCGAAGCGAGGAATCTGCTTCCTGCGTCCATCCGCTTCACACTCGCCATCCATCCCCAAACCCAGCATCTGGCGAAGCCCAAGGGCCGATGCGCCTAACTCGCCCGCTCCTCCGCGATCGACTCAATCTGCTCCAGCATCTTCTCCACCCGACCGCGAATTTCTTCCCGCTCTTTCCGCAACTGCACCGCCTCGCGCCGCAATACCACCAGTTGCTCCTCGCGCTCTTCCATCTGCTGGCGCGCCCGCAGCGCCTCGCGTTCCGCCTGCGCCTGGGCCTGTCGCGCCGCCTTGTACATCTCAATGACGCGGTAAATCTTATCTTCCAACGCCTGAAAATCATCCACCGGAATCTGTTCCATCCGTTCCACAGCATCCAACGCCATGATTGCACGTTCCTCTGCAAAAATTTAAAACTTTCCCGCAGTATACTCCACGTCGCCATGGATCAGACATGGCCCGTTGGTGCATATGCGAGACTCTCGCAACGAGATTAGCTATAATTCCGGCATGAAAAATCTTGGATTCTCCCTCATCGCCCTCACCGCAGTCCTGGCCTTCACCGCCCTTCCCAGTGCCGCCAAAACCGTAGTCGAACTGAAGGACGCGCAAGGTAAATCCGTAGGCTCGATCATCGTGACGCCGAAGGGATCAGGTGTCAGCCTCAAGCTCCGCCTCCACGACCTCCCGCCCGGCGAGCACGGCATTCACATCCATCAGAACGCCAAGTGCGATGCTCCCGATTTCAAATCCGCAGGTCCACACTTCAACCCCGACGGCAAAAAGCACGGACTGGAGAATCCCGAAGGCCATCACGCCGGCGATATGCTGAATTTAACCGTGAACGCAGACGGCAAAGCCGATGGAATCCTCGTTGACAACGACGTAACCCTCGGCGACGGCTCGCACTCGCTCTTCAGCAACGGCGGCACCGCGATCGTCATCCACGCCAAAGCTGATGACATGAAGACCGATCCCTCCGGCAACTCCGGCGACCGCATAGCCTGCGGCGTGATCACAAAGTAGTCCGCAAGATGCGGTGTTCAGCCTTGTCATCCTG
>JBAWCJ010000438.1:0-3355 GCA_049590215.1 Candidatus Sulfotelmatobacter sp. | reverse complement strand
TCGACCAGACCCTCACCGTACAACCAGATGGATACGTCACTCTAAAAGACGCCGGGATGTTGTTCGCCCAGGGACTCACTCTGGACGAGTTTCGTGAGGGGGTACGGCGGGCCTATGCGGGATATCTGCACGATCCGGAGGTGGCGGTGGCGCTGAAGGACTTTGAGCGTCCTTATTTCGTGGCGGGCGGGGAGGTTGGAAAGCCCGGCAAGTACGAGCTGCGCGGGGACACGACCATCATGGAGGCGATCGAAATTGCGGGCGGGTTTACACACGAGGCGAAGCACTCGCAGGTGCTTTTGTTTCGCCGGGTGAATGATGATCTGGTGGAGGCGCATGTTTTCAATCTGAAGAAGATGCTGAAAGAGAGAAGCCTGGGCGAGGCGGCGGAGTTGCGCCCGGGCGATCTGGTGTTTGTTCCGCAAAACTCCATTTCGAAGATCGAGCCGTTCCTAACCAAACCAGCCTTAAGCATGTACGTGAGTCCCACACAGTTTTAGCAAGCTACTTTATCAAGCGACTTTATCAGACGACCCAGGTCAATCCGCATGCGAGATCAGGACTTAACGCGCAGAGAAGAAGTGCCGGAATCGCCGACGATGCGGGAGCTGGCGATGGTTCTGTTCCGGCAGCGGAAGCTGTTTGTTGGGGTCGCCGGGTTGATCTTCGTCCTGGCGGTGGTGTACGCGTTCGCCGGAGCCAATTATCGGGCGCACTTGCGCGTGCTGGTGCGCCGAGGGCGAGCCGACCCTCCCGTGGCCGCGCAGGAGAATGCTCCTCCCGATTTCTCGCGGGTAGAAGTAACGGAAGAAGAACTGAATTCAGAAGTAGAACTGCTGAAGGACGACGACGTTTTGCGGCGCGTGGCAGAGGTCAACGACCTGGCTGCGCATGATTGGCTGCGACGGCTGCGGCCGCACGAAACGCAAGCCGCGCGGGTGGAGCGAGCCGCGAAGAGGCTGGCCGGCAAGTTGGAAGTAGAACCGATCAAGAAGACCAACCTGATCGCGGTGAGTTATGGCGCGTCGGATCCGCAACTGGCGGCCCGTGTGCTGCAGTCGCTGGCCAGCGTTTATCTGGAGAAACACATGGAAGTCCACCGGCCGCGGGGACAACTGCAATTCTTCGATCAACAGACCGCAGAGTCGCGGCGACAGCTAGAAGAGGCTGAGGGAAAGCTGGCGGCATTCACAAAGAGCCACGACGTGGTGATGGCCGGGCAGCAGCGCGATCTGATGTTGCAACGAGTCAACGACCTGGAGGCAACCTCCCAACAAACTGAGGCACAGATGTCTGGCACAAAACATCGAGTTCGCGAACTCGATACGCAGCTGGCGAATTTGCCGGCGCGGAACGTTACCCAAGTTCGGACGGCGGATAATCCCGAGCTCTTGCGGGCGCTGAAGGCAAGCCTGCTGGACCTCGAGTTGAAGAAGACTCAGCTGCTCACCAAGTTTGAGCCGGGCCATCGCCTGGTGCGAGAGGTCGAGCAGCAGATTGCTCAGGCCAAAGAGGCCATTGCGGCGGAGAAGCAGAGTCCGGTGCGCGACCAGACGACCGACCTGGATGTGAACTATGAGTGGGCCAAGGCCGAGTTGCAGAAGGCCCAGGTTGAGATGAAGGGATTGGAAGCACGCGAGGCGACGACGAGCACGGAGTTGGCGGGATACCGCCGACTGGCTCGCCAACTCGGCGAGGACGCGATTACCCAAGATGATCTTACGAGCAGCGAGAAGGCGGCGCAGGAGAACTACCTGCTCTATGTGAAGAAACGGGAAGAAGCACGGATGGGGGATGCTCTGGATGAGGACGGCATTGTGAACGTAGCGATTGCCGAGCAACCGGTGGTGCCGGCGCTGCCGGTCTGGCCGGCTGGCGTGGTCCTGCTGGTGGGGTTCGCTGCGGCGCTGACTTCGGGGACTGGGGCCGCGTTCGCGGCGGACTATCTGGACCCTGCGCTGCGCACTCCTGAAGAGGTATTGAGGTGTTTGGAAATTCCGGTACTGGCGTCGATACCGGAAGAAATGGACCAAAGGCTATCCGCCTAAGGAGATGAGATGAGTGCGAATGCGGACGTGTTGCGAAGTGACGATTTTATTGGGTCAGCGGTGCAGGAGTCTGCAGTGCGGCAGGTCGAGGTCTTTCGTGAACCGGAGGTTTGGAATCCGGAAGACTTCGCACGAGAACAGATTCGGGGCCTGGTGCAGCGTGTGTTTTTTGCCAGCGGAGGCCGGCCTGTAACTCAGGTTGTGTTCAGCGGAGCGGAGCCGCATACGGATGTGGCCAGTCTCTGCGAGCAGGTTGGACAGGCTTTGGCGCTGGAGACGAGTGCGCATATCGCCGTCGTGGGCCGGGAGATGACGGCAGAGTTGGCGTCCTGGAGCGTGGGTGGGGCTGCAATCAAGTCGTGGTCCAGGCAGACGGCGGTCAACTTGTGGCGAGTGCCGGGGTTTGGGCTGCGCGAATGGGGTGAGGAATCAGGGACGGGACGCTATTGGATTTCGCGCCTGGCGGAGCTGCGAAAAGAGTTCGAGTATGCGGTCATCGAGGGGCCTGCGGCGGGGATATCGAGTGAGGCCGCATTGCTGGGTCAGCTCACGGATGGAATCATCCTGGTGCTGGGGGCTCATAACACGCGGAGAGCGACTGCCCGCAAGATCAAGGAAACGCTGGAAGCGGCGCAATCGCGAATCCTGGGAACGGTGTTGCGAGAGAGAAGGTTTCCAGTCCCTGAGCGAATTTATCGGCGGTTGTAGAGGTGTGCGGTAGCGGGAAGGTTGTCCTGACGAGTAACGGTTGCCCGTCGCAAGTACTGCGGCGTGGCCAAAGTTGAAAGACGCAGTGCAAAAAAAACCAAGAATAGGCTGTGGGACTCAATGAGCGGTAGCTATGGAGTCCCGGCCGCAAGCCTGGCCGGCTCGGTGGATGCGCGGCCACTGACGGCGGTGGTGGCGGCGGCACAGTGGTTTGCGGTGCAGACCCGGTATCGCTTCGAGAAGAGAGTGGTCGCCCAACTCAACTACAAAAGCTGTGAAGTCTACCTGCCATTGTTGACCGAAAATCACACCTGGAGCGACCGGCAGAAGGTGGTGACGGTTCCCCTGTTTCCGGGATATGCGTTCGTGCATATTGATCAGTCTGCGGTTGCGCGGCAGGCGGTGTTGCAAACTGCCGGACTGATCGGCTTCGTGAGCTTTGGCGGGATCGTAGCGGCGGTGCCGGTGAAGCAGATTGAAGACCTGCAATTGCTGTTGCAAGGGAAGGGGCTGTTTGCCTTGCACCCGTTCGTGCACACCGGACAGCGGGTGCGGATCCGGGGCGGTTGCCTGCAGGGATTGGAAGGCGTGCTGGTGCA
>JBAWCJ010000437.1:0-23392 GCA_049590215.1 Candidatus Sulfotelmatobacter sp. | reverse complement strand
TACCTTTGTCTGGCACCGACTTCTTATGTGTTGGTCGTGACAGAATGGGCGACGCCGTTAGCTGACGCCGTGATCGTTCTGATATTCGCGTCTTCGAACGCTATTATCTACGGACTTGTGTTTCTCGCAATTGGGAAGGTTTGGGATGTGATTTCAAGGTGAACATATCGTGAGTGCTAGATAAAGCCCACTATCGACATTCCTCCCGCCCTGCGTCCGATCTCGAACGTGCTACAATTAGCGGCCTTAGGAACTGCTGCTTCGCCAGGAACCCGGCGTTTTTCCCACACTGAAGGACTTAGAAAAGGACACCGCGAAAAGCCGTGGCCAAGAACTCCACACCCGCATCTGGACCGATCACCTATGCCGACGCTGGGGTCGATATTGACCGCGCGAACCGGACCAAGCAGCGCATCAAGTATCTGGCGCATAAGACCTTTACTCGCGGCGTGCTGAGTGAAATTGGCGGGTTCGGGGGCCTCTTCGCGGTTGACAAGACCAAGTATGTGGATCCGGTGCTGGTGTCGAGCGTGGATGGCGTCGGGACGAAGCTCAAGATTGCGTTCGAGATGGGGCTGCATTCTACCGTGGGCGCTGACTTGGTGAACCACTGCGTGAACGACATTGCCGTGCAGGGCGCTGCGCCGTTGTTTTTTATGGATTATCTGGCGACCGGGAAGCTGGAGCCTACGATCGCGGAGAAAGTGGTAGAGGGGATTGCCGATGCTTGCAAGCACAACGGCTGTGCGCTGATTGGCGGGGAGACGGCCGAGATGCCGGGCTTTTATCCCGATGGCGAATATGATCTGGCGGGATTTATTGTGGGCGTGGTCGAGCGAGACCGGATCATTACGGGGAAGGAAGTGCAGATTGGCGACGTTGTGCTCGGCATGGCTTCAAACGGCCTGCACACCAACGGATATTCGCTGGCCCGCAAGCTGCTGTTTGAAGTGGGAGGCTACTCGGCGGAAGATTACGTCAACGAAATAAAAAATAAAGTGGGCAATGAATTGATGCGCACGCACAAGAGTTACTGGCCGGCGCTGAAGAAGCTGCTGGATGCGCAATGCGTTTCGGCTTTGGCTCACATTACCGGGGGCGGTATTACGGAAAATTTGCCTCGCGTGCTGCCTCGGGGGACTGCGGCTGCCATTGATCTTGGGTCGTGGCCGGTGCCGCCGTTGTTTGAGCACCTGCGGACTCTGGGCAATGTGCCGCAAGATGAAATGCTGCGTACTTTCAACATGGGCCTGGGCATGCTGCTGGTCGTTCCTCTGGCGAAATTCAAGAAGGCTCAAACTGTGCTTGAGCGCGTGGGAGAGAAGGCATACACCGTGGGCAGGATTGTTAAGGGTGAGCGCAAGGTGGTCTACAACTGAGCTAGCTCACCACAGAGGCACAGAGACACAGAGAAAACCTTTTATAAGTTGCCGTGCCAGCCCTGCGGGCCCGATCTTGAGCTTGTCGGTTTGGAATTCCTCCTGCCTGTCTCTGTAGTGAATTATCATTCGAACTCCAATGCATTCAATCGGCATTCTTCTTTCCGGGCGCGGCTCGAACTTTGTGGCCATCGCGGACAGCATAGACGGCGGCCGCATCGCTGACGCCCGCATTGCCGTCGTCATCTCGAACCGCGCGGATGCGCCTGGTGTTGCTACTGCACGGCAGCGCGGGCTGAACGCCGTAGTGATTCCCTCCAAAGGCAGGACACGGGAAGAGCATGACCGCGAAGTTGTCGGGACGCTTAAGCAACATAATGTAAACCTCATCTGCCTCGCCGGATACATGCGGCTGCTTTCGCCCTGGTTCGTGCAGCAGTTTCCGCGGCGGATTCTCAACATTCATCCTTCGTTGCTGCCTGCATTTCCTGGACTGGAAGCGCAGGAGCAGGCTTTCGCGTATGGAGTAAGGGTTTCCGGGTGCACTGTGCATTTTGTGGATGAAGAACTGGATCATGGCGCAATCATTGTGCAGAAGGCTGTTCCGGTGCTTGGCAGTGATGACGAACACTCACTTGTGGCGCGGATACTCGAGCAGGAGCACCTCGCCTATACCGAGGCGATCAAGATTGTGCTAGGGGGGAACTTTGAAATTGTCGGGCGAAGATTGAGGATGAAAAATTGAGAGTAGGCGCTCTGGCCGCGCCTCGCTGTGCTTGGCGGGACAGCCGAGGCGGCTGTCCCCACATAAAGTTTCGTTAATCCTCCACCCACCTTTTCACCATTCTGACAATCTCCAGCTTTTCTCCGTTCGACAGTGGGGCGCTCTGGCGCTCGATCTCTGCGTATCCCTTGGCGCGATAGAAAGCAACGCCGCTGAGCGTTGCGCCCATCTCGAGGCGTGTGAAGCCGGCTTCCAGGGCTGCGCTCTCGCAGGCTTCGAGGATCATGCTGCCGATGCCGTGGCGCGCCCATTTGGGATGCACGAAGAAGGCGCGAATCTTTGCTGCATCTTGCTTCGGGTCGAGTAGCGAATCTTCACGGGACGCGTACTGATCGCCGCCGTACAAGGTTTTGCGCATGCTCCAGCCGCCACAGGCTATGATCTCGGGCTTCTGCGAGTCTTGATTCTGAAAATCGAAAGCCTCGGCCACCAGGTATGTGCAATCGGCGATGAGTTGGCTATCCACGCCGTAGACCGACTGCAGTGCGCCTTCGATCTGCGATGGCGAATAGTCCTTTGCTTGCAGGCCTCGCACTGACGCTTCGATCACTTCGCGCAGCCGGGGAACGTCTGCCGTCGTTGCCTTTCGTATGCGAATGTTCATTCTGTTCCCAGCGAATTCCTGACATTCTATACGGGGTGATTCGGCCTTTGCCGCTTCGTTCCTTATAATGTCCTTTCCCATGGCAAACTTCGCACCGGTCGACGAACAACTGACGTATCTCAAGAAGGGTTCGGCGGAAATTATCCGCGAGGCTGATCTGCGCGCCAAGCTGGAGAAGTCGTGTGCTACGGGCAAACCTTTGCGGGTGAAGCTGGGCATGGACCCGACTGCTCCTGACTTGCACCTTGGGCACACCGTTGTGTTGCGCAAGCTTAAACACTTTCAGGATCTCGGGCACACGGCGATCTTTCTGATCGGCGACTTCACTGGGATGATTGGTGACCCGACGGGGCGCTCGGCTACGCGGCCTCCGCTGACTCGCGAGCAGATTGAGGAGAACGCGGAGACTTACAAGGCACAGGTTTTCAAGATTCTCGATCCGCAGAAGACTGTGATCGACTTTAACCGGCGGTGGTTCGCCAAGTTTACTGCCGACGATTTTATCCGGTTGATGGCGAAGTACACGGTTTCACAGCTGCTGGAGCGGGAAGACTTTCACAAGCGCTTTCGGGAAGAGAAACCCATTGCGCTACACGAACTGCTCTATCCGCTGGTGCAGGGATACGACTCGGTTGCGCTTGAAGCTGATGTGGAGTTGGGCGGGACCGACCAGAAATTTAATCTGCTGGTGGGGCGCGAGTTGCAGCGGGCTTACGGGCAGGAATCGCAGGTGGTACTGACCACGCCGATTCTGGAGGGCTGGCGCCCAGGCGTCGAGAAAATGTCGAAATCTCTCGATAACGCAATCGGAATCCATGAGCCGCCTTCGGAGATGTACGGCAAGGTGATGGCCATTTCGGATGAGAGGATGTGGCGCTACTACGAACTTCTGACTGACGTGCAGATCCCGGAAATCGTAAAGATGAGATTCGATGTCAGCAACGGCGCGGTGCATCCCATGCAGCTGAAGAAGGATCTTGCCCGGCGGATTGTCGCGGATTTCCATTCAGCAGATGCGGCGGCGAGGGCTGGAGACGATTGGGCGAAGCAGTTTCAGAAGGCAGAGGTGCCCGACGACCTAGAGTTGGTCGAAATCCGGCTGGCGGATGTAATTCCCCAGGGAAGCGGGGGTGGGGCAGTACGTATTATTGGTGGAATCGAGCAGCCAGCGGAGGTGGAAGTGGTTCAGGTAGACAAACTGATTCGCAAGGCTGGGCTTCGGATGGACAAACTGATTCGGTTGGCTGGACTTGCGACCTCGAACACGGAGGCCGCTGCAAAGCAAAAACAGGGCGCCGTCAGCTTGGTGAGCATCGGTGGCGAGAACATCGACACCGGTCGAGAGCTGGTGGTGATGATGCCTGTTGATCAAGACGTCGTGCTCCGCGTGGGGCGAAGAATGAAGAGAGTTCGCGTCATCTCTGATGGTGGAAGCTGGCAGTGACCATGTGGAGACAGCCGTCGTCGGCTGTCCGGGCGAGTGAAGCTCGCCGGGGTTTCCTCTCTTGCTTTCCCAATCCGGCATTCGTCCAGAATTTATAACGCGGCCAAACCCTGTTGCCCCACAACTCCTACTAGACTTCAGGCAGAGCGGAGCTTCGCTCCGCGGACAGCCGAGGACGGCTGTCCCCACATACAACCTTGTGCCTCGGGCTTTTTATCGCCGCCAGCTTCCGCATCTTCAATGTGATAACAAGCAGCATTTCGTCACGTTCTGCACTGATCGGCGATGGGTTCTTCCTGAGCTTGTCCGCTCCATCGTGCTGGAATGCTGTCTGCATCATAACGGGGAGAGATTCGACCTGCGGGTCGCTGTCGTAATGCCCGATCACGTTCACATGATCTTCACGCCCCTGGTCAACCAGCGTGCCATGGGGATCTATTCGCTCGCCGAGATCATGGATTCGGTCAAGGGGTTCTCCGCCCACAGAGTTAACAAAAAGCTGGGGCGTAAGGGCCGGGTTTGGCAGCCGGAGTCGTTTGATCGCGTGGTCCGTTCGTCGGAGAGTCTTGACGCGAAGATTGCGTATCTGTTGGAAAACCCTGTTCGAGCGGGGCTGGTTGAGGAATGGACACGGTATCCGTGGTTGTGGAAGAAGCCGTTAGTGAATCCCTTTGCTCCCGCTTTGCAGCCGTGATGGCCGCGAGCTGGGCTTTGCCCAGCGGACAGCCGAGGACGGCTGTCCCCACATTAGTCGATTCTGCTAGTCTCGACCGCGCACATGCGGGCGGCGGCTATTCTCGGGTTGGGGTGTTCTGCGCAGAACCTTGTTCCCTTTCAGACAGACGCGGCTGCTCGCGAAGTAATTGACTGGCGCATCGAGATGCCCGGTGCTGCCGATCCAGTGGACGTCATTCTGCTGTTTGGAGGTGACGGTACCATTCATCGTCACCTTAGTCAGTTGGTGAAGCTTGGCTTGCCCGTGCTGGTTGTTCCAGCGGGCAGCGGCAATGATTTTGCTCATGCCCTTGGGCTGGGTCGCGTGCGCGACTCGCTGGCGGCTTGGCGGCGGTTCTGCGCTGGGCATGGCAACTTGCGGACGATTGATCTCGGAGTGATTACTCCGCTGGCTGGCGCGGGCGGGGCGCCCGCTCCACACTATTTCTGTAGCGTGGCTGGTCTGGGGCTTGATGGGGAAGTGGCACGCCGGGCTGCTGAACTGCCGCGCTGGGTGCGGGGGCACGGGGGCTATGCGTTGACTCTGGTTCCAACTATTTTTCGATTCGCCGCGTTTCCCATGAAGATTTCGACTTCGGACGAAGACGCGGGCTGGACTGCTCGCAGTAATCAGCCTACGATTCTGGCGGCGTTTGCCAACACTTCCACTTACGGCGGCGGAATGAGGATCGCGCCGCGGGCGCTGATGGATGACGGGCGACTTGATGTCTGCGTGATTGGCGGTGTCGATCCCTTCAAGCTGGCGTGCCTGTTTCCTACGGTCTACTTTGGCCGGCATCTTGGTATCCGCGAAGTGGAGTATTTTCAGGCGGCGCGGGTACGTGTGGAAACTGAGATGCCCTTCGAGGTCTACGCCGATGGCGAATATGTTTGCCGGACGCCGGTTGAGGTAGGCGTTGAGCCGGCTGCGCTGCGGGTAATTGTTGGTTCGGAAAGTAGTAGTGATGCAGTTTGATAAGGAAGCGAGCCAAACGCGCGATTATTGTGTCGCAAAGAACGCGACACATCGCGCGGCTCGCCCAGATCCTTCACTGCGCAAAAAACGCTTGTTCAGGATGACAATCAAACTGCACCACTGCCCGAAGAGTCGAGAGCTTGACACGCGCATCGGGTCGTCGCATGGTTTCAGGGTATGAGGAGATTCCCGCAATTGCTGCTGGTGCTAGCGATGACTCTGGCTCCGCTTCATGCGCAAACGCACTGGAAGCTGGTTTGGAGCGACGAGTTCAACGGAGCGGCGGGAGCAGCGCCCGATTCCACTAAGTGGGTCTATGACCTGGGCGCGAATGGGTGGGGGAACCAGGAACTCGAGACTTACACCGACAGCCGGGAAAATTCCTTTCTCGACGGCAAGGGCCATCTTGTAATTCGGGCGCTGCGTAGTCCGGATGGCAAGTACACGTCGGCGAGGCTCAAGACGGAGGAGAAGTTTTCTACTCAGTTTGGAAGGATTGAAGCTCGCATCAAACTTCCGCGCGGCCAAGGGATCTGGCCGGCGTTTTGGATGCTGGGCGCCGACGTCGGCTCCGTAGGATGGCCGGTGTGTGGGGAGATCGACATCATGGAGAATATTGGGCGCGAGCCACGGCTCAATCATGGTTCGCTCCATGGGCCAGGTTACCCTCGAGACGGCGCCACAGCGCTGTATGAATTGCCTAATCGGCGTCCCTTGTACAAGGCCTTTCATCGGTTCGCAATCGAATGGTCCCCGGACAAGATAGAGTTCTTTGTTGATGGAGTTTCGTATGAAACCGTGACCGCTGCATCTCTGCCTGCGGGCGCGAGTTGGGTTTTCAACCATCCTTTTTTCTTTCTGCTGAATGTTGCGGTGGGCGGAGATTGGCCTGGGAATCCCGACGGTACTACTTTATTTCCGCAAGAGATGGCGGTGGATTACGTGCGGGTCTGGAAGCCTGAGGGACCGGAATAGCTCTTTCACCAGCCCGGTCTTTTATCCGTCCGGTCTTTGCGGGTGCTAAACTTTGCTTATGCCCGAACGACGTTCCCACACCCTGCTCTGGATTCTGATTGGGGGAGGAGCATTCTTCCTCTTTGTGCTGGCTGTGTTTTCGCTGGTTTACCTGACGCTGCATGCGGGGACCACGGATGCCGGATTCAGCGGCTTTGGCGACCGCATCGGGGTGGTGGACCTGGATGGCGTGATTCTCTCGCCGCAGCCGGTGGTCGGGCAGCTCAAGAAGTTTGCCGATGACTCTTCGATCAAGGCGATCATTCTGCATGTGAACTCGCCGGGCGGGGGCGTGGCGGCTTCGGAAGAGATTTATCGCGAAGTGAAACGCATCCGCGAGGCTAAAAAGAAACCAATCGTGGTTTCCATCGAGACCGTGGGCGCGAGTGGCGCGTATTACGTGGCGTCGGCGTCGAACAAGATTTATGCCGACGAGGGGAGCATTGTGGGTTCGATTGGCGTGATTGCCGAGTGGGTGAACTACGGCGACCTGCTGAAGTGGGCCAAGCTGAAGAGTGTGGTGATCAAGACCGGAGAGTTCAAGGACACGGGGAATCCTGCCCGCGATCTCACTCCGGCCGAGCAGGCTTACATGCAGTCGCTGATCGATAATATGTTTGGGCAGTTTATCCAGGCGGTGGCGGATGGGCGCGGGATGAAGTTCGACGATGTCAAAGCTATTGCCAATGGAAAAGTTTGGACCGGCAAGGAAGCTCTGTCTATGAAACTGATTGATGACACCGGCGACTTTGAGGCGGCTGTCAAAGACACAGCGAAATCGGTGGGCATCTCGGGGGAACCGACTCTGGTGCGGCCGGATAAAGATCGCAAGACCATGCTGGATTTGCTGACGGGCGACATTTCACAGTGGATTCCCAGCCGGGAAAAGATGCTGGAGGAACAGGTTGGGTTCTTCTATTTGTGGAAGTGAGGGAGCAGGTCTTAAATATTAGAACCTGAGAGCTGAAACCCGACTCTCCGCCGTGACTTGCGTACAACCCCTGAAATTTGAGAAGGTTATGCAGGTTCCGATATATAGAACCGAAGCTGTCGCCGGGAGCGAAGGGACATTATGACGAAAGCCGACTTGATTGATGAAGTCTCGCGTTTAGCGGAACTTACGCGCAAAGACAGCGAAGTAATTGTGGAAGCGATCTTTGACAGCGTGGTGCGGTCGTTGCGCGCAGGCGACAAGATTGAGATCCGCGGCTTTGGCAGCTTCCGCACGCGTCAGCGCAAGGCGCGGATGGGGCGGAATCCCAAGACCGGTGAAAAGGTCGAGGTGCCCGCCAAGAAAATTCCTTTCTTCAAGCCCAGCAAGGAATTGAAGGATCTGGTAAATGAGGGAATCGCCGATGCGGCGGCCCCTCCTTCGGCAGCTCCTACTGCTTAGCGAGCCTGCCGCTTCAGCAAATACAAGTCTGCAACTTTCAGAGCCAGCTCCTCAGGATTAGTGTCTGCGCGGTTGGCGAGGATGATGATCGTCAATTCGTCGTCGGGGAAACGCTGGATTGTAGTGCGAAAACCAATCGTCTCGCCGTTGTGTGACATACGCTTGTGGCCCCGGTAAGGATCGAGAAACCAGCCAAAACCGTAGCTCACCGTCTTGCCTTCAGGGGATTTCCCCGGCCCATCTGTGGGTTGCACTGAGGTGAGGGCCGGCTGCATTTCGGCTTGGCTTAGCAGCGTGTGGAGGCGCAGGGCGCGATCCCACTTCGCGAGGTCATCGAGGGAAGAGTAGATGCCTCCGTCGCCGAGAACGGCGGATGTGGGGCTCTGGTCGGTTTCTTGCCAGCCGTCGTCTTGCCTGGAGTGGCCGTAGGCGCGGTGCGGCACTTCATTCTTGCCTCGCTCGTAGGCCAGCGTGTTTGTCATCTTCAGTGGCGTGAAGATCCTCTCCTGAAGAAATTCGCCAAAGGGTTTGCCGGATACTTTTTCGACGATCATCGCCAGCACGGCGTAGCCTGAATTGCTGTACTCCCACTTCGTGCCTGCTGGAAACTTCACGGTGGTTTGCTGCTCGAGCAGCTTCAGAACGCCGGCATCGTGTATTTGCGGAATCTTTTCCGGAGGTGTGTTGGGATATCGCTGCGACAGCAGGTCTTCATAGTCTTGAAGACCAGAGGTGTGATTCAGCAGATTGCGTACGGTGATTGAGTTGCCGTAGGCGGGGAATTCCGGAAAGAAGTGAGTCAGGTGATCGTCATAGCTTAGCTTGCCGTCGTGTGCCAGGAGCATGATGCACGCCGCGGTGAATTGTTTGGTGAATGAGGCGAGGCGGAAGTTGGAGCGTTCGTCGATTTTCTGCAGCGTGCGCAGATCGGTGACTCCGTACCCGCGGCGGAACACTACCCGGCCGCGATGAACCACCAGCACGGCAGCACCCGGAGCTGTGGCGGACTTCAGACTGGCGAATACGGCGTCGATCTGGCTGGATGACACTTCGCCGGATGATACTGGGCCGGACGAGACTTGGCTATCAGTCGGTGCTGCACAGACAAGCAGACAGAGCAGGGGAAGGACGCGCGCATTTGTTTGTCGCAACATATCTCTATCTCTGGGACTTTACCTGTCTAGAGGGACGGCGCTGGTCGCGGATTCCTACGACTGCCATCATTCGTCCAGCTTTCCCTTTCTCTGCGCGGTATGAAAACAGCATGTCGGTGCGGCAGTTGGTGCATAACGGCGAGGCTTCGATACTTTTCGCCGGCACCCCCGCGGCCAATAGCTGCTGACGATTGGCTTCCACCAGGTCGAGGAAAATCTTCTTTGGCAATTCGCTGTGGCCGGGGGGACGAGCGGTGAGGAACAGCATGGGATATTTTTCGCGCACCGGATCGCGCTCTTCGACTTCCCGGAATAATTTTGCGGCATAGGCGAACTGCGACTCGAACTGGTCGCGAACCTCCTGGCCAACTTGATAGCAGCAGCTATGAATCCCGGGGCCAATAGCGGCCTTCAGATCCCTGGGCCGCGTGCCGAAGCGCCGGCGCATCTCGCCCACTCCTTTCTCGACGATGCGCTTTAGTGTCCCCCGCCAGCCGGCGTGGAACACGCCTACAGCGTGGCGTTTGGGGTCAACAAGAATGATGGGCAGGCAATCGGCGGTCTGAATCGCGAGCAACAAACCTGGGGTTGAGGTGATGAGTCCATCACCAACTAGCTGGGATCTGGGAGCGGCTTCGACGAACTGAATGGTGTCGGAATGAACCTGGCGCACACTGATTAGCGGCCATTTGCCCGCGGTGAGTTCGCGCGAAAGCGCGGCGCGGTTGCGCTCGACGGCGGCTTTGGAATCGTGTGGAGTGAATCCGAGGTTGAGTGCCTGGCCGCCGTAGGCGCGTGAAGAGCCTCCCACGCGCGTGGAGAATCCATGGACGAGCCAGGGAATTTTGGTGAGGTTTGCGGCGCGAAGAACGTTCAGTTGGGCTCGCTTCGGAATTTGCTTTGAAGCCTGCTTTGAAACCCGGGTCGGCACCCATCCATGTTACCCGGCGGCCCAGCGTTGCCGCACCCCAGCTAGAAATTTTTCTTTATCCGCGCGCATTTGCCTTACCAGTGCCTGATTGCCCGTGTCTTCGTGGGCGGCTGCCCAGAGCGCCATCTCCGTGAGAACCGGGGCCAGATCGATTCCTTTCCTGGTGAGCAAGTAAATTACCTTGCGGCCGTCGGACGGGTCCGGTTTCGTAGTGATAATTCCGTCGGCCGTGAGCTTCCGCAGGCGGTCGGCCAGAATATTGGTCGCGATCCCCTCATAACATTCCAGAAATGTTTTGTAGGTGCGGGCGCCTGCCAGCATCATGTCGCGAATGATCAGCAGCGACCAGCGATCGCCCAGCATTTCCACCGAAGCGTTCAGCGGGCATCCTGACCTGCGCTTTGGGATTGCTTTTCTTCGGGTCATCCTTAACCCATTGTCAAATGCTTGCTTGCAAATCGCAAGTTAAATGTGAATACTGTTCGCTGCGGAACGGCTGGTCCCATGAATTAGCGCTGACGGGCGAATCTTTAGCGCGCTCAAGTTGTTGCGGCATTACTGCGGCTTCTCCGAAGCCGCAGTAAAGAATTAGACTGGCTTTGTCATGGATGCGGAGATTTTCGGGAGGGGCAATGAGTAAGGTGCGGGTGTTGGTGGGTACGCGCAAAGGCGCGTTTGTATTAACGGCGGACGGCAAGCGCGACAAGTGGGAGGTGAGTGGTCCGCATTTTGCGGGCTGGGAGATTTATCACATGAAGGGATCGCCTGCCGATCCCAATCGACTGTATGCGTCGCAGTCGAGCGGATGGTTTGGACAGATCATCCAGCGCTCGGACGATGGCGGCAAGAGCTGGCACCAGCCGGGAACACCGCCCGGAGAACCGCCTGCGCCCGGGCCTCCAAAGGCCGCCAGCAACAAGTTCGTGTATGACGCGTCTGATAAAACTGGCAAGCCGCTTACCACGCATCAGTGGTATGACGGCACGCAGCATCCGTGGGAGTTCAAACGTGTGTGGCATATGGAACCCTCGCTTAGCGACCCTGACACGGTATATGCGGGCGTAGAAGACGCTGCAATTTTTCGCTCGACCGACGGCGGTGAGAACTGGCAGGAACTTTCCGGGTTGCGCGGGCACGGCACCGGGCCCAAGTGGCAGCCGGGGGCGGGCGGGATGTGCCTGCACACGATTATTCTTGATCCCAGCAATCCGAAGCGGATGTGGATTGCGATCTCCGCGGCCGGGGCATTTCGCACTGACGATGGTGGCGGGAGCTGGAAGCCGATCAATCGCGGGCTGTATTCCAAATACATTCCGAACCCGACGGCCGAAGTTGGGCACTGCGTTCACCATGTTGCGATGAATCCAAAGCGACCCGGCGTCCTCTTTATGCAGAAGCACTGGGACGTGATGCGCAGCGACGATGCCGGCGATTCCTGGCAGAAGATCAGCGGGAATCTGCCGACTGACTTTGGATTCGTGATCGATGTTCATGCGCACGAGCAGGAGACTATTTATGTGGTCCCGATCAAGAGCGACGCGGAGCACTTTGTTCCCGATGGCAAGCTGCGCGTGTTTCGCAGTCGGACCGGTGGCAACGAGTGGGAACCTCTGACCAAAGGCCTGCCGCAACGCGACTGCTACATCAACGTGTTGCGCGATGCCATGGCTGTGGACTCACTGGACAAATGCGGAATTTATTTCGGTACTAGCGGCGGGCAGGTTTATGCGTCGGCGGATGCTGGAGATAGCTGGGCTCCGATTGTTCGGGACCTTCCCGCTGTGCTATCGGTTGAGGTGCAGACGCTCCCGTGATCCGAGTCATACTTCCACAGCATCTGCGAACGCTGGCGCATGTTGGCGGCGAAGTGCAGCTTGAAGTCGTGGGGCCGGTTACGCAGCGGTCGGTGCTGGACGCGCTGGAAGCTCGCTATCCCATGCTGCGCGGGACGATTCGGGATCAGGTCACGCAGGAGCGCAGGCCGTTTTTGCGCTTCTTCGCGTGCGAGGAAGATCTTTCGCACGAGCCGCCTGACGCTGCGCTTCCTGACACAGTGGCTTCCGGAGCGGAACCGCTGCTCATCATCGGAGCGATCGCCGGAGGGGCTGACTAGTGGGACGGGAAGCAGCCGATCTTCGCTCGACGGACAGCCGAGGGCGGCTGTCCCGACATGAGCTATCTTATCCCGCTACTATTTGCTCGCATCCTTCCCCTCCGCTATAGTTTTCCTTGTCATGTTTGAGGATTTCACTGCTACCGATCGCTGGACCAAGAAGCCGGTGCACTGCGTTTATCAGGCGCTGATCGTTGCTATTTCCACGCGGCATGCTGACGCTGTCGACGTGAAGTTTCTGGTTGACGGAAGGAACGTATCGGTCGCGCTGCCGCATCTGGCTTGGGTGGAGTACAAGAACCGCACGGGCCGGGTCATCACGGATTCTCTTGCCGTCGAGATTGCCGGGCATTACCTGAAAGCAGCGCTGCAGGCTGGTGAAGGCCTGGGCCGGGATATGTATTCGCTCACGGTTGCGGAGACGCTGGCGCATCTGGACGCTGCTGTCGCCGCTATGCAGACTGCAGTCCCGGCATAGAGCGCGCCGCGCTCGCAACCGGGCTTTCGCCCCTTCGGCTTCGCTCAGGGCAGGCTCAGGCTGGACAGCCGAGGCGGCTGTCTCTACATGAAGCATGTCCACAGGACGCTCTATAGCGTCGCTTCCATCTGCAGGCCTTCGATCATGTCGTTGAGTGTCTTCTGGGCCGCGTCGCGCTTCTGCTGCAGGTCGGCCACCTCGTGGTGCAATGATTGGACGTGGTCTTCCTGTTCGTTCAGTTCACGGACGTAGCGGGCCAGGAGCGCCTTTTCTTCCACGCTGCCTTTCAGAGCCTTCATGTTTTCGCGGACGCGCTGCTGATCTTCGGAGATCCCGGAAATCTTTGACTTGCGCGACCCCACCTCGGCATCGAGGGCGGCGATGCTGTTCTTCTGCGCGATCACTTTGCGCAGGGCCTGCTCGATCTCTGGATTGATCATCTTTGCAGCGAGGAAGAATTTGATTTGATCGTCGGTTACATTCGACAGCTGATAACTGTTCGTGACTGGACGGTATTCTTTCACCAGCAGGGTTTCGGTTTTCTTCGGGTCGACGATTAAGCGGAAGCGGTGGAAGGAAGCCGAGCTTTCCGCCGGCTTCTCGTCATCGGTGAGCTTCCAGCCCGGCCGCGCGGGATGCTCGATTACGATGGTCCGTGGCGCGGTGTCGCGGTTGCGGATGGTGTAGGTGTTTTCTTCGCGCTCCTGGGTCGACTGGGTCATCATGCCGTGGGCGATGAATACTCTGGTGACGCGCTGGCTTTCCGATTTTTGTTTGGCATCGACCAGGACGCCAAGGTCGGCCGCGTAGGAAAGCAGTCGCTTCTCGCCGGGCTTGATCGCGTCCATCAGGCCTTCGCCGGCGAAGGCATCACCTTCGAGCACGTTGAAACTTCCGCCGTCGAGGGTGAGTTCGCTCGAGTTGTCGAGCCAGAGAGCGCGCAGGACGGCGGTTTGCGAGGGATTCCAGACGGAGACTTTTTCGGCGTCGATGCGGGCCTGCAGAATTGGCACCAGGGCTGACTGGTTTTTGCGGATGGTGACGCGGTCCTGGAGTTTGTATTCGAAGAGGTCGCCGAGGTCGCGGGTTTGGGCTGTGGTGGTGGCGGCCTCGAGAGACTCGGCCATGGCAGCGGCGTCGAGGTGATCGCCCACGCCGTGATAGATTCCCCCGCCACTTCCTGAGCCGATGCCGGACTTAAGACTCATCGGGAGCCGAGAGTTGGCGATGGATCCGCCGATAGCGCCTCCCATCTGGCCGCCGGGGATTCCGCCCGGGACTCCGCCGATCACGCCGACCGGCTGAGAACCTGGCGGAGTGGCTTCTTCTAACGTGGCTTCATACGTCTGCGGCGTGATCATGGCATTTTGCGGCAAAGGGACCACCGGACGCCGCGCGTAATAAGGCTGCGAAAGCTGCTGCACAAACGACTGCGGAGCGCCTGCGACCAGCGACAGTTCGACGTTCTTCCAGTCTTCGCCCACTGTGTTATCCACGATGGCCCAGCCTTGCAGCAAGGGCTTGCCTTCGTTTGGGATCACGATTCGGTACGTGCTCTTCCATACGGGCACTTCGCTGATGTAGCTGACCAGCAGATTGCGCTCGCCTTCGCCTGCCGTGGAGATGGTCATGCGGCGGACATCTTGATCGCGGGTCGAGGCGACGAGGCTGAGGTATTTTCCGACTTCATCATTCACATCCTTCTCGGCTACGCGGACGGTGGTGGCGGGAGTCAGATCGAAGACGCGGACTTCTCCGCTGTCGCTGACGATGGAAATCTGATCGACCGTAATCTTCTGATCGCCTTTGATGGGAATCTCGCGCTCGTCGATGCTGAGCAGGCGTCCGGAGGCGGTCTCGGATCCGCTGCGAACTTCGAGGCGCGCGCCGCGCAAGGCGTCAAGAAACTGGGCGGTGGTCGGGTTCTCGCCTACGGCGAGATGCAACGAGCCGAGACGGCGCTCGAGAGGAGCGTTGGAGTTGTAGCTGACGCCGGTGATGCGTCCTTTGCCGAGATCGAGGACGGTCAGCGACTTCAACACGTCGTTTAATTGCGCGGTGGTGAAATCGACGTTTACGTCCTGGCTGCCGCGCACCTGGCCGGCGTGTTCGAAATAGCCGACGCCGTTCTTGTAGAGAATGACTCGGGTGACGGGCAGGCGCGCGGCCGAATCGGCCGCAGTGGCCGAATCTGAACTTTGGCCAGATGAGAGTGGGGCGAGCAAGAAAAACAATGCTGCAGTCTTCAGAAAACGCATGGCTCCTCCGTTGAGCTGGGGGCCGCTCGTCTTTCATAGAACGCAGCGTTAGGTCGTTCTTGCGCGCTGGGCGCGGCCCCTGCAGGGATTTAGACACCTGAGCGGAGGTCTCTGGAGCCGTGGATGCAAGCCGCGTGTTTTGAGATGGCTGGGGCTTTGAGCCAGAGCTTTCAAACGCCGGGCTGTTCAAAGGGAAACGCGGCGGCGCGGCGCTCAGGCCTTCTTGAGCAGGCGGGTGAGCCAGATCAGGAAGATGGCGCCGATGATCGCCACTACGATGCTGCCGATAATGCCGCCTCCGGGATAGATGCCGAGCGCATTAAAGATCCATCCGCCAATGATTGCGCCGATGATGCCCAAGACGATATCCATGACCGCACCGTACCCGCCGCCTTTCATGATCTTGCCGGCAGCCCATCCCGCGATCAGTCCGACGATGATCCACCAGATGAAGTTCGTGGGCATGTGATCCTCCTGTTTCCTGCAATCTTTGGCCGGCTCGCGCGACGGCGGCAAGCGTGTGAGGGGCAGACTAGTGAGCGGGAGCAGTTCTGTCAAGCAGGGCTGCTGAGCGCCGCGCTGTCTGTGATTAAATCAAGTCATGTTCGCGCGCAAGATTCGTGTTGAGTGCGAGGACGATGGGCAGAGGCTGCCTTGTCCGCTGAAGTGGCTGGATAGTTTCTCCATGCGTAATTTTACGAATGCCAGCGTATTCGACGATACTTTGCCGGTCGGCGACGGGCTTATGGAGATTGGCAATAACGTTCCTTTGGAACAGCTGCGAGATGCGATGGAGGACTGGTTCCGGCGCAAGAGTTATCTGCCCAGGGACTCTAAATTGTTACTGGAAGAAATCTGAGGATCCGCCGAAGGTATCGGCATGAGAGGTTGGTGTGGGGGGAAGTCCGCTTCGCGGTTCCAAAACGGGAAAATTTACCCTTTTCAGAACTTTCTAGAGTGGTGAAGTTGCCAGGGTGTGTTATTTTCAGAGACTAAGAAGATCCCCCAAAGGGGTGGCCAACAATTTGCATATAAAACTTTGAGGTACGGATGATGAGTCACCGATTGCAGCCCTTCCCCACATCCGGCACTCGCGAATCGCGCACGGGTCAGCCGCCGGCTGAACCGTGGGGTGGTCCGCGGCTGAGGCCGGAGGATGCAAAGTTCTTTCGTTCGTGGTTCGTGTATGATTTCGCACCCAAGACCGTCCCACCCCGCGGCCGCTTCAACTGGAGCCTGGTCGGGGGACTCGGGCTGGCAACGACTGTCAGCGTCGGCTTCTGGGTGGGCGTGGGACTGATGATTGCCCGCTTCTGGAAGTAAGGCCCGGAAACAAGGGCTGATCTGCGCCGTTTCTCCGGATATTCTCGCGGTGGTGGTTACTTGTCGTAGTGCAGGAGCGACATCACGTCGTAACCTTTGAGCTTTTCCCGGCCCTTCAGAAAATCCAACTCTACGACGAAGCCCAGCCCTGCGATCTCCGCACCGAGCAGAGTGGCCAGCTTGGCCGTGGCTTCAGCGGTGCCTCCGGTGGCGAGGAGGTCGTCGACGATGAGCACGCGCTGGCCTTTCTGGATGGCGTCCTTGTGCATCTCAAGCGAATTGGTGCCGTATTCGAGCGCGTAATCGAACCGCACGGTTTCGGCGGGGAGTTTGCCCACCTTGCGGACCGGAACAAATCCAGCGTTCAAACGGTAGGCCAGTGCAGGGGCGAAGATGAAGCCGCGGGCTTCCATGCCGAGGACGAGATCGACCTTTTGGTCGACATAATGCTCGGAAAGCCGGTCGACGAGCGTGGCCAGGCCGACTTTGTTTTTCAGCAGGGTGGTGATGTCGTAGAAGAGGATCCCCTTCTTGGGGAAATCGGGGACTTCGCGAATCAGCTTTTTGAGCTGGGCGGCATTCATGCCTGAGTTGGGGGACAATCAACCACGCTCCTTATATTTCGAGGTTTCAGAGTTTCAGCGTTTCAAGGTTTCAAGGACAAATGCGGGGGATTTTGCCTTGACACTTTGAAACCTTGAGACGTTGAAACCTGCCTCACCATGCTCCTTCAATGCGAAATGAGGTGATGTCACGGGCCGGCCTGGCTTCGGACTCCTCGACGGCATCCACGCGGGCAGCGCGCGGGCCCTCGCGCAGGCGCGAACGCAGGCTGGAGAGCTGATCGCTGGTTCCCTGGGCCAGCACCTCGACCCCTCCGTCGGGGTTGTTGCGAACCCAGCCCGCTATGCCGAGAATGTGGGCTTCGCGCTCCACGAACCAGCGGAAACCGACGCCCTGCACGCGTCCGCGGACTACGAAGCGGCGGGCTTCAACTGCCTTTTCAGTAGAATTCATGCTCTCAACGATCTTGTCATCCTGAGCGGAGAATCAGCTTCGCGAATGCGAAGCTGACTCGCAGTCGAAGGATCCCTGTGATCTCAACCTCTTCCCGCAATTTCAAGTTCCTGCAATTCCAAGGAATTCTAATTGTGCCCCACCCGAGTTTACATCGTCTTTTCTAGCTTCTCTGATGACTAATGGAAGATTTCGCCTTATGACGGATAAATTTGAGGTAAAACATTTCTGGATCGCCGTCGTCCAGCCCCTGAACCTCGCCAACAAGCTTGTACCCCATTTTTTCAAGTAGCTTTCGCATCGGCAGATTGCTCTTGTTCGTCGATGTAAAGAGCTTTGCATGTGTGCAGATACTCTCGATTTGAGAGATCAGTAGAGCCGCAAGCCCTTGGCCGCGTTCGGCAGGGGCGAGATATACCACCGACATGAACGCCTGATGAAAGAAAAGCGAGTAATCAATGATTCCATAACCGATGGGATGCGCGTCCTTTACCAAAACCCAGCAGGTACCTGTGTAAATTGCACATCTTATCTCCGAAACGCGAGCACTGTCTGCTTGTGCAACATGATCGAATCTGACAACCGAATCAAAATCCTCTGGTTCGGCCAACCTGACTTTTATCTTGGATTTTCCGTTGCGGCTCATATTGCGGAAGTCTCTGAAAATCATGAGTCCGTTGAGAATGGCTGATCAGGCCGCAGGGCTGCCAAGCGTTGCGGGGACTCCTTCGACTCCGCGAGAACTTCGCTTTGCGACGTTCTCGCTACGCTGGGGATGACAATTACGCCCGCGACAAATACACGCCCTCGGCGGTGTCGACCTTGATCTTCTCGCCTTCATTGATGAAAGGAGGCACTTGCACCACCAGTCCTGTTTCAGTCCTCGCGGCTTTGGTGACGCTGGATGCGGTCGCGCTCTTCAGGCCGGGCTCAGTCTCGACTACGGTGAGCTCCACGGTCTGGGGCAGTTCGATGCCGACGGCCTTGCCGTCGAAGAATTCCACTTTGATCTCGAGGTTGGCGATCAGGTAATCGACGGCGCCGCCGAGAATCTCTTTGGTCAGGTGCGTCTGCTCGTAGTTCGAGGTGTCCATGAAATAGTAGTTGTCGCCGTCGGCATAGAGGAACTGCATGTCGACCTCATCGACGTTGACCTTCTCGATGGGATCGGGCGAGCGGAAACGGTGTTCGAACATAGCGCCGGTGCGAAGGTTGCGCAGCTTGGCCTGGATGAAGGCGCGCAGGTTGCCGGGCGTGCGGTGTTCCACGCTGAATACAGAGTGCAGATCATTGTTATGCTTAATGATCATGCCGGGACGCATTTGGGTGGCAGGGATCGACATTTGCTCGAAACAATCTCCTTAAAATAAGTGCGGTTTGCAGGGCTGACGGAAGGCGGGCAGGCCACAGTCTCCGCCGCACAAGGGCCGAAAAGTTATTTTACACTCAGGTTGCGGGAAAGGAAACCTTCCCGAAGTTGCACACATCATAAGCGGGCCTCTCCGTCGCGCTTGGGTAGGGCTCGCCGCCAACCTGGCGGAGGACTAGAATGGCGCTTGGCAGGATATTGCAGCCGGACGGAAGGATGTCCGGCGCTCCCGCCAAGTGGAAATGAGGTTACATTATGCGCTTGGGACGTTATGAATCTTCGGAAGGAAACAGCCTGGGAACTGCCGTTACGTTCTTTCTGGTTGGACTCGGCACGGGAGCCCTGGTGGCGCTTGCGCTTGCTCCGAAAAGCGGCAAACAATTCCGCCGCGACTTGAAACGCGGCTACGACGACGCTAAAGACACACTGCAGGACTGGACGGAAGAAGCCAAAGACCGGGCGCGCGACGCCAAGGAACGGGTGAAAGACGTGGCCGAGCGCGGCGTCGAAATAGCCGGAGACCTGCGGGACGCTGCACGGGAGAAGGTGGAACCGCTGCGGAAGGCTGTCAATCGGGGGTAAGAACGGAAATGTCATGCCTCGCTTCGCTCGGGATGGCATTTGTCCAGTTCGTGCTTTCTGCGAGCGGTCTAACGCCATCTAGTGAAAGATGGCGGCGAAAAACCTGCCGATCCGCCGCAGCACGCGATGGTTTTCGGCGTCCTGCGGAGTGTTGGGCGCTGGCGGCGGTTGCACAGAGGTTTCAAGGCGGGCGGGCTGGGTTGAAGTTTCCATCACTGGTAACGCCGCCGCCTCCTCCATAAGCGCGGGTGGCGGCGCGGCACGGTTCTTGCCGCGGAAAACAAACGGAGCGTCCACCTGGACGTGAACTTCATCCGGCTGCGAAGGCGGGACGGGCCGGATTTCGGGTCCGCTGGAGAGAGTCTGCGGCGCATCGTTGCCGGGCTTTGTTCCAGTCGTTGGTTGCGCGCCCTGAGCCAGCGTGACACTCGCCGGCAACTCAGAATCCGGAGCGATCGCCGGAGACTTATCTGTTTGGATTACCGGGACCGGCGCCGGGCACCCACACTCTGCGGGGACTTCCGTGTCCACCTTATCGATGCGCCCCGAGTGAAACACGGCCTGTTCAGTGGGTTTCACCTGATAGGTGCGGTCGCCCATCAACTCTGAAACGATGGCTGAAGAGTGGTTGCCCGCCAGCGCGCGCACGCAAGTGTTGCCGTGCGCGTCGGCGCTGACAGCGTAGTCAAACTCCCCGGGCCCGGCGAACAGGATGCGGAAATCGGGAGTGAGCACGGTATCGGCTGAGTCCTCGAGTGCGTAGTGCGTTTCCAGCGCTCCGGTGCTCAGCCCGAGCATCAAAGCTTTGGTGTTCTTCGAAGGCGTCACGGAAAGCGTAGTCCCGGGACAAACGCGGACCTCGCCTCCTCGCGACAAGTGCAGTACCGCAGTGTCGCTGCCAGCGGTCAGGGACGAGCCGGCCGCGATGCGCTTGCCCCCGAACACGACCTCGCTTCTCCCGCTGCTGACCGGCACGATCGCCGGCGTGGCGGTTGGAGTCAACGATAAAACCTGCGACGGCTGAGAGGGTGACTTGTTGGTGGCTGCGTTCGAGCCGGCGTCGGGGTCTGCGTTCGGGTCGGGGCGAGGTTTCAGGCGCACCATCAGGCGGTTGCCTGCGGCGTCCCAGGTGTAGGCGTACGGAACCAGGAGGTCGAGCACAATTCTGGCGATGGGAGGATCCTTCTGGTACTGCTCGGCGCGCAGGGTAAGAATGTTTTCCTGCAGCACGGGAATCCGCTTGTGCAGCGGTCCCAGGCGCGCATTGGATAGGTCGATGACCAGCCGCGGAGGCGAATCCAGCAATTGAATGGAAGGTGCGACGGGGTGAGTGGAAACAATTTCAACGGCCGGTACGCCCCCATCATGAACCACGCGTACACTGCTGACCACGGCGGTTTCAGGGTTGGGAGGATTCGAGTTCTGAGATTCCGCAGCCTGCGGCCACGCTCTCGCGACCGCCACCGCCGCCAACATAATGCCAACGACTTGAATGCCAGATCGCGGCAAGGAAATCCTCTGGAGATCGAAGTGATGTCGGGCCCCTGGAAGGAACCTTACCACTTGTCAGCATGGGAATGAAGCGGTGTGTGGAACAAGGAGCGGGACGTGGGAATGCTCCCGATGCTTGATTATTTCGTAAAGAAGTCAAAACCCGATAGCGCGAAGTGCCCCAGAGCATTGCCCGGGAACCGGGCGAGTTCCTGGACCCAACTTTAGCTCTGCGGAAGGAACTCGTACTCTTCAATGACCGCGGCCACGGCCAGTTTGCCGTCTGCGCTGCCATCTTCGATGCGGACTACGCGCCCTTTGCACTGCACGCGGATACTCTCGGTGAGCGTGATTTCGGGCGGCAGGGTCAGAGTGAAGCCGATGGGCGACCCTTGCGCGATGGGTGAGTCGAGGTAAAGGCTGATGCCGCGCGCGCTGACGTCGCGGATTTGTGCTGGTTCACCGTGACCAGAGTTTCCATCGCGGGCTACGGCAACCGGGATCCGCAGCGCGAAACGTCGTGCAGCCCTTTTCTCCTGCTGGGCTTCTGTCATGTGTTACTCCAAAGCTAATGTAGTGGCTTTCAACTTATCCCAAGAATGACTGGGGCAGCATGTTCCGTCAATACCACCGTTGGGGACGGGGATGGCCCGTTCCGGCTAAACTGTAGCAAGGATGGTGCCCGTGGTCTTCGTTCTCGACAACTACGATTCCTTTACCTACAACCTGGTTCAGTACATTGGGGAATTGGGCGCGGAGGTTGAGGTTCGCCGCAATGACCAGGTGACAGTTGCTGAGGTCGAGGCCATGCAGCCGGAGCGCATCGTGATCTCGCCTGGACCGTGTACGCCGCAGGACGCCGGCATCAGCATTGATCTGATCCGGCATTTCGCCGGCAAAGTACCGGTGCTCGGCGTGTGCCTGGGACATCAGGCTATCGGCGCGGCTTTTGGCGGCAAAGTCGTGCGCGCTCCGCACCTGATGCACGGCAAGACCAGCGCCGTCACCCACGACAACAAGACCATCTTCCGCGGCCTGCCCATGCCCATGACGGCCACGCGCTATCATTCGCTCATCGTGGAAGAGAAGGACCTGCCAAGTGAACTAGGGGTCAGCGCCTGGACTACGGAGAAAGACGGAAGCCGCACCATCATGGGATTGCGGCATAAAAAGTTCGCCGTCGAGGGAGTGCAGTTTCATCCTGAGAGCGTGCTTACTGATGCGGGGAAAAAGCTGGTGGAGAACTTTCTGCACGACGCAAGTGCCACTGATCACTGACCACTGCTCCTAGCCATCTCCACCGCTCGTAGCAGCGCCTGCGCTTTGTTCATCGATTCCTCGAACTCCTTCGCCGGGTCCGAATCCGCCACGATCCCCGCTCCTGCCTGCAGATACGCATGCTTGCCCTGCATGAGCATGGTGCGAATGCCGATGCAGGAATCAAGGTTTCCGGCAAAATCGGCGTAGAGCACGGATCCACCGTAGATGCCGCGGCGCACTGGCTCCAGTTCTTCGATGATCTGCATGGCGCGGACCTTGGGTGCTCCGCTGAGCGTGCCCGCGGGAAAGCATGCCGCGAACGCGTCGAGCGCGCCTAGATCCTTGCGCAGCGTGCCTTCGAGCGCCGAGACCAGGTGCATCACGTGGGAGTAGCGCTCCACGTACATCAGGTCTTTCACCTTGACCGAGCCGTACTCGCTGACGCGGCCGAGATCATTGCGGCCGAGATCGACCAGCATGACGTGCTCGGCTCGCTCCTTTTCATCAGTGCGCATCTGCTGTTCGAGGCGCTGGTCTTCGGCCTCGTCGCGGCCGCGCGGATGCGTGCCCGCGATCGGACGGTATTCCAGCTTGCGTCCCGTTACTCGCACCAGCATCTCGGGAGACGACCCGAGAATTTGTGTATCCCCCATCCTCAGAAAATAAAGGTAGGGCGAAGGATTCACCTGGCGCAGTGCGCGGTAGAGATCGAACGGCTCGATGCCGGGGATAAAGTCGAGGCGCTGCGAGAGCACGACCTGAAAGATGTCGCCTGCGGCGATGTATTCCTTGCAACGCTCGACGCTGCGCAGAAACTGCGCCCGCGTGGTTCCGGCATGGATTTTGAGTTTTCCCCGCCTAGCCTTGACGGATTTGCGCCACATTGCCGGGCGCAATCCCGCTGCCAACTTTCTTTCGAGCGCCGCGATGTCGCGCACCGCCCGGGCATAAGCGCGGCGGGGGCTCTCTCTCGAAACGTCCGCCGCAGCCACGATTTGAATCTGGTGGCGCAAGTGGTCAAAGGCCAGCAGGCGGTCAAAGAACATCAGTTCACAATCCGGCAAAGAAAGATCGTCTTTCGCATGCTCGCCGATTTTCTCCAGCTGCC
>JBAWCJ010000436.1:0-4426 GCA_049590215.1 Candidatus Sulfotelmatobacter sp. | reverse complement strand
GGACCTATGTACTTCGCCTGCGCCACCTGTGGATTCCGCGCAGGAACAAAGGTTCGTGGCGATGTTGCGTGAGGAAAAGACGCAGCCCGCACCACTCCACCCCAGCCCCGTAGAGCCTGCCCTGAGCGGAGCCGAAGGGGCGGCATACAATAGCCCCGGACGTAAGTCCGGGGTAAGCCCAACAAAAAGGAACAAGTCCCGCAGGGACGACGGGGGCTTCAGCCCCTGCGGGACCCGTACTCTCTAATCCTATAGTTCCCAGGGGTAGTGAACTCAAGAAGGCCGAGGTCTCTAAGAACTTGAAGCTGCTGACGTATCTTCGGGCGCACGTGTCGGTTGTGCGGATGGGAGGCTCGTAGCTCGGATTCGAACTCGTAAATATCATTGATGGAAAACGAAGACTTGCCCAACTTGCGAACCGCTCCGAGAACGTCAAGCGTCCAGCCCCTAACTGTCGGGGGCACCTCAGCGAGCTTCCGCACACGCGAGAATTCCTCCCTCACTTGCTGCTCCGCGACACAGGTACTATTGGAAATGACGGCGATTTTGCCATCCAGAGGGATTCTGTCTAACAGAATATTGCACCCAACCCAGCCCGCTCGCCGGGCCTTGGGGCCAAGCGGAGGGCGCTTCTCAATAACAGTCTCAGAGAAGAAAACGCTAGGGATCAAGAGGAGGTTCCTAACGAGCCATTCGGCAGAATACTGCAAAACGAGCAGGTTTGGAACTCGATCCGACCGTATCGCACGAAGCATCGACTCGTAGCCAGCATCGACGATCTTTTTCTGATTCCAACTCTTGAAACCCTTCAGTTGGAAGTACTGCCCACACTCCGGACACTCAAAATCGACGGCCGGTGTATTAACCCTCGAATGCGAAAGTCTGGAGGAATCGCATGCCGGACAATAAAGCTCCCGACCGCACCAGTCTTCGCTAAGCACCCGAGCGATCTGGGAACCCGCCTTGTAGGCGCGGCCAAGCTCAAGCCTGCACTGCAGATTCATTGACGCACTGGTCGCTCGGGCGAGCGCAAATTATTCTTTGTGTAGTACTCGCGGGCCTGCGCCGACGGAAAACTGTCCCCCGCTCCGATGTTGTCGAAGTCGACGACTTCCACCACAAAACCTCGGGGCACGGTGTCCTCAACCACATAGGCGCACCCCCCAGAAACTGTAACGAATATTTTATTCATGTTGGAAACCCCCGGCGGATCAGACTGCGAAATCATATCACCCGCAGCCAGCCACTCCGACAGAGAGCACGTTCAGACCGCACATCCATGAAGCGCCAAAATCCAGAAGAGCGGAGGAAGAACAGATGCCACCCGGCAACGGAATCGAAGAACCCATCTAATGTCGCACGTGATCTTCGGACTCGCCCCCACTTTTCCACATCCTTCCACAGCCCACCCCTGTGACATCCAACCTTGTGTCCACCCCGCAACTCGCGTAATCATGACTGAGGCAGTGACAATCGACAAAAAACCAAATCACCGCTACTAAGTTGTTTGTTTCGAAGATTTTAGTATCTAACTTCTTTGCCGCCCGGATTTTGCAGAGGAATCCCACCCTAACCCGATGATTCCAGAGATCGAGGGGGGAGGGGGAGGGTACCCAGCAAATTTCGTTCCGGCAAATCGACGTAAAGGACGCGAGAAAAAAATATGGGGATGGATAATGTTCCACGATGTCAGCACATAAAGATGAACGGAACGCAGTGCGGATCTCCTGCGCTCCGCAACCGGCGGCAGTGCTTCTTTCACGAGCGCATCCGGCGCGAGCGCGCAAAGATCGCCAAAGACATGTCGGCGCAGCGCCGTTTCGATCTGCCGCTGCTCGAAGACGCGAACTCGGTGCAGGTAGCGCTGATGAAGACGATCCAGATGCTCGGCGCCGGGCGCATCGATCACAAGACGGCAGGGCTGATGCTCTACGCGCTGCAAACCGCCAGCGTCAATCTGCGAAACGCGGAGTTCGAAGCGGACGAAGCGACTGATGTCGTAATCGACCGCGATGACGTGCATCGCACCACACTCCGCGGTCCGCAATGGTTCGAAGAAGATTTTGAAGACGACGCGGAAGAGGAAGATGAAGTAGAAGATGAATCGGATGGCGAAGACGCCGTTGCGGCTGCAGAAGTAAAGACTGCAGCAGTCCCCAAAAAGGCAGCAGAGGTGAAGCACGTCAGCCTGGAGGAGGCTCGCGCCCAAGTCCACGGCGTAGTTCGAGATTGGTTGCTGGAGACGGCACGCGAGAACGCGGCAGCGGAGCCAAGCTAGAAGAATCAGCGGGTCTGAAGGGGGAGCCGGAGCGGAAAACTTTTGCTCGCGACTCGGTACTAGGTACTCGCTACTACTTCCCCGCGCTAGCCACCTTCACGCTACGCGACGCGGCCGCGTACCGCGCGATGCCCCGGTACAGCGCCTCGGCGATCTGCTCGCGGTATCCGTCACTGCGCAGCTTCTGCTCGTCGGTGGGACTGCTGACGAAGGAAACTTCGGCAAGAATTCCGGGCATCGCGGTCTCGGTAAGAACCACGTAGGACGCCTCTTTTACGCCGCGGTCGCGCAGACCAGGATTTTGCGCTGCCAAGGTTCCGTAGAGCGAGTGTTGCACGCTGGCCGCAAGACGGCGCGACTGTTCGATCTTGTCATGCAATTCCACAGGAGATAGGGATGCGGTCACAGGATTCTTATTGCCGGGAGTGCCTTGCCGAGTCTCGAGATCTTTTGCGTTGGGAGACACAAACAAGTTGGTGTAATAAGTTTCCACACCGCGCGCCGAAGGCAAGTCGCTATAGTTGGCATGAACCGAGATGAACAGGTCAGCCTGCGCCTGGTTAGCGATTCCAGCTCGTTCGTCGAGTGGAATGTAATTGTCGTCGATCCGGGTAAGAATCACTTCCGCGCCCAGGCGGCTTTCGAGCAGCTTGCCCAGGCGCTGGGCGATTTCGAGCACCAGGTCTTTTTCGAGCAAGCCCTGACGGCCGACGGTTCCCAAATCCCAGCCGCCGTGGCCGGCATCGACAACGATGCGCATCTTCGGCACGCGCGCGCGCAGTTGCAAATCTTCACGCGTTGGAGGCGGGACAACGATGGCCAATTTCTTTTCCGCTTCTGCTCCCGGAAAAAGATTTACCTGAGCCTTGGTGTTCGCGCCCAGCTTTCGCACCTGCACGATCAGGCGATAGGTATTCGGCTCAAGGCTGACGGAATAATTCGAATCGCCCCTGGTTTCGAGCACCACGCGGGTCAAACCCGCTACCGGCTGAGCCACGCGAACCCGCGCCAGCAGCGAGTCGCCGATCTCGATGGTCTTGCCGGCAAATTCAGGAGCCAGCGCAGTATCGTGCAAATCAAAATAAATGCGATCAGGACCCGTCAGCCGATGCGCTTCATACTGCACCTGATCTTCCAGGTCGAGCACCACAGTGCTGGAATCTGCCGAAGACCAATGGCGAATGCCGGTTACGCGAGGCAGCTTGGCCAGTTCCTGCGGAGTGACGTTACCGCTCGAGGGTTCAGCGTTTGTATCCTCATCCGCCGCAGCCGCGGAATTTGTTTGCCCATCCGGGCTGGTTCCGGATGAGTTGGCCGAAGGAGATGTCGTGTCCGGAGTTGTGGGCTGCTTCACAGCCGCGGGCTTGGTGATTTTCGGTTCGGGTTTTACTACGACGTCGCCGAGTTGCGCATTCTTCACCTTCCACCAAATTCCGCCGACCAGCAGAGATGAAATCATCACCACCACCAACACCAGGACGGGATGACGGCCGGACGAAGTTCCGATTTCGTGGACGATCTGCGGGGCAATCGCGTCATCGGCCGCGCGCTTGGGCTCGATCTTGCGCTCCGGCACTGGCGCGGGTACTGGCGCGGGCGTAAGCACAGGCACGGAGATTGCCTTTGCCGTCTCCGCAGGCGCGACCTTGGGTTTATCGGTGACTTGCGGCGCGGACGCAGCGGGTGCGACAACTTTCGCTTCGATGGGCTTTGCTGCGGCGACTTGCGCGGTCGGAACTTTTTCCGCCGGCAGAGGCACTTGGGCAGGAATCGCCGGCGCAGCTAATGCCGCTTCTGCTGCCTCGGCCGATTCCGCGAAGCGGTCTTCGTCCTCAGGCTTCAGAGCGCCGAGAATCAACTCCGCCAGCAGTTCCAGGCTGCCGACGTCGCTGTCGTTAAACCCGAATGGCTCAGCCGAGAAGGCTTCGAGCAGTCCGATCACGCGCCGCCGGCCGCAGAGCGGCACCGCAACCATGGACCGCGCGCCCAGTTGCCGGCAGGTGTAGAGGTTTACGCGATCATCGGTCTCGGTGTCGTCGCAGCGGATGATTTGCGCGGTGCGGAAACAGGCTCCCGAGAAAGCTGAGTCGCGCTGGATGCGCTGGCCAACGTCAGGCTTGATCGCGCCAGCCGAAGCGCGCAGAACGA
>JBAWCJ010000435.1:0-2993 GCA_049590215.1 Candidatus Sulfotelmatobacter sp. | reverse complement strand
CGCCGTCCTGGGTCGTGCTGGTGATCACCGCCCTTGCCGGAACCCAGCCGGTAATCGCCTTGCCCTCCTCTTCATCTTCAGTCGCACCCTCGTCATGGCTCGGCTGGCGCAGGATTGCTTCCACGTGGACCCAGTCGCGGCTTGTGTCGATAATGACCAACTCCCGGCCTGGCCCTACCTCCGCCAGCTTGGCTGCGCTGCTGTCTGGAGCGACGCGGATGGTTTCTTCGCTTACCAGCGTTCCCCGCAGGGCGTCAGCCCAGGCGAAGGAGGCGCAGAGGGCAAGAACTGCAGCAATCTTGAATATCAAAATCGCAGATCGCGGTTTCATAAAATTATGGAAACTGCGAATATGTTAGCCCCTTTTTGCTTTCGGAGTCACGCCACCGTTGAAGTTTCAGTATGCCAATAATCGACGCATTACCCTCCGCCGATTCGAGCGCAAGAAAACTTGATAGGATTGCTGGCTGGTCGCACAATGTTTCGATGACGCCGTTGTCGATATTCGGCCTGTTTGCGGTAACGGCCATGCTCGTTTGCTATGCGCTGGAAGCGCGGAGCCGGTGGTTCATTCTGGCTTTTGCGGGAGCCTGTGCGCTCGGCTCCGTTTACGGATTTCTGCAGGGAGCTTGGCCGTTCGGGCTAGTCGAGGCGGTTTGGTCGGTGGTCGCGATTCGGCGCTGGGCGGTCGCCGGGCGCGCAAAATAATCTGGCTGGCCTTCAGCCGTCTTAACGGTGGCGGAATTCTTCCAGCATTTTAGGGTCGATGTTGCCGCCGCTGATAATGGCGACGTTCAGCGTCGTAGCCGGAAGCTCATCGCGGTGGAACAGGAACGCGGCGACGGCCACCGCTCCGCTGGGTTCGGCCAGGGTATCGGGATTCGCCGCGAGCAGACGGACTGCCTCAATAATCTGTTTTTCGCTTACGGCGACGATGTCGTCAACGTAGCGGCGGATGTGCTCGAAGTTGATGGGACCAATGCTTTGCGTGCGCAGTCCGTCGGCGATGGTGGACGAGACTTGTTCAGCAGGGAACTGAACGATTTTTCCCGCGCGAAAGCTGGCCCGCGCGTCGCCCGCCAGCTCTGGCTCCACGCCGATGACTTTAGTCGAGGGCTTGCTTAGTTTGATCGCTGTCGCCACGCCGCTGAGCATTCCGCCGCCGCCGACGGGAGCAAGAACTGTTTCGACCCCCGGCAGGTCTTCAAGAATCTCCAGTCCCATCGTGCCTTGACCGGCGATGATCTGGTCATCGTTGTAGGGAGGCACGATCACATATCCCTGCTGCGCCGCGAGTTCCTCGGCCTTGAGCTGGCGTTCGGAGCTGGCCGGGCCGACGAAGACGATCTCCGCTCCCAGCGCCGCTGTAGCTTCGCGCTTGATTGCCGGAGCGTTGTTGGGCATGACGATGACTGCTTTCACTCCCAGCGCCCGCGCCGCGTAGGCCACGCCCTGCGCGTGGTTGCCGCTGGAGTAGGTGATCACTCCACGCCTGCGGTCTTTTTCCGAGAGGGAGGCGATTTTGTTGTAAGCCCCACGAAGTTTGAAAGCGCCGATGGGCTGCTGGTTTTCGGGCTTGAGGAAGAGGCGACGGGAGTTGGATTCGCGATGATTGAATTCGATTAAGGGTGTGTGAACGGTGATGCCGTTTAGGCGGGCTTGGGCGGAGCGGATATCTTCGAGAGTTACCATCAGCGGCTTGCTTCAGATCTCCAGGATTACCGGCATGATCAGCGGCCGTTTCTGGGTCTGCTTGGAAATGTAGCGCTTCAAGTCAGCGCGGATCTTTTCTTTGATCACGCCGTAATCGGCTTTCTCTTCTTCGCTCGAATGTGCCAAGGTATCTTCGACGATGCGTTTGGCTCCATCCATCAAGCCGTCTTCGCCGGGATTGAAACCACGCGTCACGATCTCCGGCGCGGTTTCCACCCGGCCTGAAAGTTTGTTAATGGCGATGATGGGCAGCACGATGCCGTCTTCGCTCAAGTGCCGCCGGTCCTTGATGATCAAATCCTCAACGACATCCGTGCGCGACCCCGAATCGATGCACACGCGGCCCACGTTGACGCGGCCGGCCTTGCGGGCATTGTGCTCGTCAAACTCGAGAACGTCGCCGCTCTCGATCAGGATCACCTTGCCCACCGAGCTGTGCATGGCGCCCGCCATTTCGGCGTGCAGCTTCAGTTGGCGGTATTCGCCGTGGATGGGAATGAAGTATTTCGGCTTCACCAGATTGATGATCAGCTTCAGCTCTTCCTGGCTGGCGTGTCCGCTGACGTGAATCGGCGGCGAGGTTCCGTCTTCGTAAATCACGTACGCCTCGCGGCGGAACAAGTGATCGATCATGCGGTAGATCGTCTTCTCGTTGCCGGGAATGATGCGCGACGAGAGCACGACCGTGTCGCCTTTCTCGATCTTCGCGTGTTTGTGATTGTCCACGGCCGCGCGTGACAGAGCCGACATCGGCTCGCCCTGGGTTCCGCTGATCATCACGCAGACTTTTTCCGGCGGGAAGTTTTTCATTTCGCCGGGATTGATTACGAGTCCTTCAGGGATCTCCAAGTAGCCCAGATCCTCGGCGATTTCGGCGGAGTTGTTCATGGAGCGGCCGATAAATGCCACCTTGCGCCCGTGCTGATGCGCCAGTTCCACGGCGAGCCGGATGCGATGAATGGAAGAAGAGAAGCACGAAATGAAAAGCCGGCGTTGGGTATGCGCGAAAACCTCGTCAAACTTGCGCCGCACGGCTCGCTCACTCGGCGTGTAGCCCTTGCGCTCGACGTTGGTCGAATCCTGAAACAGCGCCAGCACGCCTTGCTGGCCGTATTCAGCGAAGGCGTGCAGATCGAACAGATGATTGTCCGTGGGCGTGGGATCGACCTTGAAGTCGCCGGTGTGAATGATCACGCCCAGCGGAGTGTGAATTGCGAGCGCAACGCAATCCACCAGGCTATGCGTCACTCGAATGGGATGAATGGTGAAGGCACCGACTT
>JBAWCJ010000434.1:0-3695 GCA_049590215.1 Candidatus Sulfotelmatobacter sp. | reverse complement strand
GCCTGCGGCAGTGGATTGTGCAAGACCCCATGTTGAACGAGCATCACATTACCGGCAGCTTCGGCGTGGCCAGCTTCCCGACTCACGGGTTCTCCATCGAAGACATTATTCGCGTGGCCGACGCGGGTATGTATGTTTCGAAGCGTTCCGGCGGCAATCGCGTGTCGGCGGCTGAGGAGTTTGCCGCGGGCGAGGAGTTTGCTTCCCAGCGCCAGCAGATTTCCGCCTACATCGAGGGCTTTCTGCAGCGCGAGCACAACGGGCCGGAGCATCTTGAAGAACTGGCTTCGATGCTGTTGAAATTCTGTGGCGGCGAAGAGGATTGCAACGTGCCCTTGCTGAAGGAATCGATTGAGGTTCTCAGCCGGGCCGCCGAATCGCGGGAGTTGCGCACCGCCGGCCACGGGGACCTGGTGGCACGTTACACCGAAATTCTGGCGCGCGCGCTTCATCTGCCTCCCGAGGAAACTGCCGATCTGGTCTACGCTGCACGCGTTCACGATGTAGGCAAGATTTTCGTTCCGGAACGCATTCTGAACAAACCCGGGCCGCTGACCGACGATGAATTTTTCCTGGTGAAGATGCACGCGCGCGTGGGAGCGGAAATCGCGGGCATTGTGCCGCATAGTGCCAAGATGCGCCAGGCCATCGAACATCATCACCAGCGTTTTGACGGGACAGGTTATCCCGATGGTTTGAAAGGCGAACAGATTCCTCTGTGGGCGCGGATTATCGCCCTCGCCGACGCATATGCCAACATGGTGACCGAGCAATCGATCGCCGCGGCCCGCACGCCCGACCAGGCGCTCGATGAGCTGGCCAAGATGAGCGGCACCGGCTTCGACGGGATGCTGGTGCGGTTGCTTCTGCGGGAATTGAAGTCGGAACGGACGTCGTCGGTACGCGATGGTTTCTGAGGCTCCCCAGATGGTCGATTGTTCCCGCCCTATAATTCTTTAATTCTTTAGATGTCAAACGTCCTAGCCAAAACTACGATTACCATGCTGTCGGCGCTTACGTATCGCGTGGATGCAAAGAGGCAGGTGTGTTTGTTGCCTCTGGCTGGCATCTACTGGGACGACGAACTACCCGATCTTCGTGAGCTGTTCAAAATTTCCGAAGATGATCGTGAGCAGATTTTTCGGCTGTTCAGCCTTCGCTATCAGATCTGGAAGGGTGAAGTTCTGAACGGTGAGGATCTGCAATTCTGGGAGAATATGAAGTCTCTGATACCGACGTGGGCTTTTTTTGAACGTCAGGAAGTTACGCCCGAAGACCTGCAAGCGCAAGATGACGCCAGTCGGTCCACGACAGAAGGACTACAAGCGTGGTTCGCCGATGCTGATGAAGTCAGCGTGACTGAGAAGATGGGCGTCCAGCGGTTTTCTCTGAAGTTTGACCTAACGAAAGGAGACGGGCCCGTCTCTAAAAGACGATCTTGGTGGGGGCGCGTATTCCGCCGTCGCCAGGGGGGAACCAAATAATCTCCAACAGCGAACCTTCACCTGGGTCCCGAGTAAACCTGGTTGAGGTCTTTGTTCCGGCGCGGTGGGAGCAGCGCACCCACGAGCACCGCCGGAATAATCGTCAGCAGAAATGTCAGGTGATACCAGGCGGGAAATTTGCTCCAATTGGCGATGTGCCAAGGCGCGAACATTGCCAGCACCACAGTGCCGACGACCAACGCAGGCCAGCGGCTCGATGGGGATATCCAACGTGTTACGGCACCAGCTACTAGCGAGGTCGCGATAGCCATCAAAAGGCGTGCCCACTTCATGGCCAGCGTAAACTGGAGCGTGTGCTCAGCAGCGGCGTAGTTCGGCAGGCTCAGGCGAAGCACGCGGTTGATCACTGTGACGACGACAGCCCAGGTGAGGAGTCCTGCGAGGCAGGCGAGAATCGAACGCTTCATGACATCCCCCGTTAATACAATTATAATAGTCTAATTAACCTAATGAAAGCTGAATTGTACATCCTGGGCGTTCTGCACCGTGGCGACTTTCACCCCTACGAGATCAAGCGGCGTCTGACCCAGGCCATGATCGAGTGTTTTACCGATGTGGATGTGGGCACGCTTTACTACGCCGTGCGCCAGCTTGCCAAACGTGGACTGTTAACCGCGGTTTCGCGCCAGCGCGTGGCTCGGGGCGGCATGCGCACGGTGTACCGCATCACTCCGCGCGGACGCGAGCGCTTTCGTGAACTGCTGCACGCGCAATTTGCCGCCAAAGGCGACCTTCGAGAGACTCTTTACGGCCCCATGCTCTTTTTGCATCTTGCTGACCTCAATCTCGTCGCCGAGGCTCTGCGCACCCAGATCGACAGGCAAAATGGACGGCTGGCAGAGATTCGGAAATTGCAGCGGCAATGGGCAACGATGCTACCCAGTGGTAGCCGCCACCTGATGCAGCACATGGCAGAGCAGTGCCGTCTCGATCTACGCTGGCTTCGCGCGGTCCTCGCCGATGTGGAGGCCGGACGCATTCGCGATACTTCCGACCCGGTTCGCCTTGCAGCGAGGAGCTGATTGACCCGGCGGCTTGCAACTATCAACAAGAAACCGGAAACTGGAAGCTATGTCCGTTCCTCTTTCTCTGTCTGGCAAAGTTGCTCTGATTACCGGCGGTTCGCGCGGCATCGGTGCAGCCACGGTGCGTCTGTTTACAACCGCGGGCGCGAAGGTCGCGTTCAGCTACCAGAAGGCGCGAGCGCAGGCTGAAGCTCTAGCGAAAGAATGCGGCGCCGCAAACTGCTATGCAATCGGTAGCAACCTGGATAGCGCGGATTCCGCTCGCGTCCTGGTCGCGGACGTGGTCAAACATTTCGGACGGCTCGATATTCTCGTCGCCAATCACGGCGTTTGGCCCGCTCAGGACGTCGCCATCGACAAGATGAGCGATGAGCAGTGGGGCTCGACTCTTGCGATCAACCTTGACGCGGTGTTTGGTCTGGTCAAGCACACCGTGGCTCAGATGAAGGTCCAGCCGCGCAGCGGCTCGGCCGCCGGGCATATTGTGCTCATCAGTTCTACCAGCGGCCAGCGTGGCGAAGCTTTTCATTGCGACTACTCTGCCAGCAAGGGTGCGCTGATCAGCCTGACGAAAAGCCTTGCCGCGGAAGTGGCCCCGGCAGGAATCTATGTGAACAGCGTGGCCCCGGGCTGGGTGGATACAGATATGTCGAAGCCGGCGCTCGATGACCCGCGGGCCGGGGAGGTGATTCGGCGCACGATTCCGCTGGGGCGCGCCGGTAAGCCCGAGGAGATTGCCGCCCCAGTACTGTTTTTGTGTACGGAATACGCGGGCTTCATCACCGGCGAGATCTTCAATGTGAATGGCGGAGCTGTGCTGGTGGGATAACCGGGCAGGGAACTTCCGCGATTGGGTTACTCCGTCGGCGTTTTCCGCATCCTACAGAGTACGGAACATGGTGAGAAATCGCGCTACGCGCTGCTGTCTTGAATTCTTCTGCCAGCAGCTACAATTTCCTATTCGAACGTCACGCTGACCGATGCGACTGGCTCAATGAAACATCTGCTCTTCATGGCTGTGCTGGCGCTCGCGCTCGCGAAGCCTGGCGAACCTGCGGCTGGCGCCCAAGCAGGCGCGCCGGCTTCGCGCGCTTCTGCCGTCGCTCTGGGCAATGATGAGGGAAACGCGCGCCAGGCGCGCGCGCTGCTCAATCAGGCGATCCAG
>JBAWCJ010000433.1:0-7250 GCA_049590215.1 Candidatus Sulfotelmatobacter sp. | reverse complement strand
CAGCAGGTAGCCAGCCAGATCAGCGGAGATTCCGGCGCGACCCTCATTTCTGCCGAGGAAGCCACGGTCATCGTCGACGAACTGGAAGCCACTTCTCCCTCCATCCATCAGCACTATTCCGATGCCGTCGCCCTCGCGGTTCGCTCCGCGCTCACCGACGCGGAACTTTTCATTTCTTACAACATGCCGGCCAAAGCTCTGGGGCCGCTTCTGTCAGCCTTGCCTCAGGCGCCCACCGACCTGCGTCTGAACCAGCGTCTGGCTTCTCTGCACACCCGGGCCGGCCGTTTCGCCGAAGCTGGTGTCTGTTGCCGCACTTTGCAGGACGTCTACTCCGAGGCCGGATATCCGGAAGAGGCTACCCGCTACGGCGAACTCGCCGATCGCTACCAGGAGCGCTCTGGCGTTGCGCTTCTCACTGATTCCGTCGCCGAAGACGTCTCCGCTGAAACCCAAGAGGAAATTTCCGCCCCGGCAGAGGCCTCGGCTCCCTGGCCTGCAGCTGGGCCGCAGCCCACTGAAGATGTGGAGTTCGCTATTGTCAGCGATACGGAGCAGAATCAAGCCGACACCCGGGAAGAAGCACAAAACGAAGTTCCTCAAGAAGTTCAAGAAGCCCAGGTTGAAGAAGAGCAGGTTCAAGAAGAGGATGCTCAAGAAGATCAGGTCTCGGCCGTCACCGAATCTGCCGATCCCGCCGAGATCGATCTATCCTCCGAGTGGGACGACTCCGTCGTCGTCGAAGCCGACGCTCCGGCTGCCGAAGCCGCAGAAGCCGAAATCACCGATGCAGTTGGCGCACACGAGCTGCCTGCCGATGAGATCGACGAGGCAAAAGCCGCCGAGACCGTTGAAGAAATCCGCTTCTACCTCGAGCATGGCATGCCCGAGCAAGCGTCCACGGCTTTTGAAAAGCTTCAGACTGTCACCAACAACGAAGCCATCTTATCGGCCATGGAAGCTGAAATCCAGGCCGCTGCACAGCCCGCGCCTGCAGCAGAGCCTGCAGCAGAAGAAGAAGTAGCTCCAGTAGAAGCTGCTACTGAAATCATCATCGACGAGCCTTCTGAAGAAATCACGATTGAAGAAGCTCCAACTGCCGCCGAAGAATCTCCGGTTGCCGAAGAGCCCGCAGCCGTCGTCGAAGAAGCTCCGCCTGCGCCGCCGGTCCCCGCGGCGAAACGACCTGCTCCGCCCGTGTGGCACGCCAAGCCGACAGCACCCGAACCGGCCGCACCCAAACCTCCTGTGGCAGCTCCGCCCGTAGCGTCGCCGCCAGCAGTCCTTCAGGAGTTCGTCTCCGATCTAGAATCTTCCCTGGGCGATAGTTTCCTTCCGGAAACCATCTCTCACGAAGCCGAGCCCGCAGTCGAGCATGCCTCAGGTCACGCTAAACCCGAACTTGAGCCGATCGGAAATGCTGCTCCAACTTCTTTCGGCGTGCCGGAAGCTGAGCCCATGGGCGAGTTTGTAGCCGATCTGGAAGCTTCCCTGGGTGAAGACTTCCTCAAGGGTGCTCCAGTTGCCGAGCCTCAACCCGCGCCACAGACTCACGCCACACCCCGCGTTGAGGCGCCCCCCGCATCCGCTCCTGCCCAGCGGCCAACGTCAGCTCCGCAGGTCAGTGCTCCCATCGCCGCCAGTGCCGCAGCCGGTGCGGTGTCGTCGGGCACGGTTGCTCCGTCGCCTCAAATGCCGGCCCCGGTTCCGCAGAAGCCTGCGCCTGCGATCGCGCCGCAAATTTCGCCCGGCATTCCCAGTACGCCGCCAGCCGCCAAGTCCTCTCCTTTCGGCGAGGACGCCGGCGTGGATCTCGCCGAGATGTTCGGCGAGCTCAAACACGATCTCGAAGTCGGAGCTTCCACCACCGAAGAGGATCCCGAGACCCACTACAACCTGGGCATCGCGTTCCGCGAAATGGGATTGCTCGATGAAGCCATTGGCGAATTGCAAAAGACCTGCCAGGCCGTCGAGCGCGGACATGCCTTCCCGCAGGTCATGCAGACCTACACCTGGCTGGCCCAGTGCTTCCTCGACAAAGGCTTGCCTGAGGCCGCCATTCGCTGGTATCAGAAGGCCCTCAGCGCTCCTGGCATCGACGAAGAAACCCGCACCGCTCTCCACTACGAGCTGGCCGCCGCCTATGAAAGCGCCGGCGACAAATCCTCCGCCCTCAAGCATTTCATGGAAGTTTACGGCCGCAACATCGATTATCGCGACGTTGCCGAGCGCATCAAGCCCCTGAAGTCGTAGAATAGCCCGATGGGTTTTCCCCCCAATCGTCATCCCGAGCCCGCTTGTTATCCCGCGTGGGCCTGTCATCCCGACTTCGCTTGTCATCCCGAGCGAAGCGAGGGATCTTGGTTCTCGCCTCCACCGCGGTTGCCGCAGCGGAGCGCCCAGTGACCACCGATCCCAGGCTGCGCGTTGAAAACCGCGCGGTCACGCCGCCTTCCGAGCCCTCGACCACGCAGAGCCAGACCACCACGAGCCTCCTCGACCCTCCGCCCCCGGACCCCGCACCGCAGCCGCGCAGAGGCCTGCAACTCTGGCTGCACCGGACTTCCGTATTTCTTTTTGTATTGATTTGCGCCGTCGCCGGCGTCCTGCTCGTGATCCTGCCGTGGACCCCGGAATGGACCGACAATTATCTTTTGCTCTCGTTTCCCTGGCTTCGTACTTTCGTCTCCACAGGCTTCTTTCGTGGCCTGTGCAGCGGCCTGGGATTACTCGATATCTGGATCGGCTTCGCGGAAGCCCTCCACTACCACGAACACAGCTAACGCCGTGCGTAATGCGGCCGGCCGATGCCAAGGCCAGCCTGACTTAGCGGCTTAAGAACGTGAGTCTTTCGATGACCAACAAGCTCAACCCCGCACCTCTGGCTTACCAGAACGAACCTTTTCTGAGCAGTCCCGACGGACGCATCCTCCGCATCCTTGCCGAATATCAGGAACCGCTTGCCCGTTTTCGCCGCGAGCAGATTCAGGACACGGTCGTCTTTTTCGGCTCGGCCCGTTTCCAGGGAGCCGCTGCCGCCCGCCAGAACCTGGCCGCAATCGAGAAAACCTCGAAAGCGCCCGCCGCCCAGCATGAAACCGATCTCAAGCGAGCCGTCGCCGCCGTCGATATGGCCCGTTACTACGAGGACGCGCGCCGCCTGGCCTACCTTCTCACCGAGTGGTCCATTCAGATTCCCGCCCGCCGCCGCCGCTTCGTCGTAACCACCGGCGGGGGTCCCGGCATCATGGAAGCCGCCAATCTCGGCGCCCACGAAGCCGGAGGCAAAACCATCGGCCTCAACATCAACCTCCCGTTCGAGCAGAATCCCAATTCCTACATCACGCCCGCCCTCAACTTCGAGTTCCATTATTTCTTCATGCGCAAGTTCTGGTTCGCCTACCTCGCCAAAGCCCTGGTGATTTTCCCCGGAGGCTTCGGCACCATCGACGAACTCTTTGAAATCCTCACCCTCGCCCAGACCGACAAACTTGCCAAGAAAATCCTCGTCGTAATCTACGGCAGCGAATACTGGCACCGCATCATGAACTTCCAGGCCTTCGTCGACGCCGGCACGGTCGCTCCCGAAGACTTAAACCTCTTCAAATTCGTCGACACCCCCGAGGACGCCTTCACCTTCCTCCGCGATGGCTTGACCGAACACCACCTGGGCGGCCAACCCAAGAAAGAGAAAGAAGATGTCCTCCCCGAAATAGCCAAAACCAGGCCGTAACAAGCGTTGTAATCCTGAGCGGAACAGTCGAAGAGCCTGCCCCGAGCGAAGCCGAGGGGACCCCTTGCACCTTTATATAAACATGGACTCCGCGAGGCACTTCCACTGCGACACTCGCATTTCCTGCCTTAAACTGATAACTGATAGCAGAAAGCAGATATCGTGCTCCTGTACTACATCACCGACCGCACCGCGTTCCCCGGCGACGAGCCAACTCGCCGTGTTCGCCTCCTGGATAAAATCGCCGAAGCCGTCAGCGAGGGCGTCAACTACATCCAGCTCCGCGAAAAACATCTCTCCCCCCGCGACCTGGAATCATTGTCCCGCGAAGCGATGCAACTCATCGATGAAAAAAGAAAACTGACCACTGACCACCGGCCACCGGCCACTGCTCTGCTGATCAACTCGCGCACAGACGTAGCTTTAGCCACAGCAGCCAACGGCGTTCACCTTCAATCCAACGACATCTCCCCACAAGAAGTGAGAACAGCGTGGAAGAGATCGAGTGGCGCGGGCGCCCCGGCCCGCGAAATCTCACCACGAAATCCGCTGATAGCAGTATCCTGTCACAACCCGCAAGAAGTAGCCCAAGCCGCCGCGAACCAAGCCACCTTCGCCGTATTCGCTCCCGTCTTCGAAAAAAAAGACGCTCAACCCACCGGCCTCGAAGCTCTGAGCCAAGCCTGCCAGGCAGCAATCCCCGTACTAGCCCTCGGAGGAGTAACCTTGCAGAACGCCCAATCCTGCCTGAACGCCGGCGCAGCCGGCATAGCCGCCATCCGCCTCTTCCAGGAAAGCGACATAGCCACAATCGTCCGCCAGCTACGCAGCTAAGAGGGCGAAGCAGGCCTTCAGGCCTGCGTGAAGAAGCACCCCGACCATCGACAGGCTTCCCCCGCTGAGGGGACGTAACAATCCACAACGACAAAGGCCACGCTGCAAAAGCAGCGTGGCCTTTTCCCCGATACAACCTACTTTGCGGGCGTTGTCGGAGTAGCCGCGGGCGTACTCGCGGTCACTTCCGGAGTTGCCGTAGGACTAATCTTCACCGTAGCCAGAATCTTCTCCAGCCGCTGAAAGACTTCCTTACTATCCACATGCTTGCTGCCTTCGGTTTCGCTTCCGGTGGTCGCAACCTTAAGCGCGAACTCATAGCAAGCCCCGTTCTCGAAGACGTGATAATACTTCGACGCTTCCTCGCGAGTCCCTTGGCTGGCAAAGGTTTCCGAGGATTGCAGTTCCATGTCGCCAACCATCAGCTTCGACGGTTGTATGGTGGCCGATGCGGGCGTTTCCGGATCCACAGGAGTCGCAGGCTTGGCATCGGAAAATTTGCCGCACTGCTCCTCTGTCATCGTCTTATTCACGCTCACGTTGAAAAACGCCGCAGCCAAATCGCCGTTAGGGTACACAGACGTGGGCAAAGTAACCGCTGCGATCGCAACTCCACCCGGCTGCACGAAGTCCATGGGAACCGCGTCAGACGAGATAAGCTGATTTGCCGCATCACCCGTCTCAAGTGAATCCTTGCGCGGATACCGGAACGAAACTCCAGAAGCCTTGTCCTCATAAGTCACCGTGACCGGCGCCTTGCGAACAACTTTCTTGTGCACCGGCTTAGCCGCAGCCGGTGCCGCGGGAGCGACTGGTGTCGCAATCGGCGGCAGGGGCTGCGTCATTGCCACCTGACTGGTTGCGTTCGTGGGTTGAGGTTTATCGCTGGAGCAGCCGACGGCTACCGAACAAACGATCAGGAGCGCGGCGAACACCAGCGTGCTGGTGGTTTTATCGAAACTGGTTTTAGCGAGATTGGTCTTGCCCCAGGTTACGGAGTCCTGAGTTGCCGGGTTACCGTGAAATGGGGTAGTGCGAAACGCCTTGGTGTCAACTGACAAGTTGCGAAACAGGTTGATGCGGTTCATGGTTGGTCACCTCCTGCTGCTATGCAGCGCAAGTGAGATTGCACGGAAGCGGCCAAGCATCGAACCATTGATTTGACGAGGGTTAAAGCAACGGAGGACGCCAGCGCTCGTGGCGTCGCAGACACGATGTGGACAGTGAGACACGAAGTAGAGACCGCACATGGTCCAGCCGCAAAGCGGCGAAAGAATGCAACCCACAGCCTGCCCTGAGCAAAGCCGAAGGGGCGTAAGCCGTGGGTTAGAAACAGAGGGACGAGCGAGCCCCGGAGGGGCGAAAGAGAATAGGGCTGTTCTCAAGTATTCTTGAACTGTGACAACCAATTCCACAACACTTTATCGGCCAGTAGGCCAGAAGGAATTCGATCTCGTGCGAGCAAGCGGCTATCGTGAATTCCCGCCGAGATTACCGGAGCAGCCATTCTTCTACCCGGTACTGAATGAGGATTATGCGACGCAGATTGCACGCGACTGGAACGCAAAAGACGAGCGTTCAGGTTTCGCTGGATATGTGCTGCGGTTCAATGTGCAAAACGAGTTTCTTAGCAGATACGAGGTCCACGTGGTCGGAAACTTCACTCACCGTGAATACTGGATCCCGGCGAGCGAACTCGCGAGCCTGAATGCGAATATCGCGGGTAGCATCGAGGTGGTCGCTGAGTTTCGCAGGAAGGAATAGCTCGGCCTCATTCAAACTGCTTCCGAAACGCCGCAAGCTGCTCCTGCATTCCAGCGATTTGCTCTCTAAGCTCCGCCACTTCGCTTTCAAGAATGGTGAGACGATCCTCGCGCGAAGGATTCTCCGCAGCCCGCGCTGGTTCCACGGGAACCGCACCACCCGATAACAAATGCATGTAGCGTGACTCTTTCGTACCCGGCTGTCGCGGCAGCACAACAACCAGCGGAGGCTCGCGCTGGCTAAGCCGGTCAAGCGCAGCATGCACATCTTCCAGCCCCTCAAATCGATACATGCGTTCTGCTCGTCCTCGCAGCTCGCCCGGAGTCTGCGCCCCCCGCAGCAGCAGCACGCACAAGATCGCAACCTCCCGCCGGTCGAAGTTGAACACTTCCTGCAGCCGGTGCTCATACTTCGGAACCCGGCTGTCGGCGCCGCTGGCCGGTCCCGCCAGCCGTTTCTCTTGCAGAGACCCCAGCGCCCCACTCACCGCGTCTTCGTCGAGCGTCATCACCGGATCGCGGTTATTCTTCTGGTTACAAGCATTCACCAGCGCGTTCAGCGACAAAGGATAGTAATCGGGAGTAGTAATATCCTTCTCAATCAAAGCCCCCAACACTCGAACTTCCACATCACTCAGACGATCCACGCTGTCACCATTCGTCCTTAGAACAACGCCGTCGGACGCCGCGCCCACGGTCTGCCCTTTTCCTTGGAAACCTTCTCCACGTCATTCACATACGCACTCGTTTGCGTGAGCACGTGGTGCAGATCGTTGCCCACGCTGATAAACGTGAACCCCTTGTCCAGAAACTCGCCAACCCGCGCCGTCCCAAACAGAAATAGTCCCAGGACCACTCCATTTTTGCGTGCGTGCTCAATTAGTTTCGCCGTGGCCGCATTCAACTCGGGTGATGTGTAC
>JBAWCJ010000432.1:0-14812 GCA_049590215.1 Candidatus Sulfotelmatobacter sp. | reverse complement strand
CGTTGCTGCGCGATCGCGCGCCGCTCACGCTGCGCTTGCTGGCTGTGGGACTTGGACTCGCGTGGATGCTGACCCTTACCCTGGCATTGAGTGCGGCGTGGCTGCGGCTTTCGGTTTACGACACACTGACCACGGTGGTGAGCGGAACATTTCTTTGCCTTCCGGCCGCCGTGCTGGCGCTGCTTTCGGTGTTGTGGAATGTGCCCGGGTCGTTAGCGATTGCGCTGATCGTGTTCCCGCACACATACCGGTATGCGCGAAATCTTCTGGTGAAAGCCTATTCGCGGCCTCACATCATTACTGCAAGAGCAAAAGGCCTGGGCGAGGCTCGCATTCTTTTCTGGCACGTCGTGCCGGTGGTGACGCCGCAGCTGCTGGCCGTTGCTGGAGTATCGGTGAGTTTGGCCGTAGGCGCGGCCATTCCTGTCGAAGCTTTGTGTGGGCTGGCGGGAATCGGACAGCTCGCATGGCAAGCTGCGCTGGCCCGCGACCTTCCGCTGCTGGTTAATATCACAATCCTGATGACACTCGTAACCTTGCTGGCTAATTCCGGGGCGGATGTAATCAGTCATGTGGTTCGAGGCCAGGAAGCATGAACTTCTGGCGCAAACTGGCGTGCGCAGTTTTAGTTCTGGTAATCGGAGCATCGCTCGCCGCGAACTGGCTGGCTCCCGCGGGATACGCCAAGCAATACCGGGAAGCGACCAATGCACCGCCATCGCGCACGCACTGGCTCGGAACGGACGAGATCGGGCGAGACCGCTTTGCCCGCGTACTCTACGGAACGCGAATCTCTCTGCTGTTAGCTCCGGCCGCGGCTCTGCTTTCAACGCTGATGGCGGCGTTGATTGGAGGACTCGCAGGATATCTGGGCGGAATCTGGGCGCGGATGGCAATGTCGGTGACCGACTTGTTTATGTCGCTGCCCTGGTTATTTCTCCTGATCACGGCCCGGGCACTGATGCCGCTGAATGTATCTCCGTTGGTCTCGGTGCTGGTCACATTTTTGTTGCTTGGACTTCTGGGCTGGACTGCCGCAGCTCGCGTGTTGTGCACGACCGCGGGATCGCTGCGGGCGTCGGATTTTGTGAGGCAGGCGCGGGCAGCGGGGCTTCCCGGACAACGGCTGTTCTGGATCCATGTAGTACCGAACTTGAAACCCGTGCTCTACGCGCAGTTTTGGATTTCGATTCCGGTCTTCATCCTGAGTGAGGCCAACCTCGGAATCCTCGGGCTGGGTGTAGCCGAGCCCATGCCCTCGTGGGGAAGCCTCTTGAAAGAATTGGAAGGACTGGTCTCGGTTGGTCAAGAACCGTGGAAGTTCGTGCCCTTGATTTTGCTGGTGGTAGTAGTGACATCGTTTCAGGTTTTGCTTTCCAGACAGGAGGAGTTGGCCGCATGAAGTGTCGCGAGGAAAAACCAAAACAGTTCGGAAGTCTCCGCGGAAAGACAATCGCGGTCGCGATACTCTGTCTGGGATTTCTGCTGGGAAAAGCGCCGGCGCAAGGCGGCGGTCAACTGAGATTTTGCCTGCGCTCGGAACCGAAGACGTTTGATCCGCTGAAAGTTGAAGACGATGCCTCCGGCGCCATCCGCTATTTAACCGGAGGGGTTCTGGTCCGGATGAATCGTCAGACTCAAGACCTCGAGCCTGGTTTGGCAATCTCATGGAAGGTCTCGAAGGATGGCCGTCAAATCTGGTTTCGCTTGCGCAGCGGCATTTCGTTTTCCGACGGCACGCCATTCTCCGCCGAAGATGTGGCTTACACCATTCAGCAATTGATGGACCCGGCGCTGCATTCGCCGACCGGCGATGCCTTCCGTTCAGGTGCGGGGAGTGTCGAGACCAAAGTGATTTCTCCGACTCAGATTTCGATCCGGTTTCCGGCTCCTGTCGCCGGCCTCGATCGGCTGTTCGACCAGGTCGCGATTCTTTCCGAGCATTCGCCAAGAAAACAGATGGCCGTGCTGGGCCCATTCATGGTGGCTCACTACAAGCCCGGGTCCTCGGTCCTTTTGAAGCGCAACCCCAATTACTGGAAGACAGACGAACAGGGCCGGAGACTGCCTTATCTGGATTCGATAGAACTCGACATCCAACGCAACCGTGACGTGGAGATGCTGCGCTTCAAGCGCGGCGAACTGGACCTGATTAACTCTCTCGACAGCGAGTATTTCGACAAGCTGGCCGCGACGTCTCCTCAACTTGTGCACGATGCAGGACCGTCGCTCGATAGCGAGCAGCTCTGGTTCAACGAAGTGGCGAAGTCGCCGCTACCAGACTACAAAAAGAGCTGGTTCCGCTCGGCCAGCTTCCGGCGTGCAATTTCGGAAGCGATTAACCGCGACGACTTAAGCCGTGTGGTCTTCCACGGTCACGCCCAACCCGCCGTCGGGCCGTTCTCACCGGCCAATAAATTCTGGTTCAACAGCAAACTGAAGCCTCAGACCTACAGTCCCGACGCAGCTTTGAAGGAACTGCAGGGCGAAGGCTTCCGCTTGGAAAACGGGACACTCAAAGACAAAGACGGAAACGAGGTGGTGTTTTCCATCATCACGAACTCCGGCAATCAATCCCGGGAACGCATGGCAGTACTGATCCAGGATGATCTGCAGAAGATCGGCATCCACGTAAACGTGGTTACGCTCGACTTCCCTTCCCTGATCGAGCGCATGACCCAGACTTCCGATTACGAAGCGATTCTGCTGGGTCTGACCAACGTTGACCTGGATCCGAACGGCGAGATGAATGTGTGGCTGAGTTCTTCGGAGAATCACCAGTGGAACCCGCAGCAGAAGACTCCGGAAACCGCGTGGGAAGCCGAGATTGACCGGCTGATGCGGGCACAGGCGTCCTCGAGCGATGTGAAGAAGCGAAAAGAAGCCTTCGACCGCGTTCAGGAGATCGCGGTCGAGGAGGAGCCGTTCATCTTTTTGATTAATAAGAATTCGCTTTCTGCTGTATCGACGGCGGTGCACGGCGCCGCTCCGGTAATTCTGTCTCCACAAACTTTCTGGAATGCGGAATGGCTTACGGTGTCGGGGAAGTGATCGACGATTCTTTGCCACGGATTTCACGGACCAGACGGATCTGAGCTTTAAGAACTGCACGGGTAATTAACGATGGCGTCCGAGGCTTTACACAATCAGGTTCTGCTGTCGGCGCAGCTTTCGGTGCGCTATGCGGGCAAGCCGGCCGTTTTGCGCGACGTGCGGCTGGAAATCCAGCGGGGCGAAGTGCTAGGGTTGGTTGGACAAAGCGGTTCGGGCAAGAGCACTCTGGCCCTGGCGATTCTCGGGCTCCTCGACAAAAAAGCGCAGGTCGAAGGCACAATAAGGTTCCAGGAATCTGATCTCGTGCAGCTTTCCGAACGCGAACTGCGCTCGCTGCGCGGACGCGCCGTTGCGCTGGTATTGCAGAGTCCCCTGTCCTCTCTGAACCCTGCACTCAAGATCCGAACCCAGCTCAACGAAGCATGGCGGGCGCATGCGTCGGGCACGGCCGCTGACTGTGCGAACGCGATCCGCGCTTCCCTGCAGAGCGCTTCCCTGCCCACTGACGACGATTTCTTGCGTAAGCATCCTTCGCAGATGAGCGTAGGACAAGCGCAGCGCGTGCTGATTGCCATGGCGGTCATGCACCGTCCAGCGCTGCTTATCGCGGATGAAGCCACCAGCGCTCTCGATGTGATTACGCAATCCGAGATTCTCGCGCTCTTTCGTCAACTCAACCGCTCTACCGGGATGGCGATCCTCTACATTTCTCACGATCTCGCCTCAGTCGCCGGAATTTGTGACCGCATCGCGATTCTTCATCAAGGCGAGATCGTCGAGTGCGGACCGACCGCGCAGATCTTCGCCCATCCGCAGCACGCCTACACACGGCAGTTAATGGCGGCGATGCCGCGAGTGTTGCTGTCGGCCGCGCAGTTGCCACTGAAGGCCGAGACCGCAACCGCACGATAAAATCCTCCACGTTCGGATTCGCATCGCCCTTCGATCCCCAGCCAACTCGAGATAAACCGAAGTACGCGAAACGATGAAACTCTACGGGACAAACTGTCCCACGCCCCGCATGGAAGGACAGAGTGGCCCAAAGCTCTCGGGACGGCTTCCTCTATCTCCAATCATAACAATCACTTACGCTCGATAAATTGGCAGCCCTCGTGCACAGCCGAAGGTGGGTACAGCACAATTTCGCACGACATTCGTTCGCACCGCATTCGTCGCACCAGACAGGAAAGGTGAGAGTTATGTACAGACTGAAATCTAAGAACCCGGGTCGAGACCATCGTCATAGCGCAGCTTGGGGAAAGTGCCTGAGCTTGCTGCTCGTTTTGGTTGCGGGAACTGCCGTCGCCCAAAATAGCGGAGGCGACGGCCACTTCGTGGGCAAGTTCGCACCGGACCTCGCGCCCATCGCTGCGCGAGCGCCCCGTGCGGCGGCGAACGAGACCGTGAATGTCATCGTGCAGTACAAACAGGATCCTCAGACCGAGCAGGAGGGTCGAGTGCAACGCCTCGGCGCACACCTGAACTCGAGACTCCATGTGGTCAAAGGCATGGCCCTCACCGTTCCGGTGAGCGCGCTGCCTGCTTTGGAAGCGGACTCCGAGATTGTGTCCGTAAACATCGACCATCCCTTGCGGGCACTGGACGAAATCACCGATCAGGCTACGAATGTGCCCTCTGCCTGGAACGCTGGCTACACCGGAGCTGGCATTGGCGTAGCCGTAATCGACAGCGGCATTAACGACAGTCATCCCGATCTGTGGAATTCTAACCAGACTCACTCACGCGTGGTGTATCACCAGGATTTTACCGGCACTGCAACTTCCAATTCGAACGGCGCAAATTATGACCTGTACGGTCACGGCACCCACGTCGCCGGAATCATCGGCGGCAACGGTTACCTCTCCAACGGAAACTACACTGGAGTCGCGCCCGCGATAAATCTGGTTGACCTGCGCGCGCTCGATCTCAACGGCGCCGGCACCGACAGCACCGTGATCGCGGCCATCGCGGAAGCTATCACGCTGCAGAACAAATACAACATCCAGGTAATCAATCTGTCGCTCGGGCGCGGCATCTCCGTCAGCTATACCCAAGATCCTCTCTGCCAGGCAGTCGAATCGGCCTGGAAAGCCGGGATCGTAGTCGTGGTCGCTGCGGGTAACTATGGCCGGCTGAGCGTCGATGGCAGCGATGGATATGGAACTATCACCGCTCCGGGCAACGATCCGTTCGTGATCACGGTGGGTGCGTTGAATAGCACGGGATCTTCTTCGCCGTCAGCCGAAATCATGACGAGTTACAGCTCCAAGGGGCCCACGACTTATGACCATGTGGTGAAGCCCGACATCATGGCTCCGGGCAACAACATCGTCTCCCTGGCAGCTCCCGGCGCCACCCTGGAAGCATTATTTCCAGCTCAACTGGTTACGGGCAACAGCGGGAGAAACAGCTACTTCACGCTGAGCGGCACGAGTATGGCAACGCCGGTCGTCAGCGGAGCCGCTGCGTTGCTTGTGCAATCGAACAGCAATCTCACTCCAGACCAGGTGAAGGCGCTGTTGATGCAAACCACGTACGGGAATTTTCCAACCTCCACTGTTGTCTCGGTTCCCGGACTCAACCAGACCTTCAATGAGTATTACGATGTGTTCTCAGTCGGCTCGGGCCTGCTCAATATGCAGTCCGCATTGTGGGACAACAACCTCGCTCCGAGCAATGTGGGAGCAGCGTTGTCTCCTTCAGTGGTCTATAACACCTCATCTGGCAACGTTTCCCTGATTAACGGCAACAGTAGCGTCGCCGCGCATAGTGTGGTTTGGGGGTCCTCGAAGGCGTGGGCCTTTTCATCCATCTGGGGCAACGTAACCGGCAGTTCAGTGGTTTGGGGCGCCTCGTTGCCGTGGAATGACAACCTCCTGACCGCCTTTAGCGTGGTGTGGGGGGCGAGCACCGGCTCGGGCAATCAAGCCACAAGCGTGGTTTGGGGAGCGTCACAGCTCAACAGCGACAACTCCGCAATATTGTTTACCGGAGATGCACAGTAGAATCCGTGCGGAATAAAACTTAAGAAAGGAGGAGAGCGTGAAGGGCGATCCACGGCTGGCGAAAACATTTATCGCGGTGATGGCACTGGCGGCGCTTGCCGGCACTCTGTGCGCCAGCCTCGCAAGCCACGCCGTGCACCCGGCATACGCCCTGGCCATACTGGCACTGGCCGCAGCAACCTCGAAGATGAAGATTAAGTTGCCGGGCATTGACGGCACCATGTCTGTCAACCTGCCCTTCCTGCTGATGGCAGTGGTGAATCTCAGCGCCCTTGAAGCCGTCTCCATCGCCGGCCTGTCGACGGTCGTACAGTGCTGGCCGAAACCGGGCAGCAAGTTCCGGCCGGAACAGATGCTGTTCAATGTGAGCATGATGGCGTTCGCCGCCAGCATGGCCAGCTTGATCTGGAATGCGGGCTGGCTGGGACGATCGGCCTGGGGAAGTTCGGCATGGGTTTCTGAGCCGCTCATGCTGGCCTCGGCAACCGCCGCGTTTCTTGTCGGGCAGACCGCTCCAGTGGCCGGCATCATCAAACTGGCCGAGGGCACGGCCATGCGGCGCGTCTGGCTGAGCATCGTTCAACTATCATTCCCGTATTACGTACTCAGCGCGGGCATGACCTCAATGGTAAACACGGTCAGCCATCATCTGGGGTGGCAGGCAGCGTTGGTGGTTTTCCCGGTGATGTATGGCATCCACCGCTCATACCGGCTGTACTTTCGCGACGCGGAAGAAACTCCTCGCACCTCAGCACCACAAGTCAGAGCGGCCCGCGCGGGCGCGTGAGGAACGCCGAAATTCTAGATGAAGCAAAGGCCGCCCTCCGAGGCGGCCTTCACTTTCCTGCTATCTTTTCGCTCGAAGGCGGATTCGCATGGTTTGCTTTCGCAAGGTAAAAAGCCTAGATTTGAGCGGGCGTAAATGGTCCAAACAGGGTCGCGTCGAGTGGCGGCCGCGCAGTCCCGAAATCTTTGGGAGTGTGCTCAATGCGAAAAACCTGGTTCCTGATTTTTATCCTCGGCACAGCCTGCACTTCGTGGGCGCAAGGCGATCGAGCGTTATGGACCAATCTCAGCGCCCTGCGTCCGGGCCAGAGGATTGAAGTCGTCGCGATGAACTCGACAAAGCACTCCGGAATCTTCGTGAGTTTCTCCGAAGCGGCGATCTTGTACCAGGACGCGGCAGGCGGACAGACCATCCCGAAGCAGGAGGTTCGCAAAGTGAGGCTCATGGAAAACAAACACCATGTGCGCAACATCATAATCGGCGGAGTAGTGGGCGCCGGAGTGGGTGCCGGGATAGGTGCGGCGAAACCCGAATGTTCGGGTCCTGACTGCATTAATGTGATTGGTAGAGGCACTGTGGCCGCGATTGGCGCTACTATCGGTGCCGCTGTGGGCGCGGTCGTCGGACTTCTGATCCCAAGCCATCACACCATTTACAGCGTAAGCTAATTCTCGCGTGGACGAGCTCAGAACCCGCACCGCCGACCCCGCCGATGCCGAAAACATCGCGCATCTCGTAAACGCTGCATTCCGTCCGGAACGCTTCTTCATTGACGCGGACCGCACCCATCCAGACAAAGTGCGGGAGCTTCTCCACAAAGGAAAATTCCTGTTAGCCGAAGAGTCAGGCGCGCTGGTTGCCTGCGTCTATGTTGAGCTGCGCGGCGATCGCGGATATTTTGGCTTGCTCGCAGTCGATCCCGCGCGCCAGCGAGCCGGCATGGGATCTCGCCTGATCGACGCCGCCGAACAGTACTGCCGCGCCGCCGGCTGTCGTTTCATGGACCTCACCATCGTGAATCTGCGGAAGGAATTACCCGGATACTATCGGAGTCGGGGATACGTGGAAAACGGCAGCCTGCCTTTTCCCAGCGATCAGCACCCTCCTAAAATGCCTTGCCATCTCGTCAAAATGTTCAAACCTCTCGCCTAGGAAACAAAACAGGCCGGTTAAAGTCAACGCCTTTTCGCTCCAATCCGCCGGTCCGCCCGCCCAGAACACACTTTGAGAGGCAAATTTATTAACCGAAATTCTCCTGCTTTGGCGCTACAATACCACTGCGAGATTGCAGGCTTGCGCATCTCGGGCTTTGGAGTGAAGCTCTCGGGACCTTCACTCGGAAGGAAAGATGATATGACGAACCGGATACCCTTAACGCTGCTGTTGTCGATGGGGCTTGCGCTGTCCGCCGTGGCGCAGCAGACTACTTCGAGTTCGAACGCGCAGCCGGCGATGTCAGCGAACCAAGCCGCTCCCACTTCACAGCCCATCGCGGTCTACCACAGTGAACCCTTGCAGTCTCCGCCGCGACAGGATTTCTGGGACGGCGACGAGCCCAGCCTCACCTGGCTCGTCCTGCACCCCTTCGCCAGCAAAGCCTACGTTCGACGCCATGTTCAGCCCATCCAGGACCGGGTCAACGAACTCGATGAGATTACTGCGGAAAGCAGCCGCATGATCAGGGAAGTTGATGCCCGCGCCCAGCACGGCATCCAGTTGGCTTCCGAAAAGGCCAGCCTTGCCGATGAACACGCGCAGGATGCCGCCAACAAAGCTCAAATGGCGCACCAGACAGTAGCCTCCCTCGACACTCGCATCGCCAGCGACCAGACCGTGGTCGGAAACCTCGATCAGTACAAGTCCGGCGCGCAGACCGAGATTCGGTTCCGTCCCGGCCAGACCGTGCTGAGCAAGCAGGCTAAGGACGCGCTCGATGAACTCGCCGCGCAAGTGAAGGGTCAGCACGGTTACATCATCGAGGTGCAGGGCTTCTCCGCAGGCCGCGGCCAGGCTGCCATCCTCAACTCAAAAAAGATGGCGGATTCCGTCGAGCGTTATCTGGTCCAGAACCAGGAAGTTCCGTCTTACCGCATCTACGTGATCGGGATGGGCAATGCTGCCGAAGAAAAACATACCGTTGGCACACGCATCGAAGTCAGCCTGCTAAAAAACGATCTCGAGCAGACTGCCAAGCAATAGCAAGAACGCAGCACTTACCTGCAGGCGAAATAATTAGCTGCACAACAACCCGTCGGAGGTAGCCATGCGAGGAGTGCCTCAATCCTTCTCCATCGTATTCTTCCTGTTAACCTGCTGCGCGCTGTCCGCGCAGAACACCAAACAAGGCCATCACATTCGGAACGTAGTTCTGGTGCATGGCGCATGGGCCGACGGCTCCGGCTGGAAAGGTGTCTACGACATTCTGGTCAAGGACGGCTTCAACGTGAGTATCGTCCAGGAGCCGGAGACCTCGTTCCAGGAAGATGTCATGGCCACGAAGCGCGTCCTGGCTCTTCAGGATGGACCGTGCATTCTCGTCGGCCACAGCTATGGCGGAGCCGTGATTACCGAGGCGGGGACGGACCCGTCGGTTGCCGGCTTGGTGTACATCGCAGCCCACATGCCGGATGCGGGAGAGAACGAGTCTGACGATGGGAAGCGTTTTCCCAGCGACCTCAACAAGTCCAACGCAATAAAGAAGACAGCAGACGGCTTCACTTACCTGGACCCGGCGCAGTTTCATGAGTACTTCGCTGCCGACCTGTCTGCTGAACAAGCGGCCTTCATGGCGAAGTCGCAGGTGCTGAATAAGGCTGACAATTTCCGAGCAGTCATCACTACGCCCGCGTGGAGAAGCAAACCGAGCTGGATGCTAGTTGCCGGAAGCGACAGAGCCATCAACCCTGACCTCGAGCGTTGGTACGCCACTAGAGCCAACAGCCACAAGGTTGAAGTCCCGGGCGCCAGCCACGCGGTCTACGTTTCCCACCCCAAAGAAGTCGCAGCCCTCACCGAAGAAGCCGCGTCGCACGCACCTTAAAAGTGCCTTCGGCCTCCACATTTCTATAACTTGAGATGACGTTAGTGACCCAGCCAGCACTTTCGGGCCGTTGTTTTCTCTCCTGATCAGAGGAGAATGCTGGAAGCGGCCGCGACCGGGGCTGCGACCGCAACATCTAAAGCTGTGGGCGAGCACAAGCTGTGAAGCGAAAAAAGGGGCCAGCATGAACTTCGGAGAACCAGCGGATCACGAGAAGAATCCACCTCTCGCAGCACAAAAGGCCGGAGCGCAGCATGATGACGATCAAGACGCAGACGAGGCCCGAAGAATCCGTCGTCTGCAGGTCATGATGAGCATGGTAACGTCAGTCATCAGCCAGGACCCCGGCCTCACCGTAGAAGAAGCATCCGAACTTGCAGCCGGCGCCAAGCGCGCCGCACTCGCCATGTTTCCCGACAAAGAGCTGGCCTACGATCTGCTCTACAAACCCCGCTTGCAACGCTTGATGCGGGAGAGATTCCGCCTGCAGTGACTTGATTCGTATCAGGGTATGCCATCGCGCATACCGTTGATGTCGCGAAAACCGGATGCGCCTTCAGGCGCCGCCCGCTGCTCCGTTATTCGTCCACCACGGAATTCCGCAGCGTACCCACGCCTTCCACGCTAATCTCCATCACATCTCCCGCCACGACGGGTCCCACCCCCTGCGGCGTGCCCGTAGCAATGAGATCCCCCGGAAAAAGCGTCATAACCTGCGCGATGTACCGGATGACAACATCCAGCGGAAAAATGAAGTCCCGCGTATTCCCCGCTTGCCGCACCGCGCCGTTGACCCGCGTCTCCACCCCCACCCCCGCCCAGGGATCAAGATCAGCTGCCTCCACCACCACCGGCCCCACCGGACACGACGTGTCAAATCCCTTGGCCCGCGCCCACTGCCCATCTTTATTCTGCCAGTCGCGCGCCGTCACGTCGTTCAGGCAGGTGTAGCCGAGAATGTATGGCCGCACATCCTCCTCCGCCGGAGGCTGATAACAAGTCTTGCCGATGACCACGCAGAGCTCGCCTTCATAATCCACGCGCTCCGAGCCTTTCGGACGCCGCACCACGCCGCCCGGCCCCAGCAGCGCCGAATTTGGCTTGAAGAACAACAGCGGTTCTTTTGGCACTTCGTGGCCAAGCTCCGCCGCATGTTCGCGATAGTTGCGGCCAACGCACACAATCTTCGAAGGCCGCACCGGCGTCAGCAGCGTAGCCTCCTCCAGCGCAACCGGTTCGATCCGGCGAGTGCGCAAACCCTCCACGTCGCCGTCGGATTCTTCCGGAGCCGTAAGCAGAATCCGCAGAATCGACTCCCGTCCCGCAACCGACTCGACCAAGCCGTAATGAGCCTCACCATTCAGTTGAAAGCGGCAATATTTCATCGTCCTCTATCTAACCACGAGACCTGGAAATTCCTCCAAACTTTTTTACTGTCATCCTGACCGAAGCATGATCATCTCTTCCCTGCTCTGTCATCCTGAGCGAAGCATGATCGTCCGATAGGACGGTCATGCGCAGTCGAAGAGCCTGCCCTGAGCGAAGCCGAAGGGACCCCTTGCCTGACTGCGGCGCCCTCGCCCTCGCAAGGCGTTTCCACCACTACCTCGCGCTCTCATCCGCCGAACCCGAGCCTTTTCGATCCTACGGCACCCTCTCGCTCGCTTCCTCCGACCGCCCACTCTCATTCCCCCGCAAATCCACCGCCGACACCGAATAAAAATACCTCTTACCAGAAACCACCTGCACATCGCGATACGCCGGTATTTTCACCAATTCGGAATTCACTTTGACCGGCGTACCACCTTCCTCATGACGATAAACGTTGTACCCGTCAAGGTCCGCGTCGGGAACCGGAGCCCAAATCAGGTCGATGAACGGCTGCTGCCCCGGCCCGGAAAACACGGCCTGCAACCCCGAGGGCACGGCCGGCGGAAACACATCATCGGCAAACACTTTTACTTCAGGCGTATCGTCGCCCTCGATCGACACTTCCGGTTTTCCCGGCTGGGCAATGATCGTGTAAGTCGTCACGCGGTAGTAGTATGTTTTCTCCCACTCGAAACTCTGATCGGTGAACGAAAGGTTCCTCTCCATTCCAGCTTCCCGTTCACCCACGAGAATCTCTCGTCGACTGCCCTCGATCCGGCGATAGGCTCGATAACTTCTGCGCAAAGGGTTGGGATTCGGCAGAGACAGCAATGCCCCGCTCCACTCGAGCACCACCCCCTGCGCCGTAACCCGCGCGCTGAAATCCGTCGGCGCAGGCAGAGTTTCCGCCAGCGGAACATGCACCTGATTCGACAAACCGGCTGCGCGACGGTCCTCGTTCAATACTTCCACCGCATAAGTCGCTGAACCGAAAGTGTTGTGAGGCAGAAGATCAAGCGGCAAAATGTCGATATAGCTGGCCGTCAACTTCTGGCCGCCCGGCTCATTCTTGCGCGCGAAATCCGCTGGTGGCGCGGCCTCGCCCACAGGCGTACCGCATGCTTTAAGAGTCGGATCCAGGCCCCGACAAATATTCGTCTGTCCCAAATACCGCACGCGCTGCCGGTCCATGGTCCGCGGAGGGATGGTCCAGGTAAGCGTAACTTTATCGCCTTTGCGCGCCGCCCGCAGATCCTCTGGCGGCCGTGGCAGCTCCAGCGACGGCGGAAGCGGCGCACCAATCGATGCGCAGCCGGTCAACCAAACCAACGCCACCAGCCCTAGCCACTGTCCTCGTAGAAGCTTCATTCGCGGAAACTACAGACTACATCAGTTGCCCGGCTGGCGTTTGTCGACGATCCTCTCACTTCGCCAGCCGGTTGTACTTCTGCAGCACCTCGCGCAGTCGATCATGGGGCAGCGCCACCACAGTATGCCCGTCGACACCGGTCATCGTTTTTGCCGCGACCATTGCATTCACTACCGCCTCTTCCGTAGCCTGCACGGTCGCCAGAAAAACGGGATTGATGTCATCATTGGGCAGCATCGTGATTTGAGTGGCATGGTTCGCCAGCGCCGTCCCCGCATTCGCCGTAGAAAACGCAATGAAGATGTCTCCCGACCCATCGCCGGAATAACTCCCGTCCCTGCCCAGTCCCAGCGATACTCTCTTGGCCACGCGCTTCAACTGGGTCGGAATCAACGGAGCATCCGTCGCCACTACAACGATGATCGAACCCACATCGTCATCCCAGACTTTCGCTCCTCCAATCTCGCGGCCCACCGGCACACCCGCAATCCGCAACTGATCACGCTGTCCATAATTGCACTGCACCAGCACGCCCACAGTGTATCCGCCGTGCTTCGCATCGAGCACCCGCGAAGCCGTGCCGATGCCGCCTTTAAATTCGTTGCAAATCATTCCCGTCCCGCCACCCACGTTCCCTTCTTCCACGGGACCGCCGTGTGCGGTATCCAGTGCATGAAAAACGTCTTCAGGCTTCACATGAAATCCATTCGTGTCGTTCAAGTATCCATCCCATGTTTCGGCGACGACCGGCAGCGACCACGAATAGCCGTCCTTGTCAGGCCCGCCATGTTTCAAGCGCCACGCGATCACGGCGTCGCGGACCGTGCCCACGCTATGCGTATTCGTGATCATTACCGGGCCCTCGAGAAAGCCCGACTCTTCCACCCACGTGGTACCCGTCATCTCACCATTGCCATTCAACGTGAACCATCCGGCAAATACCGAATCGCTCGAATCTTTCCCACGCGGGAAGACCGCCGTCACGCCCGTTCGCACCGGCCCCACGCCAACCTTCAAAGCTCCGTCTCCGGAGATCAAGGTCGTGTGACCAACCTCCACCCCTTTAACATCGGTAATCGCATTGAGCGGCCCCGGTACGCCATCGAAAGGCACGCCAAGATCCCGGGCCCGGCCGCCAGTCTGCCCTGTGCTAAAAGGAACCAGCGCCGCCCACCCCGCAAGAACTACAACAATCGCACATATCTTTTTCATCATCACGGCTCCACAGTAGCAAATAGTCTTATCCGACTGCTGGCCGCTTCCTCGGGGATCGTCGACCCAGCCATCACTGGCCTTCGCGCTTCATCTTCCGCGTCCGCACTCCGAAAATCAGCAATATTTTGGTGCCGGGAGGGGGAATCGAACCCCCACAGAGCTTTCGCCCCTGCGGATTTTAAGTCCGCTGCGTCTGCCAATTTCGCCATCCCGGCCGCTATCACCGCACACGCATTACAACGCTCGCACCCTGTCAATATCGCACAGGCGCTGCGCAGGTGCCAATTTTGTGTTTGAGTATGAAGGGACCTTATGGATCCCTAGCAAGCCTAGGAAAGATATTTTCTTACCGAACAAATTGACTCTCAGAACTTAAGCCAAAGCCGTCCGCTTCTGTCTCCACAGCCCCACACCAGCCAGGCAGTAAACTCCCACCGCGACCAGCAACAACGCCCGCATTCCAAACAGCAGCGAAAGAGTTTCCAGCAATCCTCCCGCAACCGCGCCCAACATATTCGCTCCCAGCGCCGCACTCGGCGATGCCGTCGCTCGAAATTCCAACGCAAACAGGATGCCGGCAAACACCACGGGCACGGAAAACACAACCACCGCAATCGTTCCCGCAATCGACGGCGATCCACCAATCCGCTCAAATGGAAACCAGTACGCAATCGCCAACCCGGCAATCAATGCCGCCCAAATCCAGAACCGCGGCAAATCTTTCCTGCTGCGCTCGACCAACGCATTCGCCAGGAGCAAAGCGATCAGCAACGCGGAAATCACGATACCGTTCACCTGCCAGACCGTCCCAAAGAACAGCGCCAGCCGGCTGATCACCTGTGTCTCCAGCAAAAGAAATCCCGCGCCCATGCTGAAGAAAAACAGCGAAGGCGCATTCCGCCGAGCTCCCCCAATCTGCGCATACAGCCCAATCGCAATCAGAATCACCAGCACGCCAATCGAATAATAAG
>JBAWCJ010000431.1:0-6577 GCA_049590215.1 Candidatus Sulfotelmatobacter sp. | reverse complement strand
AAGTGGTGGTGATTTGATTTGGCAAGAATAGGCTTACTCGCGTCGCGGCCGACGCGGTCGCAGATTTTGACATCGCGATCGAAGAGGCCGCCGACCACTGCCTTCAGCGTTTCCACAGAGCCGCCGGGATTTTGGCGAAGGTCGAGAATCAGGGCCTTATGCTTGCGACTCGCGGATATCAGCTTATCGGCTTCCGCTTGATCGAACATAAACGACGGAAGCTTGGCGATCAGCAGATCGTCGCCGTACTCGATAGTTCGGATGCGCTGTTCGGCGATCCAATCCTCCTCTTCAAGCCATTCATTCTGAATAGTGTTCGCGTCCAGGTCCTGCATGTGGACCCGCTGTCGGAATGTGGCCTCAAGGCCGACTTTGCGTTCTTCTCCTTGTGGATTGCGCAGAGTGACGGTGAGTTGAGGCAGGGGACGCAGAACGTTAAAAGCGTACTCGATCTTGTGCAGATCGGCGCGGCCGATGCGGTAGCCATTGATGGCAAGCACCTGATCTCCCGGCTTGACGCCATGAGTGTCGGCATCCCCGCTCGCCCGAACCCGCGTAACAAAGCACTTCTCTCCGATCATTTCAATGGTCCAGCCGTGGTCGAGGATGTACGGACGGCGAGGCGGGATTAGAAAGGTGTGAGAGTCGTTCAGGCTGTCCAAAGCCGCCGCTATATGAGCCATGGCCATGTTCAGCGATTTTTCCTGCTTGATCTGCTCCCGAGCCTGGTCGACTTTTGCCTGCCAATCGACACCGTGCAGTTTTGGATCGTAATAATGCCGAGGGAGATCCCTGGAAACTTGCGACAGCATCGACTGAACCTGATCGCGTTCCTCGTTGCTCATGTCTTTCGCTTGAGCTGCGGCGAAGAGAGATGACGCCAGAAAAATCAGGAGCAACGGGGTGGTTTTCAGGTGAGGCATCTGCGCATCGCTTTGAACAACGTAATTAGAACACTAATATCAAGAATTCGACTAAGCTCCGTCTCCTCGGTCACTTCCTGTCTTCACTTCCCTTTCGCCCGCGCTGCATTCACCTTGCTCAGCAGATCCTGCGACATGGTTTGCACCGGACCAGAAATCTTCACCGCTTCCATCAGCACGTCGCGAGCCTCGTTCACCCGGCTCAGCTTTGCGTAGGCAAAACCCAGGCGATAAAGCGCGATGGAGTATTGCTGATCGTCCGCTCCCTTGAGCAGTCCTGCGGCTGACTTCAATTCTGGGATTGCCGCCGACGTCCTGTCCTGCTTGATGTAGGCGTATCCCAGAACAGAATGTGCAACCCCGGCCGATAGTTTGTGCGACTTATCGGCATCCGGGTCATCTCCCTTGGCAACCGCAATCGCCTTCTGCGAGTAGGCGACAGCCTTGGCGACGCTCCCCGGCTTGGGGTCGTCAACGTAAGACCCGGCCAACAACAGCAAGGCAGGCAGCGAGTTGGGATTCGACGCCAGCGTTTTTTCCCCGTACGCGACCAGTCGCGCCTGATCGTTCAACTGTCCCGGACCCAGCGTATACATCGCGTAGCTCGAGACCTGATCCTCAAACTTCGAATCCGGAAACGCCACGGAGTACTTTTCGATGTCCGCCATTCGGCTCTTGGCGTCATTCTCGCTGGCGATCGCGTTGAAACCTGCCGACTCAAGAAAATCGCAGTTGTTCTTGGCCGCGCTCTCGTCTTCCTCCACTTGTTTTTTGAAGTCGTCGTCGCTCACACCATCCGGCTTCGGTCCTTTGCCGATCGAACTGCAGACCGTCCCGCCCTTCGCCGCATAGTCGACCAACTTCGTGTTGTCTTTCGCCTGTTGCGCGATGTTGGCCTGCGAGACCAGAATATCGAGGTTCCGGGGAGCGCCAGTCAGCGCCTTGTCCCCGTAGTCGAGTGCCTTATTCAAATCGCCGCTGGCCTGGTAAGCCTGCGATATCTGCCAGTTCCCGTAAGCCACCGCCGCCGGGTTCGATGAGTACTTCTGCACGAAGTCCTGATACATGGCGAGCTTTTTCCCGGCATCCTGCTCGTTCGTAATGGCCTGCAGATCGTGGTCTTCAGGCGTTCCAGCGGGAATCACAATCTTGTCGGCCTGCGCGGTGGAGCGCGGCAGGAGAAACAAAAAACAAAAAGTAACGACAACCACCAGCGACCCGGCATAGCGTTTCATAGGTCACCTCAGGGTTAGCGAGAACCGATCTCCATTCCAAACAGCAGGCGAATCCTAGCGCTGAACGCGTGCGGAAGCAAGAAGGAACAGTGGTCAGTGTCCAGTGTGCAGCGGCCAGTTAAGAAGGCGTTGTGCCAGCAAAGAATCTGCTGGCCCCTGGACACCGGCCCCTGACCACTGCCTCTGAGTTAAATTAAAAGCATGCGCTCGATTTTCGGCCAGCGTCCGCTGCGTTTCGTCTTTGCCGCCAACGTGATCTCCATGTTAGGCAGCGGGATGAACTCGGCGGCCGTGGCCTGGTACATCCTCGAAGCCACGCACTCGGAAATGGCGCTCGGCACCTTTGCCGTGCTGCAGACCGTTCCCGCCATGCTCATGCTTCCCTTCACCGGAGTTCTTATCGACCGCGAAGATCGCCGCCTCCTGGTCATGTGGCTCGATGCCGTGCGCGCCGTGATCATCGTAACCGTGGCAATCCTCGCGTTTCGGCATCGTGTGCAACTCTGGCAACTCTACTTGATGAACACCCTGGTCGCCGCCGGCTTCTGGATGTTCTGGCCAACCATCACGGCCCTGATCCAGGAACTCACGCCCGAAGGTCAATTCGTGCAGTCGAATACTTTTCTTTTAGCCGGCATTCAAGGCGGATGGCTCATCGCCGGCTCCATCGTCGGCTTCATGTACAACCATATCGGCCTCGGCGGCGTGCTGCTGATCGACGTTTCCACCTACGTGGTCTCGTTCCTCTGCTATCTCGGAGTCCGCAAAGGACGCCACGTCGTGTTGCGTCCCGAGGAGATACGCGCCGACATCCTTGCCGCTGAAAGCCAGTTCCAGCGCTTCTGGCGAGAGATGCGCGAAGGCCTGCACTTTCTTCGCGACCATCGTGCCGTCGTGCTGCTCGGCATCAGTTGGGCTCTGTTTCTCGGCGCCATGATCACCGGAGTCGTGGTCACACCATCTCTGAGCGAGCGCGTTTTCCACGCTGGCGCCGTCGGCTACGGATGGCTCAACGCCGGATGGGGCACCGGCGCATTTCTCAGCGCCTTGTATGCACCGGCTATCATCGCAAGTCTCGGCGGACGTCGTTCGGTGGCGTTTTCCATGGCGATCATCGCCGCCTGCGTGGTTTGCGCTCCGGTCTCGCACTGGCTGGTCGTCGCCATCCTGCTGTACGCGGTGATGGGATCGGCACGCGGTGTCGGCGGCATCGCCATGAATACCAGCCTGATGGAGATGGTCCCACAACATCTGATGGGGCGCGTGCAGAACGCTTTCTACTTTTTCGGCACGTTCCTGCAACTGGTGCTTGCCCTAGCCGTCGGCGCAGTCGCGCACAAAGTCAGCCTGGTCGCCGCCTTCGCTATCCTGGCCTGCGTTTACGGCTTGGCGTTTGTGGCCGCGAGCTGGCCCGTGGGAACAGTCATCGCAGTCGAAGAAGTCAGAGCAGTTGAATGAAATCGAATCACTACCCAAACTTAGGGAGAACCATCGCGATGTCATCCCGACAGCGCGCGCTCTGCTTCGCGCGCGGAAGGATCTCCGCCGGCACGATCGTGGAGCGTCAGCCAGAGTCGCGACGCTGACCAACGCCCGCCCTGTGGTAAATCCGAGCTCTTCGCTGTTATTCTTTCCCATTCCAAGGAGCACGCATGTCCTCAGACCTGCAAGGCCGTAACGGCGTCGTCTTCGGAGTCGCCAATAAGCGCTCGATTGCCTGGTCCATTGCCCAGGGCCTGCACGCCGCCGGCATGAAGCTGGCCATCACTTACCAGAACGAGCGCCTGGAGCAGGAAGCGAAAGATCTCATCCTCTCTCTGCCCGGCGCCGAAGCCTACATGTGCGACGTTTCCAAAGACGAAGAAATCGACCGCCTATTCGCCACGCTCAAAGAGCGCCACGGCAAGCTGCACACGCTCGTGCATTCAGTAGCCTACGCTCCCGCCGACGAACTCAAAGGCGAATTCCTCGATACCACGCGCGAAGGCTTCCGCATCGCACTCGATGTCAGCGTGTATTCGCTGATCGCGGTTGCACGCGCCGCGGCGCCGCTCATGGAAGATGGAGGATCCATCATCACGATGACCTACTACGCGTCCGAGAAAGTCGTCCCGCGCTACAACGTGATGGCTGTAGCCAAGGCTGGACTGGAATGCTCGGTGCGCTATCTCGCCTACGATCTGGGAAAAAAGAATATCCGCGTAAACGCCATCTCCGCCGGACCGGTGAAAACCCTCGCCGCACGCGGCATCTCAGGCTTCGGCGACATGCTTAAGGCCCACGCCGAACACGCCCCGCTAGGCCGCAACGTCGATATTGCCGAAGTCGGCTCGACCGGAGTCTTCCTCGCCTCCGACGCCAGTAGCGGCATCACCGGCGAAGTCATCTACGTGGATTGCGGGTACAACATCATGGGGTTCTAGAAGGCCATCGCAGCTGGGTCGTCCTACTCGGAGCTTAGCCGGAGACGCGGAATAGGGTATTGGTCCGCTCCTCGCGTCGATGAGTGTAATGGAGACTTAGCACCAACTGACCCGTTAGGGATATTATTGCAGTGCAATGCAGCGGCATATCTCACCCTACGTCCTTTCTGTAGCGTTTCTGGTCTTATGCGCGGCAGTCCCAGCCCAATCGAATCGGGACTCAACATTTCACATCTCAGGAACGGTCACTCGGTTAGGGACTCCGATAGGTGGGAACTGGGTGGCGTTCGAGGGACCCTCGAAGGCGTCAGCGAGAGTTGGCGCGGTTTGTCGTTACGAAGCCGATCTTCCTCTGGGTGTGTGGAAGGTGGCTGTCTCAGGTTCATCTACTTCGGGGATCACGCCAGTATCGCGTCTCTCTCGCCCCCGCGTTCTTCGCGTAACGAGGCCGATGGCTGTGGTTGTAGATCTTTATGTGAATGCCGTCGGGTGCGGGGGCGTTCTCGTTGTCACCCCTGATGGCAGACCACCAACGCCCCAAGAGGAAGAAAAAAAGGATGAGCATTGTCAGGGTCGGGACTTTTTCCCCTTGCCCTCCGAGGACGGTGTGCCCTTCGAGGTCGCCATCGGCGGGATATTTCCACAGCTGTGCTCAATTGCAACCGAAAATCGTGCCGCCTGCGAGCGCCAATTCGGTACTTACAACTTGCTAACCATTTACGCTGACCAAGTAACCTATACTCCCGCTCCCAATGGCGGCCTGTTGGAGGGCAAGGGTAATGTCGTCATCCTAGATGGTGGTCGTGAATCTCACGAGACCTCAGCCCGATTCCTGATATCGGATGGTCAGGCGCAACGGTCCTACTAGCTACCTGTTGTTAACGGGCGATTACACTCACCGTAACCGGCCAGCCGCCACTGGCATCAGGCTCATCGGCCCCTAATCCTGATCTTCCGTCCGTTCTCCCCGTCTCGCTCCAAAGAAATTTCCACATCCCGCTCCCGCACCAACCGCGGAAACTTCTCTCCCCACTCAATCAGCAAAACGCTGCCCTTTTCGGCACGCAGATCATCCAGCCCGAGCGTCTCCAATTCGCGCGGCGTATCCACGCGGTAAAGATCGATGTGATAAAGGTTGGCTCGCGGCCCGCGATACTCATGCACCAGCGTGAAGGTTGGACTGGTGACGTCTTCCTCTTCCGCCGCTCCGAATCCCGCGGCGATTCCCTTGACCAGCGTGGTTTTCCCCGCGCCAAGATCGCCGCGCAGCAGAACCAGTTTCGGTGGAACCAGCATCTCCGTCAGCGTGCGTCCGAAGGCAATCGTTTCCTCGGCTGAGCGTGTGGTGATCTCTCGCGTCATCGTGAACAGTATAGCGAGAGCGAGGCGGAACCTAACAGGTTGCGGAAAAACTCACGAGCGCGTGCAGTGACGTGGAAGAGCGGCGCTTCAGCGCCGCGTCAAGCGTCGTAAATGATGCTGGCTTCAGCCCCGGTGGTCGCTGTTCTGTATCATCGCGACAGATTCTGCGCCTGCTAGATCGTCCTCGGCACGTTGAATGCCGACGACTTCAACCCCAGCAGGCTCCGATCGGTCACGTGATCAAGAGACGTGCGCAGGCGGCGGTTATCGTCATCTTCGAGCGCGACGAAGCGGAACGGTTGGAGCACTCCGTCCTTCGTTTTCCCCATGGGGCTGAGTATCTCGGCCATGGCGCGCACTGGGCCGGATTGCGTTTGAAACGCTACTTCGACGAAATCGCCCTCGGCAAACGGACGCGGCAGTCGCAGCAATCCGCCCGTCGCCGAAATGGTTTGGAGTTTAGCGTTAGCGTGCCGGCCATCCTCGAAACGAATCGCAGCCAGGACAGAAGCCCCAAGCTGGACCCGGGCCGCGCGCCGCGAAGGGTGCGGTTGGGGGAAGTGGGTCATAAGATATATGCACTATGGCACGCTCTCAGGACGGGTAACAGGTTACGGAAGCAGAGTGGCCGGAT
>JBAWCJ010000430.1:0-2075 GCA_049590215.1 Candidatus Sulfotelmatobacter sp. | reverse complement strand
GTAAAGAACTGCAGAACATCGGTTTTATTCCAGGCTAGCCGGCTCCGGGGTGGGATCAATCTCAGACCCGCTCGCGAAGCTCCGCCAGCTGCTAAACGCCCTACTCCCACTCAATCGTCCCCGGAGGTTTGGAAGTAACGTCGTACACCACGCGGTTCACGCCCTTCACCTCATTCACAATCCGGGAAGAAATTGTCTTCAACACCTCGTGCGGCAGCTCCACCCAGTCGGCAGTCATGCCGTCTTCAGAACTCACCGCCCGGATCGCACATGTGTAAGCGTAAGTCCGCATATCGCCCATCACGCCCACCGACATCACCGGCAGCAGCACGGCAAACGACTGCCAGATTTTCGTATAGAGGCCGGCATTCTTGATCTCCGTCACCACAATGTCGTCACACTCGCGCAATAACGCGAGCCGCTCCGGCGTGACTTCTCCCAACACGCGCACTGCCAACCCAGGCCCCGGGAACGGCTGACGCTGCAAAATTTCTTCCGGCATGCCCAGGTCGCGGCCGATCTTGCGGACTTCATCTTTAAACAAATCTTTCAGCGGCTCGATCAGCTTCAGCTTCATTTTTTCTGGCAGCCCGCCCACGTTGTGATGCGACTTGATTACCTGCGACGGCCCGCGCACAGAGCGCGACTCGATCACATCCGGATAAAGCGTCCCTTGCACCAGCCAATTCACCTTGCCTTCTTCTTTTTCAATGCGCCGCGCCTCCCTCTCGAATACTTTAATGAATTCGTTCCCTATGATCTTCCGTTTTTTCTCGGGATCGCTGACGCCTTTAAGCTTCCCGAGAAAACGCCCCGTAGCGTCCACCGCATCCAGCCGCAGCCCCAACTTGTCGTGCAAAGTCTTCTGCACTTTCTCAAACTCGTTCTTGCGCAGCACCCCGTTGTTTACGAAAATGCAGGTCAGTCGCGACTTGCCCCGAGCATCGCGCAGAGCCCGATCGACCAGCACTGCCGCAACCGAGGAATCTACTCCGCCCGAAAGCGCGCAGATCGCCCGTCCCTTGCCCACTTGCTCCCTGACCTGCTCAACCGTCGAATCGATGAAGTGCTGCGGTGTCCACAAGGGCTTGGCCCCGCAAATCTGAAAGACAAAATTGCGCAGAATCTCCGTGCCGTTTCGCGTGTGATGAACTTCAGGATGGAACTGCACCGCGAACCATCTCTTCTCGACATTCTGAATTCCAGCCACGGCATGCGAAGTCTTCGCCGTCAGCTCAAACCCCGGAGGCAGTTCCAGCGCCTCGTCACCGTGCGACATCCACACCGCTTGCCGCTTGGCCAGGCCCTGAAACAAGATCGATTCAGCGACAATATCAACTTCCGCGTGCCCGTATTCGCGCTTGTGTGCGGGACGGACCTTGCCTCCGAGAGTGTGCACCATGAACTGCAGCCCATAACAGATGCCAAGCACCGGGAGCCCCAGCTCGAAGACGCCGGTGTCCGCCGGCGGTGCATCTTTGTCGTAGACCGACCACGGCGCTCCCGAGAGCACAATGCCGACAGGCGAGCAACTCTTGACTTCGTCAAGCGACGCCGTGCAGGGTAGCACCACCGAAAAAACATTCTGTTCGCGGATACGGCGCGCGATGAGCTGCGTATACTGCGCGCCAAAGTCGAGGATGACGATCGATTCGTTAAGCCTGGATTGGGGTTCCACTGATGAGTTTCTCAAATCGGCTGGCGCATGTAAAGAACTAGATCGTCGAGACGCTGCAATCTACGTTTCTACGGCAAGGTTCGGAACATCGCTGAGGATGGTTTCGTCACGGTCGATGGCGGTGCGGTCCGGCGCCGGTGATGGAGGAATTGGGATTGACGTAGATGCAACAGGAGTGTCGGGCATTTCGGTGATGCAGACGTAGCCAGCGAGACGCGCCATGTACAGCCAATCCGCAACGGCCAAATACGCCAGCGTTACCAGAAATGCGCCGATGATCACCAGTCGCCAGGGAACAATCTGGATGAAAGCGAGCGGCACCGACACCAGCGTCATGGCAACGCTGAAAGCTATCAGGTGCGCGAGTCCTGTCCATGTGCTTACGGCAAATACTGGT
>JBAWCJ010000429.1:0-7756 GCA_049590215.1 Candidatus Sulfotelmatobacter sp. | reverse complement strand
TTTCTCCGTGGATCGTGATCGGTCCATACCAGGCGTCGTTGTAGGTCCCGGCATACTTCTCCAGCGGCAAAGAAGGTTTGGAGTCGGCTGCACGGGCGCCTTCTGCTTTCTTCATCGCCTCCGCCGCGTCTTTTTCATCCGTATCTTTCACGGACTTGAAAGCGGCAATCCAGTCGGTCGGCGGCAAGCCGAAATAGTGATCGAGCACGTGATAAAGGATGGAATCGAACGCGCCAGTTTGCTCCGCATTGGTCAAGATCACGACCCCAAGATTTTCCTCCGGCACCAGCATCACGCGTGAAACAAAGCCCGCCACGCCACCGGTGTGGCCGACAAGTTTGCGGCCATGATAGTCACGCAGACCCCAGCCCAAGGCATAATCGGCGAAGGTTGGTTTCAGTCCGGCCAATGGAGGCGCATAGTTTCCGATCGGCAGAATCGTCTGCGGCGACCACATTTCCTTCGATTCCTGCTCGCTAAATAAGCGCCCATCGCGGTCCCCGAATCTTCCGCGGTTGAGCTGTAACTGTACCCATTTCGCCATATCGGCCGCGCAAGAATTAATGGATCCCGCCGGACCCACGTTGTCGAGCACTTCGAAATGGATGACCTGCAGCTTGCCATCCACGCGCGAGTGCGGGAAGGCATAATCGTCGCCAGGTTTGAAGGCCGCGGTGCTAACGTTCGAGTTGTTCATTCCCAGCGCCGCGAAGATGTGCTGGCGAATGTAGTCGTCCCAGGAGACGCCCGTTACTGCAGGTATGATCTGCCCCGCTGTCATATACAACAGGTTGTCGTATGCGTAGTGGCTGCGGAAGCTGGCCGCCGGCTTCATGAAGCGCAACTTGTAAATGATCTCGTCGCGCGTGTATGTGGTTGTCGGCCAGAACAGCAGATCCCCTTCGCCCAATCCCATGCCGCTGCGGTGAGTCAGCAGATCGCGAATGGTCATCTCGTGCGAAACATAGGGGTCATACATCACGAAGCCGGGAAGACGTTGATAGACAGGATCGTCCCACGAAAGCTTGCCCGCATCCACCAAGGTTGCGAGTGCGGCGGTGGTAAAAGCTTTTGTGTTCGAGCCGATGCCGAACATAGTGTGCTCGTCGACCGGTGCCGCGTCGCCCAACTTGCGCACACCATAGCCCTTCGCCAGGACAATCTTGCCATCTTTCACAATGGCAATAGCCATTCCCGGGACGTCGAAGACCTTCATGGAATTGGCGACGAAGGTATCCAGATCGGCGGGCGGCGCAATCTGTGCCCAGGCCGACACTGCGGACGCCACAAAGATTGCGACCAACAGTCGGGAGCGAGCCAATTTGCACATGCAGCCTCCTAGGGTGAGCAGGAAGGCAGCATTAGAACACAAATGGACAAATCAGTGACTAACCGAAACCTGCCTGGCGAAATACCGGCCGGCGACCCAGGCCCGCCGCCCGCGACACCGGGGACGGGTCAGAGGAATCCGAGCGGGCAGTCGGGGGGGTGGAACAAACCCTGGCTGATCGACTGCCCCGCTTATCTAGTGGTGGTCGCCGTGGCTGTGTCGCCAGGTCCAGTATTCCTTCTGTTCCGCGGGGGGCAGTTTGCGAAAGTCTCTATTCTCGTCGCGGTGATTTTCGTGGGCCCACTGATGGTAATAGGTGACCTCAGTATCGTTCCAGACATGATAGTCGCTGTAGTAAGGGTCATAGACCCGGTAGTAGTGGTGTGCGCAGGCCGTGCCCAACGCGGAAGAAGCCAGGGCGGCAGCCAGGAAAAGTGAACTAACCAGACGTGACGTGCTATTCATCAGCGAATGTTCCTCCTCATGGTTTCAACCACTAAATATTGACGGTCCATCTTTCCTCGCGATCACTCCGGCCATTACTCCGCGTATAAATGCGTCCAAGTTCGTTGCCGGGACTCGCCCAGGGGTTGCTCACAACAGCAGCCCGCAAACGCGAATTGTGCCAACGGCAGCAAAGCCGCGGTTGCCAAAAACCCATACGATGCGCAACCTGACCACCTCGCGCAACTGCGAACTGAAACACCTTCGCGATGCAATAGTTGCGCGTTGGGTTCGCTTCTTATTTGTGGCACCGTTAACTTTCCACTTCTAAGATAGAATCAATGGAAGAAGCCAAGGAGCACACCAATGTATCCAGAAATTATGGTTATTCCCATGCGCGAAGAGTTAACCCGCCTGGGCATCGAGGAACTGCGTACCCCCGAGGCCGTGGACCAAGCACTGAAAGCGCAGCAGGGTACAACCATGGTGGTAGTGAACTCCATTTGCGGATGCGCCGCTGGCCGCATGCGCCCCGCTGTTCGTATGGCTCTGGAGAAAGCCATGCATCCCGATCAGGCATACACCGTGTTTGCCGGGCAGGACGCTGAGGCTACCGAACGCGCCCGCAGTTATTTCACGGGACATCCTCCGTCCTCCCCGTCAATCGCGATTCTCCGCGACGGCCAACTCGTTTACATGATGGCACGCCGCGACATCGAATCCCGCGAAGCCCCAGCCATAGCCGCCGACCTGAAAGCAGCGTTAGACAGATTCTGCGCCAAACCGGTAGAGACACAATAACGTCGATGTTGCGTTGGAACTCCTATCGATTCCCCGGCCCGGTCCTCATGAACGCCTTTACCACAATACCGTTCGGCTGCATCCCGACCGGAATCATGGTCAACAGCGAATATTCCGTAGGCTCCAGCTTGCGCGGCGTGCGCTTCTGAATCACTGTAACGTCACCCGCTTGCGTGTCCAGCACCAGAACATACCTCTGATCCTGCGACAGCGCGAGGGCATCGGGATGGCTGCCCACTCCCATAGTCGCAATCCTCCGGCCCAGGTCAATGTCGTAGACCGCAACACTGTCCGACCCGAAGTTGCTCGCGTATAGGCGCGAATTATCCAGCGTCACCACGGCGTGGGCCGGATGCTGCCCGATCAGCACGCTGCCGCTGACCTCATTAGTTCCCGTCTCGATGATCGAAATGCTGTCGGAATCAAAATCGCACACGATCAGTTCGCCGCCATCGGGTTTTAACGCCAGGCTCACCGGGGTCCGCCCCACATCGAGCAGCGCCAGTACCCGGTCGCTTGCCCCCTCACCGCTCTTGTCGCTCCTCGCTAAAGCAATGGACGCAACCTGCGACGACCCCGAGCACGCCACAAACGCTTTGCTCGAATCCGGCAGGATCGCGATGTCCTCCGGTTGCTGACAAACCGCCAAGGTCGCCCGCACTCGCAACAGCTTCGCGTCGATCACAGAAACTGTATTGTCGCCGCGGTTCGAAACGACCACACTCGCACCATCCGGCGAAACCCGCGCCAGTCCCGGCGCAGCGCCCACCCGCACATTGCCGATCACAATCTTCCTATCGAGATCGATCACCGAAACATTAGCCGACCCCGAATTCGCCACATAACCGCGCTTGCCATCTTCCGAAACGTCGATGAAGTACGGCCTTCCATGAACTCCGATGGTCGCCACCACCGCGTTCTTCTCGGCGTCGATCACGCTGACGTTGTTCGACCCCGAGTTGACCACATAGATTTCGTTCTTCTTGCTGTTGGCCGCGACCCCGGTCGGCTCCACGCCCACGGCAATGGTCTTTGCCGGCTCAAACGTCCGCAGATCAATCACGCTCACCGTATTGCTCTTCCCGTTAGTGACGTAGGCATACTCGCGGTACGCGGGCCCGTAATCCGGCAGAGCCTGCTCGCGCAGATACCACCAGCCCAGCCCACCTAGCAGGGGAATCAGAACAATGAGAATGAGGATTTTTCGCAAGACTGAAGGTGCTTCCTTGAAAGAAATAAGATTAACAGAGAGAAGTCCTTCGAGCCGGTGCTAACCTCCCTCCTTGTGATAAGTCGAACCGATAGCGTCAGAGGGTTCCGTGTACAATCATCGACGCTGCCCGCATGTCCGAACGAGAGTGCCGTCTAACCAATGCATAAGGAGTCTCACTGAATGCGATCCCCGGTACTGTTGGCTTTGCTCATCTCCCTGCTGTGTTCGACCGTCCTCGCGGCGCCGCCGCAGTCTGATGTTGAAGCACGAAGAAAAGCTCTGAACGATCTTCTCGCTGAACGCTGGGAGTACACCCTCCGGACCAGTCCCATCTACGCTTCCATCCTCGGAGACAAGCGCTGGAATGACAAGATCGACGACTTGTCACAGAAAGCCATCGATGACGATCTGGAACAGAGCAGAAAGTACCTCACGCGCTTCGAAGCCATCGACACCACTGGATTCCCCGAGCAGGAAGCCCTAAACAAAACTCTGATGGTCCGCGACCTCCGCATGGCCCTCGAGGGAGCCCGTTTCAAGCCTTGGGAAATGCCGGTTTCGCAGGTCGACGGTCTCCCCATCGAGCTTCCGGAGCTCGTGACCGTCCTCTCTTTCGAGAACGTCAAGGACTACGACGACTACATTTCGCGGCTGCGGCAGTTTCCCCGCGCCTTCGACGAGACCGTTATCCAGATGCGTAAAGGCATGGCTGAGGGCCTGATGCCCCCTCGCGTCCTGCTTGAGAAGGTGGTTGTGCAGTGCAATGGCCTCGCCACCAAAGCGCCCGAGGACTCGCCGTTCGCGCAGCCTTTCGCCAAGTTCCCCGATTCCATCCCACCCGCCGACCAGAAGCGTTTACGCGAGCAGGGCCTGGCCGCGATCCGCGAATCCGTGCTTCCTACTTATGTAAAGTTCACCAGCTTCGTCCGCGATGAGTACGCGCCGAAAGGTCGCACCGAGCCCGGCATCTGGGCGCTGCCCGACGGCCCGGAGCGGTACGCCTTCCGCGTGAAGGAAAGCACCACGACCAATCTCACGCCCGAAGAAATTCACCAGATCGGTCTCGCTCAGGTCAAAGAGATCGAAGCCCGCATGCTCCAGGTGGTGAATCAACTCGGCTACAAAGACCTCAAACGCTTCACCGCCTCGCTCCCAAGCAATCCTAAAGTCCACGTACATTCGCGCCAGGAAATCCTCGACCTCTATCAAAAATACATTGATCAGATGTACCTGAAGCTGCCGGCGATGTTCGGACGTCTTCCCAAAGCGAAGGTGGAGGTCATGTCCATCGGGGAATCCAGCGAGAAAGACGCCGCCACGCACTATGTTCCGGGAGCGCAAGACGGCTCGCGCCCCGCTCACGTTATGGTGAATACCGGCAACTTCGAGAAGGGCACCACGCTCGACTTTGAAACCACGGCTTACCATGAAGGCATCCCAGGCCACCACCTGCAGATCGCCATCGCCCAGGAACTGCCGCAACTCCCACCCTTCCGCCAGAACGAGTACTACACCGCCTACACCGAGGGTTGGGCTCTGTATGCAGAACGCTTAGGAAAAGAAGTTGGATTTTTCCAGGACCCCTACAGCTATTACGGTCACCTGCAGGACGACATGCTGCGCGCTATCCGCCTCGTCGTCGACACCGGCTTCCATTACAAGCACTGGACCCGCCAGCAAGTAGTAGATTTCTTCCACGACCATTCCGCGATCGACGAAGCCGAAGTGCAGAGCGAGACCGACCGCTACATGGCCTGGCCCGCCCAAGCTCTGGGATATAAGATCGGCCAATTAGAGATTCTAGAGCTGCGCCAGTACGCCAAAGATCAGTTAGGCGACAAATTCAGCCTGAGCAAGTTCCACGACGAGATCCTAGGCGCCGGCGCTCTGCCGATGGATGTGCTATCCACCAGAATCCACGAATGGGTAGCAACGCAGAAGCGGTAGCCACAGCACGACAGACGTAGGAAGGAGCCGACGTGGGAAAAGCCGCCTCGGCTGTTCAGCGAGCGTTGCGAGAGCCGCTCCTCACTGCCGCAAAGTCAACCCGCTCAAAATCCCTTGCTGTCTGGCAATCAGCGATTGCACCCCCGACCGAGCAAACCCCAGCATCTTGGCAAACTGCCCTTCATCAAAAGCCTGCCGTTCCGCCGTAGCCTGCACTTCCACCATCTTGTGCCCGGCGGTCATTACAAAATTCATGTCCACGTCAGCCCGCGAGTCTTCCTCATAACAAAGATCAAGCAGGACCTCCCCATCCACAATCCCCACACTGACTGCCGCAACAAAGTCCCTCAGCGGAACCGAAGTCAAAGTCCCAGCCTCCACCAACTTCTCCAAAGCAAGTCCTAAAGCCACAAACGCCCCCGTAATGGAAGCAGTCCGCGTCCCACCATCGGCCTGAATCACGTCGCAATCGATCCACACCGTCCGCTCGCCCAGCCGCGTCAAGTCAGTCACGGCGCGCAGGGACCGCCCGATCAGCCGCTGGATCTCATGCGTCCGTCCGCTCGGCCGACCCTTCACCACTTCCCGCGGAGTCCGCGTCAGCGTTGCCCGCGGAATCATCGCATACTCGGAGGAAATCCATCCTCTGCCGCTATTGCGCATAAACAAAGGCACTGCCTCTTCAATCGATGCCGTGCAAATCACGCGCGTGTTTCCTACCTCAATCAGCACCGACCCCTCTGCCGTCGTAATGAAGTCGCGAACGATGGAGACCGGCCGCAGTTGATCGGGCGATCGATTATCCGAACGATAGAACATAAGCGAAGATTGTAACCGATACGTCCCACCCCGTAACCGGGAGCGCCGACCGCAACTCCCATGATTTAATAACATTCATACTCACAACCAGGACCAACCATGCCGACCCTAATTCCCCAGCCCACACGCATCCAATCCGCCGGCAACAAACCCAAGCTGATCGACGAATACATCGGCCGCGTCAATTCCAAAACTTCGTCCGCCAGCGTAGCCCACATGCGCAGCCCTGCCGGATGGCTCGAACCCGGCCAGGCTCCCGACTTCGACGAGTTCACCATCGTCCTCAAAGGCACGCTGCACGTCGAGCACGAAAACGGTTCCATCGACGTCGCCGCCGGACAAGCTGTAATCGCATATGCCGGCGAATGGGTCCGCTACTCCACCCCCCGCGAAGGAGGAGCTGAATACATCGCCGTGTGCCTCCCCGCCTTCTCCATGGACACCGTGCACCGCGATCAGTCCTGAAAGCATTCATTCGATAGAATTACAAGCATGACGGCTAATCGCTCGGTAGCGGTATTCGATCTTGGCGGTGTGCTTATCGACTGGAATCCGCGTTACCTCTACCGCAAACTCTTCGTTGGAGACGACCAGGCGATGGAGCACTTCCTCTCCACAGTCTGTACTCCTTCCTGGAACGCCCGGCAAGATGCCGGACGAACTTTAGCCGAAGCCTGCGCATTACTCACGTCGATGCATCCCGATAAGTCCCCGTTGATCGACGCTTGGAGGCATCGCTACGATGAAATGCTCGGTGGCCCGATCCATGGCACGGTCGACCTTCTCTCCGAATTGCGTTCTCGCGAAGTTCCTCTCTATGCCCTCAGCAACTGGTCTACCGAAACTTACCCGACAGCTCTGAAGCGCTTCGATTTCTTGAAATGGTTTCGCGGAGTTCTACTGTCAGGCGAAGTCCGCCTTTTGAAACCGGACCCGCGTTTCTATGAGCTTTTCTTTCAAACCTTCGCCATCAATCCGGCCCATGCCATCTACATCGACGACCTGCAACCCAACGTAGAAACCGCCACCGCCCTCGGCATGCACGGCATCCTCTTCACCGATCCTCAAGCCCTCCGTAAAGAACTGCAGAACATCGGTTTTATTCCAGGCTAGCCGGCTCCGGGGTGGGATCAATCTCAGACCCGCTCGCGAAGCTCCGCCAGCTGCTAAACGCCCTACTCCCACTCAATCGTCCCCGGAGG
>JBAWCJ010000428.1:0-10568 GCA_049590215.1 Candidatus Sulfotelmatobacter sp. | reverse complement strand
CTGAGGCTGAAAAATATTTGATCTCTGCCGTTCGTTTCCAGGCTACCAAGAACTATCCGGAGGCAATCAAGGCCTACGAAACCCTAGCCCAGGCATCGCCGGATAACTTTGACGTGCAATCGGCGCTGGCCAGCCTCTATAAGGATTCCGGAAATCTAGCCAAAGCTCGGGAATACTATCAGAAGCTTTTAAGCGCGAATCCAAAGAACATCATGGCGACTCTCGAGATGGGGCGAATAGCCCTCAAAAGCGGCGACCCGCAAGGCAGCCTCGACCCCCTGAACCGCGCCTATACCTTGTCCATTCAAATGGACAACCAGGAGCAAAAGGCTGCCAGCTTGCACTTTATGGCGGTGGCTTATGTGATGTTGAGCAAGCCCGAGGAAAGCATGCGCAACGAAGAGGAAGCGCTTGCCATCTGGCGGCGCATCGGCCAAAAGCGCGGCCTCGCGCTCAGCCTGAATGAGATGGCCTCGGTGCAAGCGGTGCTCGGCAAACCCAAAGAGGCTCTGGCCAACTTCCAGGAGGCACTGCAGGTTCGGCGTCAAATCGGGGACAAGCGCGGCCTCGGCGATAGTCTGATCGATTTGGGCAATTTCTACGATGGCAGCAGCGACTATGACCAGGCGCTGAAAATGTACAAGGAAGCATTGCAATTGCAGCGCGATCTTGGCAATGAAAGTCTGCAGGCTATCTGTCTGAACAACATTGGGACGGCGTATTCGGAAAAGGGCCAGTATGAGGATGCGCTTACCTACTTCCAACAGGCGCTGCAGCTGCGCGAGAAATCGAAAGTGCCGCAAGACATCGTTGAGGCTGTCCACAACCTGGGCGGGACCTCGGCCGATATGGGCCAGTACGATCAGGCCATTTCCTATTACCTGCGGGCGCTGGATTTGCGCCGCAGCATGGACGACCCGCGCGGTGCGGCCATTGAATCTTACAGCCTGGGCACGCTGTTTGATTACCAAGGACGGTTCGGGGCAGCCATCAATTCCAAGCAGGAAGCCCTTAAGGCTTTCCGCAACATCAAAGACAAGACGTTCTGGATGGCCAAGATGCTAGGCGGTTCCGCCGAGGCACTTACCCTGGCGGGACGCGGAGACGAGGCAAAGAATGATTTGGACGAGGCACTCAGCCTCTCGCGCGAACTGAAGTCTGACGGCATGGTAGCGGAAACGTTGGGATTCCAGGGCGATACATACTTCTACCACGGGGATTACAAATCTGCGCACGCTTCGTATGCGCAAGCTCTGCAGGCCGCCGCGCACAGCAAGGAACCGGACACGATTCTGATTGCAAAGGCTAACCTGGCTAAGGTCGAAGTTCAGGAAAAACGTGCAGGGGAAGCCGTTTCCAGCCTGCGGCACTTGGTTCAGCAGGCCAACGACCTAGGGTTGAAGTACATCTCGGTCGAGTGTTCCGTATTCATGGCGTACGCCATGATGCAGAACCGCGACTTCTCCCATGCCCGGCAGGAACTGGAGCGCGCCTTGCTGCTCTCGGAAAAGCTCGGAATGCAGCCGCTGAGCGCGCGGGCGCAGTATCTGTTGGCCACAATTGAGCGAGATTCCGGCAATCGTAGCGATGCTCAGGATCACTATCGCGAAGCGCTGCGCCTGCTGGATGCGATGAAGAAGGATCCCGGGGCAGAGAAGCTGCTACAGCGCTCAGACTTTAAAGTCATCTACGACGAGTCCACCCGCGAGACGCAAGCGGCCAAGAGCTAGAACGCAAGAGCAGCCAAAACACAAAAAAACGGGTGCCGCTTTCGCGGCACCCGATGGTTATTGACTTCGAGTAGTTTCCTCGAGAAATCAGTTACGTATTCGCTTAGTTGACCTTATACGTAACCGCACCCAGGTTCTGGTTCCCGCCGGAGTCGACTCCCGTCACGCCAAAAATATACGTTCCCTTCTTGCTGGGAGTAACGAAGGTGCCGGTGCATGACCGCCCACCCAGGTTGCCCGGCCCGACGATCGGAGTAAACGAGCACGAGGTCTGAGTGCCCGTAGCTTGCGTGCAGCTTGCCGCCGTCAGGTAGGGACCCGTCGGGCTGCTAAGCGGTTGTGATGTGGAAGGATTGCTGCAGGTGTAGGTCGCCGCGACCGTTGTGTTCGGATTGTAAGTCGCTGAGGAACTCGGAGACGTGATCGTGATCCCTGGCCCGGCCTGAAGACCTGGCCCGACCTCGTCCGCCATGTCGTATGTGGCCACCCAGTAGGAAGCCCCGCCGCCGGAGCCGCCGACAGTTTTACCACCCGGATCTGCCACTACCGAGAAAGAGACAATCTGGTTGCTCATGCTGCCCTTCGCGGGTGGGCTGATCGGGCTCACAGGAGTGGGTAACGGCGGCAGCGGCCACTTAACCCAACCGGGCAGTGGGTTGACAATGAGGTCAAGCCCCGGGTAGACGAACAGCGGGTTGTCGGAATACAAGAACGAGAAGCCAGTACCAAGGGTCGCATCGAACGGGTTGAGGTTCGAGCCGCACGTTCCGCCGGAGGCTTCAGGGCACGTAACCGCGAATACGACGGACTCGTCAACGCCCATATTTTCAGCGTTCTGGTAGACAAAGCAACGGGCAGTCGGGAAGTTCACCTGCACCAGAGCGTCGCAAGCTCGTTGAGTCAGCAGTATCGGCTGGACCGTCACAGCTGGAGTCGCGTACGGGGCCGTCAGCTGTGCCGTATAGGAGTAGACGCTGGTGCCGGAAGCGTTCGGAAAGGAAACAATCGCTGGGGCGCTTTGCGAAACGACCACGGTCTGAGCCTGAGGCGTGAACGTCCAGCTCAGGATGTCCTGATTGTCATCAGACCCCCCGGTTGCCGCCGTGAACCCCACCCAGGCGGTGTTGCCGGGGCCTAGAGCCAGCAAGGTGCTCAGGTCAACTAGGACGCCGCCGGGAAACAAATCGGCGCCATCCAAAATCACGTCGATGCTGCTGCAGTCCCCGAGAATCCCGGGCTGCAAACCGCCGGGGGCCTGCGGCCCGCTCGGAACAGGATTACAGGTTGTCAGGGTAGATGGAGTATAGGTGATCGTCACCGAATGGACGCTTCCGTCGGCCAAAGTGATCGGCAATCCGGTAATCGGACTTATTAACCCGCTCCCCGTCCCGGTGAGAGGGTTTATTGCGATATTGCAGGGAGCGGGTTCGCCGAGCACACCGCCCACCAGGTTATCGGAGCTGTTGGCCGTAGCGCTACCGCAACTTTGAATCGCAACGTGGTTGTTGTTCGGATCATCGGCGTTCTGGTAGGGATCGAACTCTATCGCCATACTGTTTGGGATACCGCCAGTGGTAGGCGTACAGTCATCAGTAGCAAACGAATCACCGTATCCAATGCTGCAACCGTCCGTGTTGCCTCCAGCGTCTGGGTCAAGGGCGGTCACTGCCGAACTCTGAATTACAAAAGCAATTCCATCGGCGGTCGTGGACGTGTTGGAGTCACTCATCTGAAAAGTAAAAGTAGTGGAAAAAGAACCGGCAACCGGCTGCGGAGCAGTGAAAAACGCAGACCCCGTTGTAAAGGTCGCATTTTGCGTCAGACGCAGCACCTTCGACACGTTCGTGGGTACAGGTAGAGCCGGGTTAACCGACCCGCTAGGCGAAGCCGGCGGTGCAAAATTAGGGTACCCACCGTCATTGGGCTCCCCACCGCTGGTCAGCGTCAGGCAAAGTTGGTTCGAAGCGTTCGAGAAATCTGGAGTGTAGTTGGGAGAAGTAGTAGAGGCGGGACACTGTGCCGACGCAGCGGTGCTCCCCGCAATAACCAACAAGACCGCTGTCGCGGCCGCAATGAAGAATCTCATAACTCCTAGCTTCATAAATATCCCCTTTTCTTCACGCTGGTTCTTACCAGTCGTGCTTTCGGACTTTCGAATCTTCGGCCTCGTTGACGGCCGGTGGCAAACACTTGACCTGGGCGACTGCAGTTCATCACTTTGTGCTGTTCAATACGCAAGACAGGTGGGGGACCTGTCGCCGGCAATTTTCATGGACTCCTAGGGCCAATTCAGGCAGTGAGTTGGGGGACTCGCTGCTCTGAACTTTTTACCGCTGAATCGTTTACAGTCTGTTGTTAAGCCACTGCTTGCGAAGAGCTGCCAAACGACTCAATGGCGCTAGCCTCGTCTTTCTGAATATCGAAAACAGCAGACAGCCGGGTCATCTCCAGCAAGTCGTGAACTCGCTTGGTCAGGTTGGCGAGCTTCAATTGCCCACCCTGGTTGCGAATCGTTGTGTGAGCCTTGACCAGTTCGCCGACCCCGGAACTGTCGATGTAGTTGACCTCGCCCAGGTTGAGCACAATCGCCTTCTGTCCCTTTTCTGAGAGATCGCGAACAATCTCGCGCAACCTGATATTTCCATCGCCGAGCGTAATTCTGCCGCTGACATCGAGCACGGTCACTGCCCCCACTTGGCGGGTCGCGGCCTGCATCTTGATTGGAGCGGATCCTTGCATTCCGAGTCCGCGCCGGTCGAGAATTGTGCACGCTGCAGTCGCGAGTTCCTGCGATTCCGTGCGAACCACGATCAGCGAACGTCCCTCCTTGAGAACTTCGCGGAAGAACGTGATGTCCTCAGCGCAATCTTCTACCGCTGTCGGTTTCGGGGCGTCGGTGCCGTGCGTTCCCGAGCCGAGGGCAGAGCCCGCGCCTGCGCCTGCTCCGGCGCCGGTCAGCAGCGCCGCGGCGCCGATGCCCAGCGCAAATACCGTTCCGATGCCAGGAAGAAGCAACGACGCAGCTACCACGCCCGTGGTCACGCCGGCAGCCCCACCAAGAAAACCTCCTACAAATGTGCCGAGTTCCTTGGCTATCGTCTTGGCTTCGCTTTCCGACCGGGTCAGGAAAACAATGGACTCTTCAGGCACGCCTCGTTCCAGTAACTCTTTAACCGCTCCTTCAGCTTCGTCGCGCGAAGCGAATACTCCAATTGTCGTTTCCATATGCTCTCCGTTCCAACTCAATCGGTTCAACTTGCTTGCCGCCAGCGCGCTGAACCCAAGGCTGGACGCGCCTTCTCAGCCGGTTCCCAATTTCCGGCCTAGCATTTTGTTCCGAGCGTAACAATTTGTCAAGACAAGAATATGGGGTTTCCTGTGTGAAAAACGGCCTTTTCCAAGTTTAGACCGGAACCTGAGTTTACAGCGGAACCAGCCCAGTCGGCCCGGGAGACAACGTCCGACCGTGTCAGGATCCCGAGGGCTTGGCTACCGCGGCATCTCGCGCCATCCACGGGTTCCGCGAACCCCTCCTGTCAATCGGGGGTGTGCCCGAGGAAGTCTTCGTGTCCCTCGAACACCGAAGCCAGCTGGGTAATGCGAAAGAGCTCCCGCAAGCGTTGGTTCAGGTTGACGAGCTTCAGTGTGCAATTCTGCCTCTTGGCCGACAGGTAAAGGCCCACGATGGCGCCCAGGCCGGAGCTGTCCATATAGCTCACATCGGTCAAGTCCAACACAATGCTTTCGCTCCCTGGAATGAGACTGCGGACTGTCGTTTGGAACAAGGCCGAAGTACTCGAATTGATTCTGCCGACACAGCGGACGATGGTCTCATCGGGCGCCTTTACCGTTTCCAGACTTAATTCTGAGATTGGGATAGGATTAGCGGCCATGACAGGCCTCCTTAGTTGGGAATCTGCGGACGACGATCGGCGCTCTTGGGGATGGGATGCGCGGGTTCAGCGCACCCCAATGACCCGCACAACTGGGGCCGGACTGAACGCCACCACAATACTCCCGGCAAGGACGAAGTCAAGTTAAACCTGATTGGAAGTTGGGAACCTGCGCGATCCGGGCAGGTCGCCAGGCAAAGGTCGGGGTGTGAAATGAGGTGATTTTTTGCATTCCCAAGGGTGAGAAATTCACCTATAATCCGCAACCGGAGCGCCCACCATGGCTGCATCCCTTCAGCTGCCCGCGAATCAACCCGAATCAGAAAAGTACTCCGTCGCAATTGTCACCGCGAAGGGGACCTCTTTTCACGAGATTGGCAGATACCTTGCGCCCACCTTCCGGACCGTGCTGGCCAGCACGGAAGAGCAGATTCAGGCCGCAGTGCATGACCCGGGCATACAGGGGATTGTGTTCGATCTCGACTGCATCGGGGAGGGAGCGCCAGATGGCACTGAGGTACTGCAGGAAATCCGCAGGCTGCGCGAAGACGTGGTGCTGGTGGCGATCACGGAATCGAGCAACAGCGAGATACCGCTGAAGGCCAGCCAGGCGGGCGCGGACGAGTTCTTCCTCGATTCCATGGACTTCAGTCAACTGGCCGGCGTGCTGCTGGGAGCGATCGAGAAGCGCGCGCTGCAGTTTGAAGGGCGCTGGCTGCTCGACCAGGTGGAAAGCAAGTCGGCGTTTTGCGGACTGATCGGCGGCAGCGAGGGGATGCAGAAAGTTTACGGAGCAATCCAGGCCGTGGCCGACAGCAATGCCAGCGTGCTGCTGCGGGGAGAGAGCGGCGTGGGCAAGGAGCTCGTCGCCCATGCCATCGTGCAATCGGGAAACCGGCAGGGCAAGCCCTTCGTGTGCCTGAACTGCTCCGCCCTGCCCGAGAGCCTGATCGAGTCGGAATTGTTCGGCTACGAACGAGGAGCCTTCACCGGAGCGGAGGGCGCCAAGCCCGGGCTGATCGAGATGGCGCATGGCGGCACGTTATTTCTGGATGAGATTACGACGCTGAACCATCCGCTGCAGAGCAAGCTGCTGCGCATCTTGCAAGACCGCTCAGTGCAGCGTCTGGGAGGACGATCGTCCCGCAAGATTGATTTCCGCCTGATCACGGCGACCAACGATGATCTCGAAGACATGATGCAGAAAGGCCGCTTCCGCGAGGACCTTTACTACCGCATCAACGTCGTGCCGATCCTGATTCCGCCGCTACGGGAGCGGGATGGCGATGTGCCGTTGCTGGCGGAACACTTCCTGCGGATCTACTGTACAGCCAACAAAAAGCCGATCAAGCAGCTGCAGCCCGACGTGATGCAGATCATGGAGGACTATTCCTGGCCGGGCAACGTTCGCGAACTGGAGAACGTGGTGCAGCGCATGGTGGTGATGAACGACGTCCCGGTGATCACCGCCCAACACCTGCCGCACCAGCTTCTCCGCTCAAGCGCCGCCAGCCATGAGGCCATCCTGATCCCCGAAGAGGGAGTGGACTTTGACGCCGAGATGGAAAAAATCCAGATTGCCTACCTCAACGCCGCGCTTCGCCGGACGGAAGGCAGGAAATCCGCGGCCGCCACTCTTCTCAACATGGATCCACAGCGCATGAAATATCTATGCCGCAAGCTGAATCTTTAACCGCGGGGTGAATAGAAAGGTTAAAAATTAACCGGGCTGCGGTTAATTATTGACCGAAAGAGAATTACTCACCGTCTGGAATTGATTCCAAATTCATCCCCACAATCGCTAAGAAATTGTGATTGTTAGACTTAGCGACTTTCGAGACTAAGTCCTCGGGTTTGGCATGGCTCGTGCTAAAGGAAAAGCCGAGTGATGGAATTCAATCCAAAACAAATTTGAGGAGCGCCCCATGACCATCCAAAAGAAATCCTTGATCAGCACCCTGAACACCACCAAGAAAGCTATCGTCGCCAGCATGCCGCTGGAGGCGCCTACTTCGAAGGAGAGCGGCGTGAAGATGGGCCGGCTCGGTCGCATGGGAAAATTGGGCCGGCTTGGCAAGATGGGAAGACTTGGAAAATTGGGCAAATTGGCCAAATTGGGCAAGAAGTAGGCTCACAGGCCGAGTATTTGACCAACGCACAAAAAGGCTGCCCTGGGGGAGGGTAGCCTTTTTGTTTTGCTTACCACATCCTCCGGCCCAAGAAGTTCACAATTTCCTGCCAACCAAACGCGGCAAGACTTCGCCGCCGGCCATAGACCCGGGCGAGGCCCGTCATCCCTGGTTTCAGCCTGCCTTCAGGGCTGGAGACTGTCAGATCAACAGCGTAAAACTTTGGAGGATGCAGGCCTTTGTATTGGGAAGTTTCGATGAGGCCCGACGGTATGTCGGAAGATATGGGTTCAATGCTAGTGACTTGGCCATCCCATTTTCGGAAGATGCCGTTCACCACCAAGCGTGCATCTGATCCGACCCAGAATTTCGAAATGTCATGTTCCGATAAGTAGACGCGGGCCCGCATCGGGTTCACATCGGCAATCTCCAAGATTTCCGTTCCCGCCGGCACATAGGCTCCCAGCCAATCGCCCAATCTAGGAGTGAGGACTAGCCCTGACATGGGACTATTTATTTGGAGTTGGGCTGCATCCGAAGTGAGCAGGCGCAGTTGCTGTGCCAGCTGGGCGGACTCCTCGCGGGCTGGCCCGAGGTCGGCACCGTATCGCAGAGCAGCCGACGTCACGCGGTGCGTGGCCATCGAGTTGTTTGCCTCTGTGCGCGCAACTCTCGAATCCAGTGCCAGGTTACGGAGCCGCACGAGAGGTGCCCCGGCTGTGATCCAGTGCCCCTCCCCGGCGTATACGCCGGTCACCGTCCCCGCCACAGCCGTGCGGATGACGGCCCGGTGAAGGGGCTCGAGCGCGAAATATCCAGTCGAGGTTTCTCTTCGCAGAGGAAGCAAGGCCAGGACGATGGCAGCTGCGGCAAGTACGAGGGAACGCCTGGCTGTGAACCAGGCGAACAAACGATCTTTCTTGTCCAGGTATACGAATTTCATAAAGTTCCACAAGGTGCGGATTCTCGAACGAAAGATCAGACCTGCGGTTGCCAGTTCAGGAATGAAAGACCACTCAGGATTGAAGTTGCGGAAAACATTTCCAACAAACCGCGCTACAACATACAGGACGGTATAGCTGTAAAGGCCCGAAAGAAGGGCGTAAACGGCGTATCCCAGACGCCTGCGTTTGGGGACGTACGGCACGTCCACGGGAAGTCCCCAGATGTGACGCTTCACCCAACCTGAAACGAATGCCGTCGAAGACTCCTTGAGATCGACGATCCCCAGAATCTCGCTGAGCATGTGGTATCCGTCTAGCTTGATAAGCGGATTCCAATTGACCAGAGCGGCCGAAATCCCAGTAATGAGCATGAGAATGTATGCCGCATCGTGAACTGTAGTGTCCGGAGGCGTGCCCCACCAAATGGGAGTTGCTATGCAATAAACGAGTAGCTCCGCCCAAACACCCGCCAATGAGATGACCAGGCGCTGGTAGCGTGTCCCTTTGACATCCCCCTCGGTGGTGTCGGTATAGAAGGCCGGAGCCAGGTAGATGAGTGCGAAGCCCATGGAAGGTACGCGTCCGCCGTAGTGTTTGCAGGCGTGGCCATGGCCCAGCTCATGAATGCTCAACACTACGACTGCCAACAGATAGAACTGAGCAACGTCGCCCCAGGATTTGTCGGAAAAATTGTAAAACTCCAGGGTGTCGCGGCCGATCTCAGTCCAGTGCGTAATGGTGATACCGGCGACAAACGCAAAAGCACCCAGCGTCAGCAGAGTAAACCAGGACGTGTAGAAGAAGGATGTGTAGCGGTAGAGCCAGTTTAGAAACTTGTCCGGATTGACTCCGGGGAAAAGAATCAGCGACATGTCGCCGTACGCACTCTTTCTCTTCATGAGTTTGCGGCGCTCTTCCGCGCTCTTCTGCATGAGCACGATGTTCTTTTCCTGCGGGGTCTTGAACCAAAACTCCATGGCGTCGAGTTCAGCGGCAAAGTCCCGTACCTCTTCGGTGCTGTACCGGGTCCCAGTCTGGCGCGAGAACATCTCCGCAATTTCTTGGTAGCTGCGGCGTCCGTCGAAGAGCTGGATCAGGGCCCAGTTCTGCCGCGGGAATTTATACATCGACTCAACACTGGGAACGTACACACGGACCACCGGCTGGCCGTCCTCGATGTGTTCCTGCGCCACGACGTCAGGGGCGACGCGTGGATAATGCTCCGCGATCATTCGAGCCGGGATCTCCGGCAGGGCGGCATTCAGGGCTTCGGTGATGTTCATCGCAGATTTTCGAGGCTGACGCTCGCATCCATGCCAGGCCTGAGCGGGCCGGGCTTGCCTTCGAGTTCCACTGCCACTTCAATGGTGCTGCTGGCGGGATCGACCACGGGACTGACTTCCACAACCCTGACCGAATACTTCTGCCCGGGCAGATCGGCAGTCGTCATGGACAGAACTTGACCTCTTTGAATTCGCCCTATGAACTTTTCCGGCAAGGTGAAGCGCATGTCCAGGGGGCCCTCGGCGGTGACCCAGAACAGACGCTCGCCCTTGGAGACCTGCTGCCCCTCGCGTACGTAGCGGCGGGCCACGACGCCGGAAAACGGCGCACGGATCTGGGTCTTTTCCAGCTCGAGTTCAAGGGAACGCTGCGTCTCGGTAGCGTCAGTGAGCAATTCGCGAACTCGCCGGACATCCCAGGTTTCCGATTCCGCCTTGAACTTGGCGTGCTCGAGTTGTTCATTGCTGATGATGTGAGCATCCCACATTTTCTGGGCGCGTTCGTAGTCCGCCTCCATGACTTTGGCTTCGGCTTCCCAGTTCTTCAAGTCAGCTTCGATGCTGCGGGTCTTGGCTCGCGCGGCCTCAA
>JBAWCJ010000427.1:0-2852 GCA_049590215.1 Candidatus Sulfotelmatobacter sp. | reverse complement strand
GTCGAGCTTCGCTCGACGGACAGCCGAGGGCGGCTGTCCCCACATCGGCGTGGCGGCTCAGCTATTTCTTCGTGGCCTTGCCGTCGACTTCGGTGGTCCACTTTGCGCCGTCGGGCGACATCTCATAGGTGAAGGTGTAGGTCGCGGGCGTCGTGAACTTCATGGTGAAGCGGCCCTTGCCCATGCTGTCGTCCATTTTCTCGTCACTGGTCCAAATCCAGGTGTCGCCGTCGAGCGTACCTCTTGAATCTTCGAACTCGCCCCAGCTGTTGAACTCGCGATAGGTATAAGCCTTGTCGGCGGTGGAATAGCCGAGCACGGCGAGGCCGGTGCCGTTGCCCGAGCTGGCGCTTTTGAAATCGACGTGACAGACGAGGAAGAATCCGCCTTCCATCCACTCGCACTTTTCGTTCTCGGTGATCTTGCCGCCGGGCCCCATCGCGCTGGGCTTCACGTCTCCCTCCAAGACCCAGGAACCAGTCAGCAGGTCGAGCTTTTTGATTTCGGGGGCGGGCTTGGGCATAGTCTCCTGCGCCAGCGCCACGGCCGCCAGCACCAGCCCTGCTAGGAGGATTATTGCCGTTCGTTTCATTTCAATCACCTCGCAGACTTGCTCGACCGACATCGATCTGCCTTAAGTTTGACGTTCGCCAGCGCGAACTGGAAGCACAAGCTCACAGCCGGAGGCGGGATTTCTACCAGTCTCCCCAATGCGTTGGCGTGGTCTGTTGAAACTTCAGCTTCCACGCGTCTCCCTGCTTTTCCCACACTGACGTCCAGTGCTGGTAGCGTGGAGGCGGGCCCTCATCCTCCTGGGGCGGGACACGCACGATCACATCGTAAGTCACGATCGCGACCGCGTCGCCGGCGCTTACAACCTTCATGTTATAGGGCTGCAGATCGACGCCGCCACCGCCGCCCGAGAATTGGTCAATCATGTCCTGGCGTTCATACAGCTGCCCGTCGAAACCGACGAAAGAAAAATCCGCGGCCAGAGTCCGCTTGAAGAATGCAGCGTCACCTTTTTTCGCGGCTGCGAGGAAATCCTTTTCGTTGGAGAGCAGCGTCTGCTCGAGCGGACTTAGAACCGCGGCAGGCGCGGCTTGCTGGGCTGCACCCGGAATCACGCTTGCCAACGATAGGATTGCGCACATCATCCAAACCAGCTTCATGAATTTTCCCTCCTCGGTAAATCGCCGACTGTTTAATCGGCTACTCCTGAATCTTCCGCGGCAGATCTGCGCGCGGTACTGAAACCTGCTCGCCTGTCGCCAGGTTTTTCAGGGCGAATGCATCTGCTTTCACTTCGTTCTCGCCCACGATCAAAATGTATTTTGCGCCTGCTTTGGTTGCGGCCTCGAACGACTTCTTCAGGCGGAAGTTTTCGTCTCCCAAGTCTACGATTAGATCATGGCGGCGCAACTCCCGCGCCAGGCGGGCGGCTTCGGCGTTCATCCCTACGCCTAGCGGAGCCACATAGACAGCCGGCTTCTTTACCACGCTGTCGGCCGACTCCTGCAGGGACATTACGAGGCGGTCTTCACCAATCGCGAAGCCGATGCCGGGAGCGGGCGGCCCGCCGAGCGCCTCGGAAAGCCCGTCATAGCGGCCGCCGCCGAGGATCGCGTTCTGCGCTCCGAGCGCGCCGTGGGTGAATTCAAAAGCGGTGCGCGTGTAGTAATCGAGGCCCCGCACCAGGCGGTCGTTCAGCGAAAATGGGACTCCAATTTTGGTAAGGATTTCTTGTACTGCCTCGAAATGTTTCCGGCAGCCTTCGTCGAGAAACTGGCTGATGCGCGGCAGCGTGTCGATGATCGGCTGATCCTCGGGGACCTTGCAATCGAATACGCGGAGCGGATTGGTTACGGCGCGGCGCTGGCAATCGGCGCACATCTTGCTTACAATGGGCTCTAAAGCCTTGCGCAGAGCTTCATTGAAGGCGGCGCGGTCGTTCGGACAGCCCACGGAATTCAGTTCCAGAGTCCAGCCGCTGATTCCGAGGCGATCGAGCAGAGTGGCCAGCATCTCGAGAACTTCCGCATCCCGCGCCGGAGACTCGCTGCCCGCCGATGGCGGGCCAATGATCTCAGCATCTATCTGATAGAACTGGCGGTAGCGGCCTTTTTGCGGGCGCTCGCGGCGGAACATGGGGCCGATGCAGTAGAGCTTGTTCAGACCGCGGTCGCCGAGTTTGTGCTCAATGTAGGCGCGGACGATGCCCGCCGTGGCCTCGGGGCGAAGCGTGAGGGATTGTCCTTTATCGCTTTCGGCCCGGCCGCGATCCTCCCAGGTGTACATCTCTTTGGCGACGATATCGGTCTCTTCGCCGACGCCGCGGGCGAACAGCTCCGTGGACTCGAAGATCGGCGTGCGAATTTCCTGGAAGTTGTAGGCGCGGAAGACGTCGCGCACTGCCGACTCCACAAAATTCCACAGCGCCGTTTCGGGCGGCAGGAGGTCTCGCGTTCCTCGGACTGCTTTAATCATTCATTCCTCAATGTCATCCTCGGTGGAGACTTGTCTTTCGCTTTGCGAAAGACAAGTCGCAGTCGAAGGATCCCTTGTAGCTTAACGGCTCCGGCGGCCTTTCGGGGAGTTCTCTCCGCATTTCCTCGCCTCATCGAAAACGCCGGGAGAACGCCCTGCCACGCACGTCGCTGCGCATGGGTGAAAGGGGTCCTTCGACTCCGAAAACCGATTCGCTTTGCGAATCGGTTTTCTCCGCTCAGGATGACAGATATATCATAAAAATATGTAAATAATAGACATAAGGTTTCGATATTATCTGTACGAGTCCTGCACAGATACGCAGAGTCAACGACTTGCCAGAAAGATCTGCACGGAATCTGCAC
>JBAWCJ010000426.1:0-2699 GCA_049590215.1 Candidatus Sulfotelmatobacter sp. | reverse complement strand
GTCATTCCCTCCGGACGGTCAAGCGTAACCGCGCGTCCCGACGCACCCCAGGGAAATTTTGCAACCTTGATCTCGCGATTTTCTTTCTCCGCCTGAGTTTCAGTCAGCCCGCACCATGCAACTTCAGGATCGGTGAACACCACCGCAGGAATCGCAGCCGGTTCAAAAGCAACTTTGTGTCCCGCGATGGCCTCGACCGCTACACGCCCCTCGTGTGAAGCCTTGTGCGCCAGCATCGGTTCACCCACCACGTCGCCAATGGCATAAATCGACGGATCAGCCGTCTGCAACTGCTTGTTCACCTCGATGAACCCGCGCGGATTTACCCGCACTTGCGTGTTCTCAAGCCCGGGGATCTCCGAATTCGGCTTGCGACCCACCGACACCAGCACGCGATCAAAAACTTTCTCCCGATCTTTTTCCTGCACGGACGCCCCTGCGAAAGTCGCCCGGATTCCCGCGCCATCTTCCTTGAGAGAAGCGACGGTAGTGTTCAAAAGAATCGCCTCAAACATCTTCTCCAGCCGTTTATGCAGGGGAAGAACCAGATCGCGATCCGCGCCGGGAAGCAGGCCGGGCAGCATTTCGACGACAGTGACACGCGTTCCCAGCGCCGCGTAAACCGAACCCAGCTCCAGGCCAATGTATCCGCCGCCCACAACCAGCAAACTGCCCGGGATGTCCTCAAGATCAAGCGCTCCGGTCGAATCCATCAGGCGCGGCGAATCCAGCTTAAGCGCGGGAATAATCGCAGGCCGCGAACCTGTCGCAAGAATAATCCGGTCAAAGCTGAGAACCACCTCAGTTGCATCTGCCTTGCTGATCCGCAACGTGGTCGAATTTTGAAACGCCGCGCGCCCCTGAACGTATTCCACGTGGCGCTGCTTCGAGAGCAGTCCCAGGCCTCCGGTAAGCTTCTTGACCACACCTTCTTTCCACACGCGCAGCCGCGCCAGATCAATCTTCGGCGGAGGAAATTCAATTCCCCAATTCTTGGCCTGCTGCGATTCCTCAATCAGCTTGGCCACATGCAGCAGCGCCTTCGAGGGAATGCAGCCACGATAGAGGCACACGCCGCCGGGATTAATTTCCGGATCGATCAGCGTGACCTGCATGCCAAGATCAGCGGCAAGAAAGGCAGCAGCGTAGCCGCCCGGTCCGGCGCCGATTACAGCGATTTTTAAGTTCTCCATTGGTCTGCTTTCAAATTCGAATCCACCACGGAAGGGAAAGTCTGTGCCATGAAGACGAGTTCGAGGTGAATAAAACTCAAAAGAGCTGCCAGCATCTCACCAGCATTCGCCGACGGCCGACATAAGATTTCAAACTGATTAAGACATGCTGCCCGTAAGTCGCGAAAGCTTGATGTCGCTTTCCGGTCAAAGGCCCACTTCGCTGGATCCTCTCTGATCAGGTAGCAGTGATGCGCCAGAGAATAGAACCAATCGATCCCAGAGCGAATCGTATCCGCAGCGAACTCGGCCTCATCTGTGGGAGGAGCGTCGCCAAAGTCCTGCAGAAACTTGTGGAAATCGCAACTGACGCGAATCGAAATGTGTAACAGCTCTCGTTCTTTTGCCGATTGAAAAAGGTCTTCAGTCGCAGCCACGATGCGATCTTCGATTTCGTGAGTTTTTTCTTTTACGTATGCGACATCCTCCTGAAGCTTTTTATTTCGCAATGTTTCGACGTGTGGCAGCTTTTGCATCTGGAAGATTGGTTGTTTTATCCCTGAACCGATAACAGGAACGGCTGCTCGAACGCTTCCGCTACCCAGCGAAGAAAACGCGCAGCATCCGCGCCGTCAATCAGGCGATGGTCGTAAGACAGCGAGAGCGGCAGAATCAGCCGCGGCTCAAACTTCCCGCCAATCCATTCCGGCTCCATGCGCGAACGCGAAAGCCCAAGAATCGCAACCTCGGGATGATTCACGATCGGCGTAAACGCCGTGCCCCCAATGCCACCGAGGTTGGTAATGGTGAAAGTGCCGCCTTCCATGTCGGCGAGCGTAATTTTCTTTTCCCGCGCTTTCTGCGACAGTTGAGACAACTCTACCGCCAGCTCCACAATATTTTTCTTGTCCACATCGCGGATCACCGGAACCAGCAACCCTCGATCGGTATCCGCCGCCACCCCGATGTTGATGTACTGCTTGTAAACAATTTCTTCTTTCTCCATATCGATGCTGGCGTTGAATTGTGGGAACACTTTCAAAGCCGCTGCGCAAACCTTCAAGGCAATCGCAGTCACAGTCATCTTCCCGCCGGCCTGTTCGGCCTTGGGCGCAAAACGCGCGCGCAACTGTTCCAGTTCCGTGATGTCAGCGCGGTCGTGCTGCGTAACGTGCGGAATCGTGTTCCAGGATTCCGCCAGGTGTTCCGCCGTCTTGCGGCGAACTCCGCGCATGGACACGCGTTCGATCTTTCCCCACTTGGCGAAGTCCGGCAGCTTCGGTTCAATGAAGTGTCCGGCGCGCGGCGGAGCCTGCGCTGCTGCAGCCGCGCCGGCGACCAGAGCTTTTGCGTGGGCCTTGACATCGTCTTCACTAATTCGCCCACCGGGGCCCGTGCCCTTGACTGTATAAATGTCGACGCCAATTTCGCGAGCGAGACGGCGAGTGGAGGGAGCTGCCGGCACCGGTTCGCGGTGCTCGGTTCCCGCAACCTTCCCCAATTGCGCAGGCATCGAGAACGCCGGAG
>JBAWCJ010000425.1:0-1796 GCA_049590215.1 Candidatus Sulfotelmatobacter sp. | reverse complement strand
GCGGCGGGAGAGCTTGCCTCGAACCCGAGAAGCAGGTTCCTCACCGGGCTTTCAGCCCGATTCGGAATGACAAGCTTTTCGGTGGGCGCTCACGAACACGCGCAACAGTATGGCCTTCCGGTCGGGTAGACGCCGCCACTTTCGGCGCATGCGTTTTTGCGACAGCCCGAGTCGGAAGACAGAAAATTGAGAAAAGATCCTTTTGGAGGTCCTTGCTTTGAAGGTACCCTTCGGAAACTTGCTGCTTTCCCGAATGAAGTCCCGTGGCCGGGACAATTGAAGGCTTTCACGCCCCCTTGAACCATTAGATGCCGGACGAGCGACGAGAGTTGCAGACAATTATGCCCGGCTAGCCACACTACTGCTCTCGGTGGATTGTTTATAGCAGAAGTGTGGGAGGGAGTGCAAGGGGGAATTTTCGGAGCGACGATGTTTACTCGTTAGGTGCGCTTCTGGCCTGGAGTTGAGGAGATGCAGGTCTCGCTGCGCTTGACCGGACGGCCGAGGCGGCCGTCCCCACATGAACCTTTTTCCTATCCACGAGTTATTGCGGGAATTCCAGGGTTACGAACTGGGCTGGCTTGGTGCTGGTGTTGGTAATGGTGTGAGAATAGTTGCCGGGGAGCCATTTGCTGTCGCCGGATTTGAAGTGGCCGGGCATGGGGCCCATGCCTTCTACGTCGCTGCGGATTTCGAGGTCGGAGACGGCTACTAGCAGGTGTGGGCCTTTGTGGTGATACATGGGGACTACGGCGCCGGGTTGGAGTTCGAATTCGCTGGCGCGGATTCCGTCTTTTACCCAGAGGATTTGTTGCGTGCCTCCGGGGAAGGTTTCGAGGGCTCGGTCTTCATCCCATTTGACATCGCCGTGAGCTACCGAGTTGCGGAGGGATTCGTCGGCTACGATTTCGATCGTCACGTTGCGAAACGGTTGGTCGGAGCGGTTGCTGGCTATGTGGGCGAAGGGGGCGGGAGAGAAATGAGTCTCGCCGTCTTCGAGGTGGAGGGTGGCGGGAGGTTTGCCTTTGACCTCGTTGACTACATCGGTTGCGCCCAGGGTTACGTAGATGTAGTCGTGGCGGTGCCAGTGCATCAGGGTGTCGGAGTGAGGTGGGACTTCGACGTTGTAGACGCGGACGTATTTGTTTTCTAGCGTGAGGTGGTGGTGGGGCTCGGCGTTTAGTTCGACTTCGGGGGCGAGGGCTTGCGCGGCTAGGAGGGTGGTGAAGAGGCAGAGCAGTGCGCGGCGCTTCATGCGGCGAATTGTAGCAGCACCTCGGGGGCTAAAGCCCCACATTCACAATCGGAGGCTTACGCGGCGCTGAAGCGCCGCTCTTCCACGGTATTCCCGGCATTCGTGTCGTATCCCAGACGTTCGCGAAGTTCGGTGCATTTGTTGGCGAGGAGGTAAGTTATGGCGCGGCTGAAGCCGCGCCCTTTCAAGGCTTGCAGTCACCCAACAGACTTCAGAACGGTCGCAGTCCGCTACTGGGTTATAATCGGGCGCTCATGAATCTGACTTCTGGCGCGCGGCTTGGTCCTTATGAAATTGTTTCGCCTTTGGGTGCGGGCGGGATGGGCGAGGTTTATCGGGCGCGCGATACTCGGCTTAAGCGGGAAGTCGCGATTAAAGTTTTGCCTCCGGCATTTTCTCTTGACGGAGACCGGCTGCGCCGGTTTGAGCAAGAGGCGCTGGCTACTGCGGCCCTGAATCATCCCAACATTCTGGCGGTATTTGATATTGGCACTTATGAGGGCTCGCCTTACGTGGTTTCGGAATTGCTTGAGGGCGAGAC
>JBAWCJ010000424.1:0-29104 GCA_049590215.1 Candidatus Sulfotelmatobacter sp. | reverse complement strand
GCTCGCCTTTGCTGCTACGGTGCTAATCTTCTTCATTGCCGGTCTCCTTTTTATCTGTGCCTTGAGCACGTCGATAACTTGGGAGCGTACAGCATCCCGTCGGAGACCGGCCTTCTCATCCCATCTGTTAGCGTCAATCGACAAGATCAGGAATACCGGACATCACTTAGTTTTGAGCAAACGAATCAACTTTTCGCATTCATTTCCGATCTCATCCTCGGTGGATGAGTTGTCGGCCTGAGGGACCGATTTCCAAACCGTACGAAACTCTGCCGCTGTGGGCAAAGCAGCGGAGTAGCGTACTTTCTCCAGACCAACGATCAGTTCATAAGTGACTGAATCGTGAGCCCGGAGTGGTGAATTTCGGTTCAGATCCTCATACCACCAGCCGCGTCGAAGGGATGGACCTTTGGATTTCCAGAATTCAAGTTCTCGTTGCAAGCGGCGCGTCAATTCTGGCCCCACCGCTTTCCCCCCTGCATCAACAAGTGTCTGAATCAAATCAGATGACTGACCGGAGAATGCTCGGTCGTCGATCATTCTGGAAATCACGGGGATCGCGGACGGCCCTGATTTGCCCAACCCCTCCAAAGCCGCCAGCCTCACCGGAAGGATGTGCGAACCGACATATTGCTTGAGTCGCTCGGCGCGCTCAGCCCCGTCCGGCACCGAGAGGTCAACGGCAATCTGTGATTGCATCTGAGCAAGCTCAGCAACCCGATTCCGCAAGTCTGTTTCTGACTCAGGCAACTGGCAAAGCAAAGGTAGCCCCGGATTCGTCACTTGCTCGAAAGCATACAGGCCGCTGTTGTCAATCCACACAACGGAAGCCTGCATACTGTCCAAGATGTCGGATGGCTTCCATCCTCCAACTTCAGCTTTGCCTTCCGAAGGGGGTTCATGGGTTCCGCTAACTAGGAACAGAATCACTCGTGCACCGACTGGCTGTTTCGGTATTAAATGCGAGCCAGGATGGCACAGAAGTGATTCCGGGGACTCCAAATAAGAAGCAAGTGATCTGGCTTCATCTAATGGGCGAAGGTCCGGAATCACGAGACGAGCGCCGACATGCAGGTCTCCCTTCAAAGACTCGACAACCTCGAATGTTCCATCCGTTGCGGTCGTGAGTGCTATCACAATGTGAGTAGCCTTCCACGCCGAATGGTCCAGATGGAAAGAAGGCCGAATCCCGCCAAAGGCGGTCGGGACAATGGCAAGAATGAGAATTGCCAACCGGAGTATCCGTGACGCAATGCGCCAAGAGAAAATTCTCACAACAATATTAGACACCGGTGCGGGAATTCGCGAAGGTTACGGCAGTCACGATTCAGCGAACTCCTTAAAATGAGGCCGTCAGTCATCTCAGTTGGCGTTAAATCTCGATTACACTCATTGACCTGACAGCCCAGCCCTCAATGAGTGAAAACGCCTGTTAACGACAGGCACCGACGGGACAACGCGGCCCTGACAACTCGGTGTCTATACTAGATGGGAAATCCATGAAACTTTGAGGAATCCCGACCATTGGAGCCAACATGATTGATTCAAGCCACCCCGCCCCTATCTGGTTGATCTGGCCCTACCTATCTTTGTTGGAAAAGTTGTCTTTTCTGGCACTGTGCACAGTGGGTGTCTATTGGCTCTTCTTGGCCGGTAAAGTTGTGCATTTTCGGAGCACCGCTCCCGTCCAAGAAAACCTCGCGCGTATTCGCAAGCGTGTCAGAAATCTGCAACAAGCCACGGCGGCCGCCTTCTGCTTTTTTGGGTTCGTGCTCTGCGGGGGCCTTCAGTTCGCCTACGCCACTATTGACAACAGCAACGTTTCTGTTGTCTGGCTCGTGGTTAGGAACTTCCGGGTCCATTTCGCCTTTGCTGGCAATGTATTTTTTGTCCTTCTGATTTTTCAATTCCTCCAGTGGTTTGTTGCGAACAGGGTCGCCGCTTTCGGTTTGGACTCAAAGTCGTAGCAACGCCTTTGTCGAAGCAAATGGGCGAAGTTGGCGAAAAATCGCCATGCACTCATTGACCCTGACGGGAAGCGGCCAATACTCACTGAGTGTAAAAGCCTGGTTACGTCAGTCATCTGCGCTGGGTGCCGAGCCGCAACGGTTATGTTCATCTCTCGACCTTTGCCCGTCATTTGGCCGCGGCGGGAACGAACTCCGCCCAGTCCAGATCGAGCCGTACCCAATAGGGAGCTTGCGGCGGCGGCGGGAACGGCGTCGCCTTTGCCAGTTGAAGGGCGTGCAGTTTCTCATAAAGGCACATAGCGACTCCACTGGGAGAGGCAATCCTGACGTCTTCGATCGTACCTCCCGCTCCTACATTAGTCAGGGTCATGAAGGTTCCCAGGTCGCTATCGGAAGGCCGCACACATTCTTTGATCAATTCCTTATACGGCTTTTCGAACATTGCCTTATAGCGAAGGCCTTCAGGAGTTTTCATATTGGCGTCCGCAGCCTGCTGTATGGCCTGCCGCTCGCCCAGAAAACTCGCGGCCGTCTTCGCCAATTCAAAATCGCTTTCAATCCTCCAGGTCTCCTCGTCCCACTGATCGCCGATGCGGGCAAAAGCCTGGTCTGCGAAGAGTTCGTCGTCCGGGCGCGTCCGGGCCGCTAGAAACGCGATCCGGTTCAGGTTCAGCATCGATATTCCGTATTGCTTTTCAGTCCCTTCAAACCCGCGCTCGATTCTGGCCAGCGATAAATGGGGATCGTCCTCGCAAGCGCACATCACATAGTTCGCGCTCGCAATCTGAAAATAGAGAATGTCACCCTGAGTTCCTCCCATACGGTCGGCGACTTCCCGCGCAAAGTTTTCCGTGGCTCCGGATTCGCCGCCCCGCTTCGGAAGCAGGTCAGCGGCAAGCACGCGAGCATAGTAGTAATAGCCGGGCTCGAACTTGCTTGCCTGTTCGAAGAGTGCGCGCTTTTCGGCCTCGCTCCAGTTGAGGTTCTGAGCCACGTTTTGCTCCACGACGTACCATTCCGGACATTTCATGGGAAGCTCCGAAGCCTCTTCGAGAACTCGCTGAGCTTCCGCCGTGCGCTCCCGGAATAGCTTCCATCCGCCTTCGCTCACCGTGTTGGCGTATCCATCCCCGCGCGCATCCGCCGCGTATCCGATATAGGCCCAGGCCAGCGCGATCCGCGCGGTAACGGATTGGGGGCGCGCCGTCACCCACTTCTGCAACTCCTGCAGCAGCGCGTCCCAGTCTTCCTGTGTGGGGTGGATGGGATAAGGAACAGGCTTATACAAACCTTTGTACAATTCATGGAGCTTCCACATCCCGCCGGGAAATCTTTCCCTGGCGGTTCGCGCACGATCGGCGAGGCAATCAAGTTCCTCGAATTTTTCTTCCTTAAGCATGCCGGCAACGGTGGCTGCGTAGTCTCGTGCCGCGTGGACATCGGTGCTCAAGTCTCCACTCAAGCCAGCCGCATCCTTGTCGCTTATCTTGCATGTGTTTGAATTTGAAATGGGGTTGGGGGACTGGTTGGTGGCGACGCTATGCCAAGCTCGATTCCTGTTGCATCCGCTCAATCCGATTACGGCAATCAGCGACACAGCGGACAAGCTCTTCAGGACCTTCGATTCAGGGCTGAAGCAGCGAGCGAAGGAGCCTGCGAGTGTTTTGCGAAAGCTTTCGTAGGTCAAAGGCTCCTCCATGTTGGCGCTCACCTGGCTGCAACTGCCGGAAACTCGGCCCAGTCCAGATCGATCTTTAATAAATACGGCGCCTGTGGCGGCGGAGGAAACACCGGGGTCTTTTCGTGCTGGAGTGCAAGCAGCTTCTGGTACACACACATACCGCCAGGACCGCCGATTCTGACGTCCTCGACCGTGCCGTTTGTTCCCACGCTAACCAGTGCCTCAATCTTGCCCGAAGAGGTCCCCGCATTGCCCACACATTGCCGCACGATTTCCCGATAAGGTTTTTCGAAGGCGACCTTGTAACGAGCACCCTCAGGCGTTTGCATATTGGCGAGTGCCTTCGTTTCTCTGGCGCGGGTCTTAGCCACAATTGGCGCCCAGGTCGCCGCCCATTGTTTTGTCCTGTCAAAGTCCTCTTTCTTGTCCCATGTTTGCTCGTCCCATTGATCGCCGATGCGGGCGAAGACTTTGTCTGCTGTGACTGGGTCGGTTTCTTTGTTGTTGGTAGTTAGGTGAGCAATCAAGTTCAAATTCAACATTGAAACGCCGTACTGCTTTTCGGAGGCCTCAAAGCCCCTTACGATTCTTTCCATCGACAGATGTGGCTCATCGTCGCAGCCGCAAATCAGAGTGGTTGCGACTTCGAAATACAGAATGTCACCCTGGTCGCCACCGATCCGGTCGGCGATCTCCTGCATAAACTTCGCGGTGTCGCCTTCTTCGCCGGCCCATTTCGGCTGCAGGTAGTCGGCTAGCACGCGGGCGTCATAAAAATAGCCAGCCTCAAGCTTGAATGCTTCTTCGAAGAGAGAGCGCGCATCCGAAGTACTCCAGCCCTCGTTCTGCGCTACCAGCAGCATGCCGAGATACCACTCAGGACACTTGATGGAAAGGTGCTTGGCCTCTTCGAGGATTCGTCTTGCTTCAGAGGTGCGCTCCCGGAATAACTTCCATCCGCTATCGCTAACTGTGTTTGAGAGGCCTTGTCCGCGGGCATCGTACGCATAGTTTAGGTAGGATCTGGCCAGCGCGACGCGTGCGGTCACGGACTCCGGGCGTGCAGCGACCCACTGCTGCAGGCGCTGCAGATGAGCACTCCACTCTACCCCCGTAGCACGCGCGACGGGATACTGGTTCGGGCTATACAAACCTCCATACAGCGCGTGCAGTTTCCAGTCTCCGCCGGGGAGTCTCTCTTTACCCGATCGGGCATGGTCAGCAATGCAATCGAGTTCCTGAAATCTCTCTTCTTTCAGCAGGCGAGCGATGGTGGACTTGAAACTGTTGATTGCGTGCACGTCAGCGCTGAAGTCCCCGTTGAGCCCGGCAAAATCGGCCTCGCTGAGGTTGCACGGATTGGCACTCGCTTTCTGATCTGCCGCCACGACGAATGGGCTCATCCCAAACAGAGCCAGCGCAAGGATCCCGGCTTTGAATGGAGTTGAGGAAGTGTCGACATAACGGCTCAGGAAGTCCGTCAGTGGTTTGCTGCGCAATCCGTAGGCCACCAGATCCCCCGGGAGGATGAATCCTCAGGCGCAGACTAATCCGGATGGCGGGCAGCAGCAAGATTACGTTAGTGAGAGACTCCTAAGTGAATTTCCTCTCGCAGACTATTCATTCCGTGCATCTTGGGCGTCGGGAAACCATTTTCATCATCGACCCAACCGGCCGCTCTGTTCTGCGACCTCACACTCGCACGCGCCGTCGCCACGATGACATGGCTGGAACTAGGCCCTCAAACTCGCAGCCGACAGTTCTCGAAGACCTCGGTCTTGGAAACAAATCAAGCCTCACCAGTCAGACTGGGAATTGGGTAGCGCTCTGACAGTGCCAACCATTTAAGTTAAGACCGTCAGTGAATCAGCCACAAGAAACTTTTGTTGACCATCAATCTGTTCTGATTTTGTAAAAGACTACTGCGGAGCCAATCAAGGCGGGAATCATTTAGAGCCGAGTCGGAGCGTGTATTACCGCTTAGCACGGGCGAAGTGTATCCGCTATGAGCTGTTCGGTTTTCGTAACTGCGTTTCTTCGAAGTTAAGTAACTGCCACGACTGTTTATCCGAACAGTAGCTTTTCCACATTTTTGGCGCTTGACAGGCTAAAAAGACCATCTTAGCTTTTCGCTTCACCTTTCCCCCGAGAAAAATGCCAGTAGCACGGTAAGATCCGGCGGTAGTTTAGTTTGACGGAGTCGAATCTGCGGCAGCGAGACTAGGAGGTCAAGACTGTGATTACTCGGCGCTTAATTGTAGCTGTGGCCGTAGGCGCTTTGATCTGTGGTTGTTGCGTCGGTGCAGCCGGAGGCCAAAGTTGCTCACTCCAGTTCATTTATTGGCAGGGAGACCCGATACCGCCTGGGTTGGTGTGCAACAACGACAATGCCGCGCCAGACGGTTTCTCTATCTGCATTTTGCCTCAATGCTCTGTACATTGCGAGTCATGTGGTCCTAACGGCGGTAGTCCAATCTGTGTGGCTACTGGAAATACTTTCATTACTCAGCAGGATGTTCGAATTCCTGGACTTGGAAATGGACTGACCCTTGTTCGCACTTGGAACAGCCTCTTGCGAGTCAGCCTTTCGAATATCGGTTTGTTTGGACCGAATTGGCGTTCCACCTATGAAGAACGAATATACGTTGACGACGATAATACGGTCGGATACGCACGAGGGGATGGGCACGTATGGAATTTTGTTGTTGGTGGGGGGGCGTTCGCGGCAACTCCTCCCGCCGATACCCTTTTTACATATCAGGCAGTGGCTCCAGCCAACGCGCCCGCGACCCTTTTCTACACGTCCACGAATTGGATCCTGATCTTTCAGAATGGCGAGCAAAGGGTTTTTGACGGAAAGAGCGGAAATCTGCTGTCTGTAACGGATCGCAATGGCAACATTACACAATTGACTTACGACTCTTCGTATCGTTTAACAACCGTGACGGATCCCGCATCCAGGCATCTATATTTTTCCTATGCAAGTCCCTCAAGCTACTTAGTGACGAGTGTGACTTCAGATGTAGGCATATCCCTTTCCTACTCTTACGACGGCCAGGGGCGACTGATCCAGTACACGAAACCTGACCAGACAACGGTATCGTTTCAATACAACGCCACAAACCCGAGGTTGATTACGGCGGTGCTTGATTCGAATGGTGCCGTGCTTGAGTCTCACACCTACGACAGTCTGGGAAGAGGGCTAACTTCGTCACGAGCCGGAGGGGTAGAAGCGTTAACAGTAACCTATCCTCCCAACGGCATATTGTTTCTTCCTTGAGTGACTCTAGGACTGGAGTATTCCCTTTCTCAAGATTAATTGTGATTGTTGGCCAGCGACCACGGCGATCGATTCAGCAATAAAAAGGACTTTGAAAATATGAGATCCAGGGATAAATGGCAACTGGCAGTCCTCATCCTGGTATTCATGGTTTCGTCGCAGGGTTTGTTTGCGCAACTGCCCTCAGGATGGTCAGACGCGGACGTGGGGTCGGTGGGGACGGCGGGAAGTTCGAGCTACGCAAGCGGGGTCTTCACGGTGAATGGCGCCGGCGGCGGGCAGTTGAATAGCGGAAGCGCCGACGCTTTTCATTTTGTTTATCAGGCGTGGTCTGGGGACGGCAGCATCGTGGCGCGAGTGGTGAGTGTGCCGTCTGGGGCCCAGGCGGCGGTGATGATTCGGCAGACGCTGGATCCGGGATCGGTCACTAGCAATATGTTGGATGAAGGGTCCTTCGCGGAGTTTTCTGCGCGGACGACGGCAGGTGGAAGCCTATCTTTTGTGGGCGATGCGAGCGGACTGACGCTACCGCAGTGGTTGATGATAGTGCGCAGCGGGAACACATTCAGCAGCTATGTTGCCGCCGATGGGGTGAACTGGACGCAGGTGGGATCGAGTGAAACCATCAGCGTGACGCAGACTGTGTACTTGGGGCTGGCGGTGACCAGCAGCAACACTACCGCCTTGGCTACTGCGACTTTTGACAATGTCTCAATCAACACAACGGCAGCGCCGGCACCATTCATTGCTAGCGTCTCAGCAACCACCGGAAACATCGGCAGCACGGTAGTCATTACGGGCGCCGGATTCGGAGCGTCTCAAGGCAGCAGTACGGTCCTGTTGAACGATGCACCGGTGACCATCAATTCGTGGAGCGACACGTCGATTAGCGTTACGATTCCTTCCGGTTCTACCTCAGGCTATCTTGCTGTATCAGTGGCGCCGAGCATGAACGACAGCAACCCCATCGTATTTACGGTGGAATCACAACCATTGCCCTCAGGGTGGCTGGACGGGGATGTAGGCGTGGTCGGGACGGCTGGCAATGCCAGTTATGCAAGTGGCGTTTTTACTGTAAACGGTGCCGGTGGCGGACAGCTGATAAGCGGCAGTAGCGATGCTTTTCATTTTGTTTACCAACCCCTTTCCGGGGACGGAAGCATCATCGCCCGAGTGGCGAGCTTAACGTCTGGGGCTCAGGCAGGCGTAATGGTTCGCCAAACGCTGGATCCCGGATCGATCACGGCGAATGTGACGGACTGGTCGCCATATGTGTACTTTGACACCCGAACCACAGCGGGTGCAGGTCTATCATGGGCGGGCGATACCTCCGGGGCAACCCCTCCATATTGGTTGCAATTGGCTCGTAGTGGAAGCACGTTCACCACTTACATCGCCCCCGACGGGGTGAACTGGACGCAGGTGGGATCGAGCGAAACCATCAGCATGACGCAGAATGTGTACGTGGGGCTGGCAGTGACTAGCAGCAACACTACCGCGTTGGCCACAGCGACCTTCGACAACCTCTCCACGAGTTTCGCACCGGAGGTTCTCGGTCCCTCAATTACGAACTTGTCCCCGGCCGCCGCATTGCCTGGTACAGCCGTGACTATCACTGGGGCTAACTTTGGCGCCACTCAAGGCGGTAGTTCAGTGACATTCAACGGAACCCCGGGAACACCAACAGGCTGGAGTGGAACCACGATTGTAGCGCCCGTCCCAAGTGGCGCGACATCCGGCAACGTAATCGTCACAGTCAATGGAACGGCCAGCACCGGGGTGCCGTTCACGGTGTTGCAAGTTCCAAGCATCACTAGCCTCTCGGCGACCTCCGCGACAATTGGTGCGTCCGTGACAATCGTTGGAACCAACTTCGGTTCGGCGCAGGGCACGAGCACAGTGATGTTCAACGGAGTAACTGCCACGCCTACGTCTTGGACGCCATCAAGCATCGTGACGCCGGTGCCGTTCGGAGCAACAACAGGAAATGTGATCGTTACAGTCAATGGGCTATCGAGTAATGCTGCGCCGATTTCGATCACGTTGCTGTCGCTTCCATCGGTTTCCACAGTGCTGCCGGCCAACGAGAGCACAGGCTTTCCATTAAACGGGCGTGTTATCGTGCGTTTTTCCCAGGCGGTCCAGCCTATCGCATTCATCCCTGGGGCTTTTACCGTTTCGCAAGGCGGGGCAAACCTTACAGGAAATCTGACGTTCTCATATGACGGACTGTGGATTACATTCACACCTTCGCAGAGTTTGACAGCGAACACGGAATACACGATAGCAATAACGGACCTCGTAGGAAATCAGCTAACACCGGAATTTCAAAGCAGCTTTACAACCGGTTCCGCCACAGACACAGTGGCACCGACGCTCGTGCTGACCAACCCGCAGAATAGCAACACAGGTGTCCCGATCAACGCAGCGGTCGTGGCGCAATTCAGCAAGGCGATGGATCCGGCGACACTTACGCCGCAGTCGTTTACTGTCGTCGATAACGAGACGGGGAACGACGTGCCGAGTACGATTCAACTCGATCCCACGGCGACGATTGCGTCGTATGTTCCCATGGGCTATCTCGGAGTCGGTCGCACATTTGCTGTGAACCTCAGGGCGATTCAGGACTCGTCCGGTAACACCCTCACGAGCAGTAGCAACACGTCTTTTGATTTCAGCACCTCGTTCTCCGCAGACACAAATGGCCCACAGATGCTGGGCATGAGTCCGGCGGATAGCGCAACCTCGGTGCCGCTGAATGCATTGATCGTGCTGGAGTTCAGTGATCCGCTCAACGCGATCAGCGTGGCGCAAGGCTTACAGATCGAAGCCAACGAACAGCCGGTTGCGGGCGCCATTGCGCTCTCCAACAGCAATCAGCAGATTACTTTCACACCGTCGGGTGGGCTAACCGGGAATACGACGTACACCATCGCCACAACCACGCAACTCGCTGACATCGGGGGAGTCGCACTTGCCAACCCAGGAACGTTCAGTTTCACGACTGGCTCGGCAAACGACACGACAACGCCATCCGTCACCAGTGTAAGTCCAAGCAACACTCAGACCGGACTACCAGTGAATGGAGTCGTGCAACTCCAGTTCAGCAAGCCAGTCGATCCTTGGACAGTAACGTCGACAACGTTTGAGGTGACGTTCGCGACAGGAGTGCCGATATCGGGGACGGTTTCGATCTCGCCGACCGGTCAGACGGCTACTTTCACGCCGAGCGCACAGCTTGACTCGTTTACCACATATTACGTGCAAGCCACGGCCGGTATAGCAGATGTCGAAGGGCACCCGTTGTCGTCCTTCGGATCGAATTTTACGACCGGTGTTGCAACCAACACGTCGGGGCCGACGGTGCAGCTCGTGAGTCCCGAAAATGGGGCGACGAATGTTCCCGCTAATGTTCGCATCGACTTGACGATGAGTGCTCCACTAAGCGCCCCCAGCGTGGGAAGCAATGCCGTGGTGGTGTCGTCTGCCGGAACAACAGTTCCAGGTACTGTGAGCTTAAACAGTAACGGGACATCGCTGAGTTTCATCCCTGCGGGTTTGCTGGCTAGCAGCACAACGTACACGGTGACGGCCGGTGGGTTCAGCGACCAAGCTGGAAATGCAGTGGTCCCCTTCACCAGCACTTTTACGACGGGGACATCGGGGGTGGCGAACACGACGACACCGGCGGTGGTGAGCGTAAGTCCAGCGAACCAGGCGAGTGCCGTGGCGGTAAGCAGTCCGATTGTGCTGACGTTCAATGAAGCGATAGATGCAACGACGGTGACCGAATCGACGGTACCGATCTCAATAAATGGAGTCGGTGGTGCGCTAGCGGGTAGCTATGGCTTGGATGGGACGGGGACGATGATGACGTTCACGCCGCTGTCGCCATTGCCGGGCAATGCAACGGTCACAGTGCAGGTGAACTCGGGTTTGCTCGACCTATCAGGAAACGCGGCTAACTCGTTCTCCAGCACCTTTACCACGGGTACGAGCACAGATACGACAGCCCCGGTGATAACGATGGTGACGCCGCAGAATGGGGCGACAGGGATCGGAACCAATGCCGTAGTCGTGCTGACGTTCTCGGAGTCGTTGAACCCCAATACGATCAACACAGATACTTTTGCACTTCTAGCCAACGGAAGCGCATTGTCGAGCTCGGTCAGCGCTTCGGCCGACAACCGGGTGGTGACTTTGAATGGATACGGGCTGCCTCCTTCGAGCGTGATAACCGTACTCGTCACCAGTGGCGTCATGGATCTTTCGGGGAATGCATCAGCGGGTTTTCAAAGCACCTTTACGACAGCACCTGCTAATACGTCGGCCCCAACCGTGGTGTCGCAGCGGCCTGGAAACGGAGCGACAGGCGTACCGCTGAGCGCCAATGTCGTGTTGTACATGAGCGAGCAGATGGAAGCATCGAGTGTGCAGGCGGCATTGCAGGTATCCCAGAATGGAGCGTTGGTGAGCGGAACGACGCAGGTGACCGACAACGGGCAAGTAGTACAGTTCACGCCGTCGGCACAATGGCAACCAAGTGCCTTGGTGCAGGTATTTCTGACTTCAGGAGCGCAGAGCTTGAGCGGCGCCAGTGTGAACAACTACCAGGCCTCGTTTACAACAACGTCAGATCCGAGCACGACTGCTCCCACTTTGGTCAGTACGAGTCCGGCTAATCAGGTCAGCACCGTGCCCACTAATGTCGTGATTGACTTCGCCTTCAATGAACCTCTGGACCCGACCGCCCTGACGCCGGCTAGTGTGACTTGTAGCCAGAACGGTACCTGGTTTCAGGCCGGAGTGAGCTTGCTCAATGGGGGAACACTTTTGCAGGTTGCACCGCGGCTGCCCTTGGCGCCCAACGCCGCCACAAGTTGCCTGCTCGGCAGCGGAATTCAAGGACTCAACGGGCTCGCGCTGGGACAATTTTCGGGCAATTCGATATTGTTTACCACAGGATCGGGTCCAGACACCGTGGTGCCGGCGATCCTGACAACCTCTCCGCCAAATGGATCCTCGAATGTCGGCGATAACGCGGTCGTGCGGTTGGTATTCAGCAAACCAATCAATCCTCTAACGGTGAATCCCAGTACGATCCAGTTGAGCGGGGGAGGGACCACGGAGGTGCCGGACTCGATCAGCTTCAGTAACAGCAATCAAACCGCCTTGCTCGTGCCTCACGCGCCGCTCTCAGACGGAACGCAGATGACTTTGACCATCTCGGGAGTGACCGACGTGGCGGGTAATGCAGTGCCTACACAGACGACGCAGTTCACGACCGCCATCGGCCCAGACGTAGTGCCGCCTTTCGTAGTGAGCGCCAGTCCAATACAGGGTGCACAGAACGTCCCACTTAACGCCATCGTGTCTCTGCAGATGAGTCAACCAGTAGACCCAGGGACAGTGAACGGCGGCACGCTAACATTGACAAATAGCAGCAACGGCCAGACAGTCGCCGGCACTTATGCCGTGAGTGCCGATGGACTGACGATCACATTTGTTCCTGGAGCCTCGCTAGCGGCAAGCACCAGCTACTCGGTGAGCTTTCCTGGTGCTGGTTCGGGGAGTGGTATTGCTGATTTAGCGGGAAACTCCTTGCAGGTAAGTTCCTCCATTAACTTTACGACGGGGACGACGGCCAACACGGGCGGGCCGCAAGTAGTCGGTGTAAGTCCGGCGAATGCGGCGGCAGCGGTACCGATCAACGCGCAAGTTGTTATCCAGTTCAACGAGCCCATCTCAGCTGCGAACTTGAGCGGAGTAACTTTGAGCGCCAGCAGCGGTGCGGTAAATGTATCGCAAAGTTTGACTGGCGGTAATCAGAGGCTGACTCTACTTCCGGCAGTGCCGCTCTCTCCCAGCACAGCGTACACGCTTACGATCGCCGGAGCGCAGGACTTCAGCGGCAATGTGCTGCCGTCTCCAACCGTTGTGAGTTTTACCACCGGGACCGGAGCGGATTTGACCTCCGCCACCGTTGAGGGCGTCAATCCTACGAGCAACGCAACCGGAGTATCGGCAAGTAGCACAATAACGGTGACCTTCAGCAAGAGCATCGATCCGCTCACGGTGACGACGGGCACAATGCAACTGATCCCGACGAGCACCAGGATTCCTGTGGCTGGAACGGCAACGAGTACCGGCGGATCGGCGACATTTACTCCGAATCAGCCACTGGACTTGCTGACTCAGTACGAGCTGCAGCTAACGAGTGGCATTACCGACATTGAAGGCCAAAGCCTGTCTGGCGGCGGGTTCATTTCTTACTTTACAACTGGCCAGGGTACGCCGGCAGAACCACCGGCAATTGCTTCTGTGGTCCAAGCTGCAGGCTCCGCCGGAACCCCCGTCGTCATCAGCGGAACCTATTTTGGAACTTCCCAAGGCAGCAGCACGGTTACTTTCAACGGAGTGGCAGCGACACCCACAAACTGGACGGACACTCAGATCTCCGTTCCGGTGCCGACCGGCGCTACTTCAGGTCCTGTCATAGTGTCGGTGAATGGAGCGGCCAGCAACGGCTTTACATTTACGGTGGACGCAAATCCGACCATCACCAGCATTTCGCCTGCCTCGGGCGCGGCAGGTACAGTCGTGACGATTACCGGAACAAATCTTGGTGATAGCGCGGATAGCGTCCAAGTTACCTTCAACAGTGCCTACGTAACCGCCACAGTACAAAGCGAAACCTCTCTCACTGCGGTCGTGCCGACAAACGCGCCGTTGGGAAGTGTAAGCGTATCCGTGGACTCGAACGGATATTTGAGTAACGGATTGAATTTCACCGTGATCCCGACGCCGAGCATTTCTGAAGTCAATCCAAACTCGGGAGTGTCGGGCACTCCTGTCTCCATTTCAGGAAACAACTTTGGCGCCACCCAAGGCGGCAGCACTGTTACCTTCAACGGAGTTCCGGCTGCCTCGATCACGTCATGGAGCAACACTGCTATCTATGCCGTTCCGCCAAGTAACGTAACCACGGGGCCTGTGGTGGTTGTCGTTAACTCGATCCCAAGCAATTCAAACAATGCGTTCACAGTGACGAATCCGGCTATCGGAAGCATCGTGCCGCCCGCTGCCGCTCCGGGAGCGATCGTTACGATCAATGGCTCTGGTTTTCAGCTTAACTCCGGTCAAACGATTCAAGTTCTGTTCAATGGCGTTTCGTTTTCGCCCAACCAATGGAGCGCCACCAGCATCATCGCCGAGGTTCCTAGCAATGCCACCAGCGGAAGTGTGACCGTCGTGGTGGGCGGTGTTAGTAGCAACAGCGTGGACTTCAATGTCGAGAATCCCCTTACCATCACTTCGCTCTCGCCTGATTCAGGGCCCTTCGATAGCCTTGGAGGAATCTTTGGTTCCACCACCATTACGGGCACGGGCTTCGGCGCTACGCAAAGCAACAGCACGGTCAATTTTTACGGCATTAATGGGGCCATCGTCACGAGCTGGAGCGATACTTCCCTCGAAGTTTTGGTGCCGATTGGCGCCGACACCGGCCCGGTCACGGTGACGGTGGGCGGGGTCACTGCCATTGCGCCCCAGTGGTGGCACTCAAATATGGTCGTGCACATCACCGATTCTCTAGGGAACCAGACCCAGTACAACGCAACCGCTGAGGCTGGGGATTACTATTTCACGGCCTCGCAGGGGCCAGGATGCGTCACCTGCTCCATCCGCGGCAACATCACCAACATCCCCGACGCCAACGGCAACACCCTTTCCACCTACGACGATCTAAACAACGTCACCAACTACACCTACGATGGAAATAACAACTTAACCTCGGTTTCGAAGCCGTTGAATTCCACCACTACGGCCACGACTTCGTACACCTACAACAACTTCGGCGAGGTGCTCACCGCCACCGATCCGTTGGGCAATACTACGATTAACACCTACGATGCGCACGGCAACCTGCTAAGCGTCACGTCGCCCGCGCCCAACGGCAACACGGCCGGCAGCGTTACGCAGTTCCAATACAACTCCCTGGGTGAGCTGACGCAAATCACCGATCCCAAGGGAAATCTCACCACGCTCACCTACACGCCTGTAGGCCTGATTGCCTCGATCACCGACGCGCAAAACAACACGACCAGCTACCAATACGATTCGCGCGGCGACCGCACCGCCGTCATCGATCCCATCAACGGCTCGGCCCATCCAACCAGCTTCTCCTATGACTCCATGAGCCGGTTGCTGGGCATCACTTATCCCGACGGCAGTACCGTGAGCTTTACCTACGATGTGCGCGGACGCCGCATCACCTCGACCGACCAGAACAACAAGACCACGACTTATACCTACGACGCTGCAGACCGGCTCACGGCGGTCACCGACCCGGCCAACAACACCACGCAGTACGCCTATGACACGGAAGACAACCTGCTCTCGATCACCGACGCCAACGGGCATACGACGCAGTTCGCATACAACGCGCGCGGATGGGTCACGCAGACCACTTTCCCGTCGTCGCTGGCGGAGTACTATGCTTATGACCTGGTGGGCAACCTGCTCTCGAAGACCGACCGCAAAGGCAACACGATTCAGTATCTCTATGACTCGCTATACCGGCTGACGCAGAAGACTTATCCCGACACAACCACCGTGGAGTACGCTTACGACCTGGCGAACAAGGTGCTGCAGGTGAGCGATCCGACCGGAACCTACGGCTTCGCCTACGACAACATGGGACGGCTGGTGGGGACGAGCACGTCGTACGCGTTCCTGTCCGGGCCAACATTCACGAATAGCTATACCTACGATGCGGCGTCGAACCGGACGTCGCTGACAGGGCCAGACGGTAGCATCAGCACCTACGGCTACGACACTCTGAACCGGCTGAATGGGCTGGCGAATTCGTGGGCGGGATCGTTTGGCTTCAGCTACGATGCGCTGAGCCGCAGAACACAGTTGACACGGCCTAACGGCGTGACCACGAATTACAGCTACGATTCGGTGTCGCATCTGCTGAGCGTGCTACACCAGGCGGGTTCGACCACGCTCGACGGGGCCAGTTACACTTACGACTTCGCTGGCAACCGGACGAGCAAGACCAACTATCTCAACGGAACCACATGGAATTACGGCTACGATGCAATTTACGAACTGCTGCAGGTAACCCACGGTGGTAGTACCAAGGAGAGCTACAGCTACGACGCGGCGGGGAATAGACTGAGCTCGTTGAGCGTGCCTTCATATTCTTACAATTCGTCGAACGAGCTGACGGCGAACTCGAACGGGAGCTACACATACGACGCAAACGGCAACACGCTGACAGAAGCCAACGGCAACAGCTATAGCTGGGACTTCGAGAACCGGCTGACGCAGGCGGTCGTCCCCGGCACCAACGGCGGAACGACCACCTTCAAGTACGACCCCTTCGGCAGGAGAATCCAGAAATCCGGTCCACTAGGCACGACGAATTATCTTTATGATGGGGCGAATTCCATTGAGGAAGTAGACAATGGAGGCAACGTTCTCGCGCGTTATGCACGAACAAAGAACCTGGACGAGCCGCTAAGCGAGTTGCGATCTGGAACAACAAGCTACTATCAGCAGGATGGACTCGGATCCGTCACGTCACTGAGTAACTCAACAGGAGCGCTCGCCGAGACCTACACGTACGGCAACTACGGGAAAGTGATCTCGTCGACCGGCACTCTCACCAACCCATTTCAGTACACAGGGCGGGAGTTCGATCCAGAAACAGGCTTGATGTTTAACCGCGCCCGATACTTTGATCCGACCGCAGGACGATTTGTCAGCGAGGATCCGATCCGGTTTATCGGCGGAGTGAACTTTTACAGGTACACCCGGAATAATCCCGTCGTCCGAACTGATCCATCGGGCTATCAAGGAGGATGTCCCCCCCAGTCGCCCAATTGTGCGCCTGCGGGTCCGGACTCGCCCTACCAGGGGCCTGACGGACTTTGGTACAACACACTGGACTGGAATGGCCAGACGGATCCGACACCGTCTCTTCCGGATCCGGCGCCGACGCCTCCCCCGAGCCCCGAAAAGCCGAGCACGTGCCCTTGCGTACACGATTACAACTATTATGCGGTAAATGCTACGATCCAATCAGAGTATGACTGGGAGCGCGTGAAGATCCTTTCAAAAATCCTCTTGATCTCCTGGGCGCTCAATTCTGTCGAGCGTCAGCTATCACGCGAGTTGGCGAAAGATCTGCTTAAGGGGACAGACGTGTACCTGATTAATTCAGACATCGAGGATCTCGTAAAAACAAACAGAGACGCCCGGAAAGAGCTTGAGAAGCAATTGAACTGCAGCGATTGACACAAGAACCGGAATACTAACAGAGCACGAGTGAAAAAGAATGTCGGGACTACAAGACCAGCATGTTCCGAACAAGCGAGATATGATTCCTGTGAATCTGTCTAAGTGGTTTCTGTTGTTTTGGGTTATCGTCGGCGTAGGTTTAGACTGGCGTTGCGCATTCGAGTGGTTCGCTGGAAAGAGCCGTTTTTACTCGGAGATGGTCCTGGGTAGAGCCGTGCTGATTGTGCTGGGTTGTGCCGGAGCTTCTCTCCTGGCAGTTTGCGTCACGCAGACGAGACGGCGAGATGCTTGGTTATTTTTTAGCGCGTTTTCTATGGCGGTATATCGGTTACTGAGTAACCATTGGACTGCCTACCGCCACTGAACGGCGGGTCCTGCGCCTTTTTAGGGCCTTAAGCACTCCGTTTCCTAAGACGCAGGCTCGCTACTCCGTTGATCCCAAAGCGGAGGATCTGTTCAATCAGCGAGACGGGAACGGGAAGCGGGTGCAGGCTTTACCCGGTGTCCCCGCGACGCTGTAAGTTCAGCGATTGTGAATAGCAGCCCTAATCCAGCGACCGGAAGCACGAGGATAAACCTCCACTCCATGCAGAAAACGGCAATGTCAAGGAAGAATCTGTCGTAAGCTGGTAGCGGGCTGGGACCATTCTTTAAAGACGGAAGGAAGACAGCCCACACAATCTGTGGGTAACCGAACATTGCGCCGATAAGAGCAAAACACGAAATGGCAGCGGTTCTATATCGCACAATCCCTCCTCTGCTTTGCCTAAGCTTACCTAGTAGCTTCAATCCCCAAAAGTTACGTTGGTTCGATCCCGATCCGGCCGCTAGGGTGACCCGACAGGGGGGCATTCCGGTTCTGGGGGGCCAAAGGCTGCGCCGCCTGCGGCGTCCGGGGGTAGGGGTGACATGTCACCCCCGAATGGGAGCAGATCACTGCCTTGTCGTTGTTCGGCTTCGCGCTATCTGGCTCTGGCTATCACTCGGGGTCGGCACGGCACCGGTTGACAGTCGAGAGGCGGGGCTTGCCGTTTTCAACCTGACGGTTTAGGCGGATAGCTGCAGTTCCAATTGCTTTGGTTGGAGGCGCTGGGGAGCATATCTGCGGAGGAATGATCGGACGAATTCGTTGACCAGCCGAGAATCATCACCGGCTCTCATGATCACAGAGGTTTCGAACCACAAAGATGTATCGGAGAGCGGCTTTACCACTACGCCGTCAGTGTGAAGGCTTCGGGCCGTAGGTTTCGTGAGGATGGCGACGCCCACGTGCTCCGATACGAGCTCGACCGCCTGCTGTAGCGTAATGATGTCGTGAGCATGCTTGGGGACAATAGATTCACGGCGTGCTGCATCCATGATCGCATCATGCACAAGTGGATGAACCCGTTTCGCAAGCAGAATCCACTCGTCCTTTGCCAGATCCTGGAGAACTAGACGCTCGTTGTGAGCAGCGGGGTGGGTTTCGAGAAGAGCAGCGTAGAGGGGGGCCCGAGCGAATGGTACAGCCGTGATCTGAAGGTCCTGCGGCGGCGCGGTCACGAGTGCTAGGCTCAGGTCGCCCACAAGGACGCCCCGCAGGGACTCCATGGCGAACTGAGTCATTAGTCGGATTCGGAGCGTCGGATACAGAGGAAGGCGGATCGCTAGCATTGCGGCAATCCACGCGTGATCGGCATAGGGTGAATGCCCTATCGTCAAAATGCGCTCGGACCCTGCGTGTGCAGCACGAGCAAGGTGCACAGCCCGCTCCGTATGCAAGAGAGCCAGGCGAGCTTCTTCAACGAAGACACGCCCGGCGTCCGTGAGTTCCACAAGCCGTCGCTTATCGCGAGTAAACAGGTGAAATCGACGCTCTTCTTCGAGTTCGGTGATCTGCTTGCTGAGCGCAGGCTGAGTAATGTGCAACCTGTCCGCGGCCCGCGTGAAGTTCCGCTCTTCGGCCAAGACAATCACTGCGTGCAGGTGACGCACTTCGAGGTTGGGGAACATCGCTCGAACCCCTTTCGCCAAACGGCAGAGATCGGTAATCGCCCTACATCTAGTAAAGGAACCTCCGAAAGGGAGAAAGCAGTAAAAAAGATCTTGCGATGGGCGACAGAAAGAAAATTACAAAGTACAAAAATATTTCGATGCTTGTGCCCCTCAAACTGTTCCTGAGTTAGTGCAGGGGTAAACCTCGATGGAAGGGGGTCCAGTGCCCCTCAGTAGCACGGACTTATGTGTACGCGCAGCGCCTGCGATTCTGTTATGGTTCGATGCTAAAAGAAGGGATTATGCGAAGAATCCTCAGGCCAGTGTTGAATGTGGTGCGGTTGGGCCTATTTTTCCATTCTCAAGGTGCACTACCGGAGCACGGAGCATTTCCCGTGATCTCATGGATCCGCGGTTCAAGGCGTCGAATCCTTCGCATACTTCTGCTGGTTCTTGGGCTGCTTGTGGCGGCGCCCCGTTCCGCTGTCCTGGCGGATGATACTGCGGACAAGCTGCTACAGCGAGCTCTCTATTTCTCGGATCTGTATAACTGGCGCGCTGCGAGCCCGTACTTCACAAAATCTCAACAAATGTTTGAAGCGGCGGGTGACAAAAGAAATGCGCTATATGCGCGGTTGGGAGCAATCAGAGCAGGCGTGAAACCGGCCCCAATCCCAAAACTTTCATTCATGCTGGATGAAGAGCTCGCCACAAATCCGCTCTTGCAATCTGATAAAGAACTGCGGATGTTCTGTCTCATCGTGAAGGGCGACTTCGACGCAGAAAGCGATACGCCCGCAATGCGTCGCGATTGGACCGAGGTAGCGTCACTGGCAAAAGCCCTGGGCGATTCAAAGTGGCAATACCGCGCGCAAGGGCAATTGGGTTTTGCAGATTTTTATGACGGAGATCTTCCGGGTGCCCAGCGCAATGTGGCCCAAGCATTGATCGGTGCGACGAAAATCGGCGATATCGGCGGCGAGATCTTCTATCTCTCCACCACGGCGACCGGACTGGTTTTGCAAGATATGAACGCTGAGGCAACTCAGTACGCCGATCGGGCTATCGCAATTGCGGATGCGAATCCGGACTCGGGATATCCCATAATCGCGCACCAGGCACGGCTATCGGCTATGGTTCAAGCTGGCCAAGTCGCTTCGGCACAAGAAGAGCTGAAGAAGTTGTTGGCCCGCCCTGACGCTCAAGCAAGTGACGACCAATTGTCGGAACTGGACTCAATGGCAGCGCAAATAGCCCGCTCCCGAGGGGACATGTCGGGCGCCATTGCATATCTCAATGAGGCTGTTCGCCATTCTGAAATCGTGGGCAACACACACGCAATCCCCGAATTTCAGAGTGACCTCTCAGATCTGTATCGACTGACCGGAAACCTATCACAAGCTGAAGTGCTTGCCCGTCGGGCGGCCGAGTCCGCACAGGCGCTCGGGTATATTCCCCTGATCCCGAAGCTGCTGAACGTCTTGGCACAGATTCAAGTCAGCCGCAAGGAATACACCGAGGCCGATCAGACCTACGACCGCGCCGCTACGATTCAAGATGTAATGATCGGCAACGCCGATAGTGCACTCGGGAAGACGGCTCTCATCAAAGGTGTGGGCGATTTGTATGCGAAGCACTTGGACTTGATTGCTGAACACGGTGGTGATCCCGCAAAAGCTTTCGCTGTAGTCGAGCAGGCTCGCGGACGAGTGATGACAGATCTTCTGATGTCAGGAGACAGAACTGCCCCCGAGGCTCTGGCTACGGAAAAGAATATTGCACGGCTGCGCTTGCAACTCACCGAGGCGCATTCTGACAAAGAGATTGAAGACCTTCGGGATCAGATATTCCTAGCCGAACAGTCCAGGTCGGTTACTCCTGAAGTCAGCATCCTGAAGGCAAGAGAGCACCAGGTCATAACCATTCAGCGACTGCAGAATTCCCTCTCGAATTCGGAGGCTCTCCTCGAATATGTGATGGATGAGCCTGCCTCGTACTGTTTGGTGATCACGCATACCGGTATGCGCATCGTCAAGCTGCCGGGGGAGCAAGCCCTCTCTTCGCTTACAATTGCATACCTGGGCAAGCTGAAGGCGAAGGAACGTGCCGACGACGAGGGCCGGCATTTGTACGATGTACTGCTGGGCGGACTCCCCGGACTACAAGACACGAAGCAGTTCATCATCGTTCGCGATGGCCAACTTCATCTAGTCCCGTTCGACGCCCTGGTTGAGCCGTCTGGACGGTATGTTGTCGAGTCCCGAACAGTTGTGTACGCTCCATCCGCAACGAGTTTTTTTCTGTTACGAACTGCAGCACGCCACAAATCGTCAGCACGAGGTCTGCTCGCGGTCGGAGGTGTTCCTTACCAACAAAGCGGAACAGGGCTTGGGGACCTTCCGAGTTCAAGGGACGAGGCAGTTGACGCTGCAGCGGCACTGCCAAACAGATCGAATAAGCTGCTCCTCGGCAACGAGGCAACGGAAGCGGCGTTCAAGAAGTCGGTCGATCATCGAATCATTCACCTCGCCGTCCACGCCATTGCAAATAAAACCACCCCCGATCGAGCGGCGTTTGTTCTCCTCAGCGATCCACAACATGGCGAGGACGGATCTCTGTATCCCTCGGAAATCGTTCAGTTGCGGTTGGACGCCGATCTAGTCGTGCTATCTGCGTGCGAGACGGCCGTCGGACCGATCGAAGGCGAGGAGGGGATATCTACACTGGCTGGTGCTTTTCTCCTGGCCGGAACTCGTACCGTTGTGTCCACTCTTTGGACCATTGACGATGATAGCACCCTGTATTTGATGAAGGTGTTCTATGCGGAACTGGCTCGCAAGAGGTCCGTCCCAGAGGCATTGAGAGTCGCAAAAAGGAGCATGCTGAAAAAGTTCGGCCCACGCAAGGCTGTTCCATATTACTGGGCGGGGTTTACTGTAGAAGGGTTTGCGCCACCGCCGATTGAGCAGTAATGCAGTAATAAGGGAGAAGACGGTGACTGAGCAGACACAGCGTCTAGCAATTATTTCGCGAGTGAAGACCCTAGTGGTTAAGCACCATTTCAATATCGGAAAGATCGATTACGCAGAATGGTGCAGAGAAGTCGATGAACAATCTGCCAGCCTGAGTGCCGCGGACGGTCGCAACTTCGAGGAAGGCATACGCGCTCTTCTCGCGAAGCTAAAGTCGAGCCATACGAATTTTTACACTGCCGATATGAATTCGACTAAGCCGCAGCATGTCATTGGTGCCACACTGCGCTCAGTGACCGATTCCGATCGTTCGTATTGGATGTTTCTGGACGTGTTCGAGGATGGCCCCGCAGCGCGCGCGGGCGCCACCCCCGGCCAATTCCTCGTAAGCGTAGACGGCGCACCGGCCATTCCCCCAGCATTTCCTGCATTTCGCTTCGGTCAGGATCACCACATAACTACAAAATTGCCGAGCCGGCCTGAAACGAGCGGTTTTGTAGTAAGCGTTCCTCGAAGTAAAACCCGCAAAGGACGCCCACCGTTGAATGAGCCAAAGAGCGTGAGGCACTGCGCGCTCGCTCAGCGTGTTGGACTCTTGAAAGTACCGTTTTTCCCCGGATCGTTTGGAATCCGTTTCTCGAAGCTTTTGAACGCGGCGGTGGAAGACTTGAAGACCAAAGGTTGCGACCGCCTCATCATCGATCTGCGTGGTTGCCTGGGCGGCAGTTTAGGGTTCGCCAGTCTTGTCAGCTATCTCTGTGCCGACCGAATTCCCATCGGATACGACGTAACCCCGAAACGTCTCCAACGAGGATACGCCGCCAGCGAACTGCCTCGTGTTCCGATGCCGAGGACGAAAGCTGGCGTTCTGTTTTGTCTGGCCCGTTTTTCCGTTAAGGATAAGTCATTGATGCTGCTTACGCAGGGTCTGGGACCACAACCGTTCCATGGGCACATTGTCATCCTGGTAAATGAATTCACGAACAGCGCGGGAGAAATGGCAGCCCAGTTCGCAAAGGACACAAAGCTTGCTACTCTTGTCGGCCAAAAGACGATGGGTAATGTCCTCGGTTCCACGACATTCAGCGTAGGAAATGGTTACATTCTCTACATGCCGATAGTCGGTTGGTACGGTCCAAAAGGAAATTACACCGAGGGATCAGGCGTGGAGCCGGACGTTCTCGTAGACATTGATCCAGAAGCCCTTGCTCGCGGAAGCGACGCCCAACTTAATAAGGCCTTCGATGTCCTTCGATAAACGCCGGCTCGGATTCGGCAGGAATTCTTGTTCGCGAAGTGGCGCGGGCGTGATTCGAGGAATTTGAGCCGTGGTGGATATGGCAGATTGTTGGAATCACGAGAGCTCTCTTTGGCTTGTCTGAGGTTGGTCTCCTAGTTCGTAATCGACATCGGTACACAGTGCCAGGACTCGCCAGCATGGCGGAAGCACAACAAATATGTTCCCGCAGCCATATTCGACAGGTCCAGCTCAACGTCTAGCCGCATGTCGCCTTCGTGGATAGTTGCATTTCCTTGAACCGTCCTGAGGACGTCGCTCCGAACAGTGCGTTGAACCCGGACGTAGTATGGGCCATCAGAGCTGCCAAGCGGGAGTGTAATGCGACACTTCAGAAGTCGATTTGGTACTCGAATCATTCGGCTGTCATTGGTGTTTTTCTCGCCGCGCGTCGTGGACATTGTAAGATTGAGCATGACCTCGAACGGCTTCCTGGCTGCCTCGGTGGTGGCTCCGTCCAGCCGGTCTCCTGGTACAACCGCGGGGTTTGTTGCAGCCACTCCCGCAACCGGCGTCGAGATTTCCCGCCCCCTGGTCACCTGTCTCCAGAAAAGTCCTGCGCTGGCGAGAACGATGCACGCTGCAGCAACATACAACACGAATCGGCGGCGGCGGTGCGCCCTAGATGCCGCTCTAAGCCGATTGAAGTCCGCAAAACATTCGCTGCAGCAGCCGAGATGTTCAATCCACGGATCAATCTCAGCAATAAGGACTTGATGCCGCGCCACACGTTGCATAAACTCCAAGTCGGGACACCCGAGTCGATTCGGGTTCGGGAATCCTTCTGCCAACTCTCGATTGAGAAGTTCCGAGAACTGTCTGTCCTCGTCGTTCTGTCGTTTCTTATGCAGAATGTTAATCAAGATTCACCGTTTCGGCGTCTCTGACGATACTTCGTTCCGTCGAGACCGAAATGCACTTCGGCTAAGCCGCGGTCCCACCGCGGCGACGAAAGTAGTCTCGCAATCGGGCGAGCCTCCGGCGATAGCGGAATTCAACTTGGAATTCAGTGAGGTCGAGGCTTCGCGCAATTTCCTTAATGGAGTAGCCGTACTTGATGTAGTTCCACACTCGCCGTGTCCACGAGTCCATAAACTTCAGCGCCTGCCTGACCTGTACTTCGCGTTCCAGTCGTTCGACAGGCTCCCAATCTTGAATTCGGCCAAGGCTCTCAAGCTTTTCGACCGACTCTGTCAGGAGAATTCTCTGACGGTACTGCCTTTCCCTGACTAGCGCACGTTTAAAACGATGACGGAATGCACCAATCAAGTACGATTCCAGATTCGTAACATGACCCAGGTTTCCAAGCCGTAGCATCGTTCTTAGAACGGAACGAAGAAGTTCTTCCCAGACCTCGGTTGCCAACCATTCACCATCAGGAGTGTCCGTTGAACGTGCATACGAAAGTGCATGGGGCCATGCGCTCCGCGAAGCTTCCAAAAGGCGCTCATGACTCTTGGAGCGCTTCGCAGCTTCGTCGTCTGGGCTGGCAATTACCCACTCGGGGCCGAAGTTTGGACTTTCCAAAGAAATACCCCAGGTTTCAATCGACTCGACGAAGGGATTTCTGGTAAGGCTCTCACTGGCGCAACAAGCAGTCAAGATCCTGCAACAAAAATATATTTTGATGCCTGAGAGCCTCGAACTGTTCCTGAGTTAGTAGGGGCTTGTCTTCGCATTGCTGAGATCACGACAAATGCGGTGGGGCACCGAAACAAAACCGGAAACCCGTTGTGCTGAACGCCGCTAAGACACAGACAACAATTCTTTGACACGGAGTGAGGTCATTTAGACTATTGGGCGTGGGGGACTTTCCTAAAGACGCTACTGACGAGTAATTTTGCCAGTATTTTTGTTCTCCCGGGATTGGCCTTTTCAGGGGGCATCTACCGACTTGGCCAAGTGGCCTGAAATCTGAGGATGTAACTGACGGGAAATAGCTTATGCGCTAGCCCATCTGGGATAGTTTAGGATGGTTTGAGCTGGCTGCAGCTGTTCGATGTTCGCGTATGGTTCGCGTCGCTTTGTCGCAATGCGGAGAAGATTGTTCTTCCGGTTTTGCGCTGGAGCCCCTGGCGTGAACACTTTTCCTGCCCATGTAGGCAGGGTTGGCTGCTCGCACTGACTTGTGAGTATTTCTGAAGAACCGAATGCAGGCAGTCCGTGCAAATCCGGCGCAGTTCCTCGTTGTACGAGATAAAGCGACTTTCCAATGCACTACACTGCGGGCAGAAACACATCCGCATAGTGCGAGACTGCCCCAATCCCGAGCGATTTCTTCACATCCGCTATTCCAACATTCCAAGAGGTTCTTGGTGTCGGGTTCCGAATAGAGCAGTCATCAGTGAAGTAGACATTTACCAGCCACGCTTCGATGCGAAGAATCTCCGTGAAGAAATACAAATGTGCGAGTCGGTTTGCGGTCTGATAGAGCGGCCCTTTCCAATCGGCCTCATCGCTGACGTGCAGCCATTCTTTTGTAGCTGCGATTGCCTGCTCGATCTTTTGAAGGGATGACGCTGCCTCTGCTCCACACCCGTTCCCGAAGATTTCAGGAACATGACTCTTTGCCTCAACCAGCAGAACACCCCCTGTTTTCTCTACACAAGCAAGTGCGTCCCAATGTGGGCCGCCGCTGGGCCAAAAGCGGCTCAGTTCTTTGCAGTGCTGTGGCAACCCCAAAGCCTCCAAGAAAGCAGAATCCCAATACTCCCGGTAGCCATCGGAACTTAGCGGTGATACCCAGCGCAGAGAGAAAGACGTTTTGAAGGCATCAGAAATTGCTTGATTGAGCACTGATGGTTGCTTGTTGACGTAAAACTGAATTTGCCCCTGGCTTCCTGCAAAAGCCCGTCCTGTGTCGTTCCACCTTGGCATGTGGTTATTGAATTCGGTTGGCTTCGTTAACCAAAGACTTGCGGTGAGCCTGTGCGGTGACCTGAAACGACTTCAAGTCGGCTCTTTGTTCTGAGAGGCGTCTGTAGATCGGCACGAATTTTGCTCGTTCTGCCACGACCTCTTTACAGGCTTGATCCCATGCTGTTATGACCTGATCGGTTGCGCCCTGCTTGCGGAGTTGCTGGTCCGTCCCGCAGTTGCCATCCCAGCTTGCGAAATCCTTCTCCAGTTTTGACCCTGTGTCCCCGATGCCTAAATCCCAAACCTGCTGCACCTGAATATCAAGCTGTTCCCCAGCGATGTCCTCTTGCGTCACGGCAACAGCAATCTGCGATCCAGTAACAGAGTCGGTCGTCTGTTGTTCTCGCCCGACCAACGATTTCATTTCTTCTTCGATCTTTTCGTAGCCAGCCTTGGCGCTCGGGACTCGTTCGGCGTGTGCCTCTGCATTTGCTATCCAATTGTCCGCATTAGCAACAGTCTCACGATACTGCTCGGCGAGGTTTAGCAGCTTCGTGTTGTAAACGATTCTCTGACCCTTTGATTTCATCTCATCAGCGTAGGCCTTGAATTGAGCGGGCGTACTGCGGACGAACTCTTCTGAGGACACGTCCCCTTTGGAGTCCACGATCTGAAGATGAATTGTACTTCCATTGATTGTTGCGGAGAGGCTCTTGCCCGATATGAAGGACAGGATAGTCGGGAATTTCAAGGTTAGCTGGTCAGAATCTACAGCGCCGTTCACTGGCGTTTGTTCGGAGCTAACGTTTCCGTCCTGCTTCAGTTCGACATGACTGAGTACGCCGCTAAGTTGGCCGTTGCTCGTCTCGGTCAACTGAAGCATCTCGGCGAATGTTGGGGCGTGAGCCACGTATGTGCCGCTGATGCGAGAGGCATGGCAGGGAGTCCCTACAAGCAAAACCCAAACCAAGACCAGCGAATTCTCACATCTTAAGCAACGATCGTGCTGACGAGCCGTCACGTCGTCAGTGTGTTTCCTTCTCTAAGGTAATAGCTATTGGAATGTTCTTCCCGTCTGGAACGAGTGTTTCCTCGACTGTTTTATAGCCCGCCATTTTGACCGTAATGGTGCGTGGATTCTCTCGTTTTATCAACACAAAAGCCACAGGCGTCACGCCTAGCTTATTGCTATCGACATAGACATCCGCACCCGCTGGAACGGTTATCACAGCAGTCTTAGAAGCTTGCCCGTTCTGCACGAGTTGAGCCATTTCTTGCGGAGTGGTTACATGCCCGTCCTGTGCCAGTTGTGCGGCTGCGGCGGGCGATGTTTTCATCGCCTCCGAATTTTCAAGCAGTGGCTTCTTGATGGCCTCAGGCAACTCTGAAAGCGATTCTCCGGCAGTAGCCGACGCCGGAGAATCTTTGAAATACAGCTTATAGCAGGATTCGGCTTTCTCGCCTTGCGGCAAACAGTACAAACCGTCATCGGAGATGCGATACTTGAAATCTCCTGTGGTCGGCATCATACCAAGACCGGGGTAGTCGTTTGAATGCTTACGATCTTCGCTGGTGGGCCGGTACGCGTGGCGTCCGTCTGCAAGGGCGACAGTAAAGCTGCCACCGGAATCAGAGCAGGAGGCGCTTGACTCAGTGAACGTGCAGTAAGAAGAGTATGTTTGACCGTCCACTGTGACACTTGCTGAATAGTCAGAGCGGTTCGCGTCGAACCACACGTGCCCCGTTAAGTCGTAAACGCGATTAGAGGGCGGAACATAGGGCTCTAGCTCCTTGTCGAACGCAAACTTTTGATTATACTCTTCCTCAGTGATCTGATCGAAGATAAGACGGTTGCCGCCGAGGTTTAAAGCGCTAGTGTATTTGATTTTTCCTTTGCTGTTGTCCTGCTTACAGAGCATTTCTGATGACCTCGGGAAGTTGGTGCATACCTTCTCCCCTTTGTCTTTGGCGAACACCAGCGTGGTTGCGAGCATCGAGTAAGCTAAGACTATTGTGATGGTTTTCATTTGTTTACTCGCCTGCGGTCACAGCTTTCACTTTGGCCGCATCAACGTTTCGGTCGTAATTGCATTTGCGATGAACGGCGCGAAGATTTGAATCTTCCCACAACTGGCGATACGCATCATCAAAAGTCAGTTCGCCTTGAAGAACTTTGACGGAGAATTCTTTCACCGTCACAATATGGTCAATGTGCGTGACCTTGCCATCGTTGACTAGCGGCTCTGGACAGAGGGGACAGACGCCGTTTTGCAGCGTCATCAGCCTGGGTCGTTCCTTTGCAAGACGGACACCTTGCGGTCGCAGCCTGTTCGGATGCCAATTCCGAAGCAAATGAACGATCATGTTCTTATCGCAATCAATCAACATTTCATTTACATTCCCAAATGGATTTCCCCGAGTCCGCATCCATCGTGGCAGTGCAGTTCTTGGTTATTTCGAGTTTGCCGAGAATCAGGCCAGGTTTTCTGACTTTGGCGAAGCCAGACAGGTGTCTGTCGGAGTCCTTAATCATGCTGACCTGTTCGACTACAAAACCCTTCTGCTCAAACTGAGTCCTGATGTCTGACTCAGTTCTTGTGACATCGGCTTCGCTGAATCGAGAACTGCACGCAGTCGTGCAAATGGCGAATGCCAGGGCAACAACCGCAAGTCCAAACCGCATAACATTCCTCCAAAACGTGTAGTTCGAGTGTGGCTTAGGGATATTAGCTGGGCAAGGTTACAGGGGTAATGGATTCATCC
>JBAWCJ010000423.1:0-12978 GCA_049590215.1 Candidatus Sulfotelmatobacter sp. | reverse complement strand
TGCAGATCATGATGGTGCCGGCGGATGGGAAATTCTTTTTCGCCAATGATGTGCTGAAGGGCATGGACCTGGCTAGTCAGGGGAGAGCGGGAAAATAGTGATCAGGGGCTAGTGATCAGGGGCCAGGAACCAGGGTCCTGTGCTGTCTCAGGTCCACTGGCCATTTCCTTTGGTCCTGGAAATACTCGCCGAATTGTGGGAACGTCCATTGCGAGAGGCTGCGGGCGTGGCGGCGCGGCTGAAGCCGCGCCTTTTCATTTCATTCCGATGAAGCTGAAGGGTGAGATATCATGCAGACGATTCCGTGGCATCCGACAGAACCTGGTTCGGATGGAGTTGGTCTGCGGAAAAGAAAGGCAATGATGTTTCGCCGCAAACTTCTGACCGTGTTCGCACTGACGGTTTTTTTGTCGGTGGCGGCGGTGGCGCTGCTGGTGTCGGCAGTGACGCGGCGGGCGTTTGAACGCAGTGAGGATGAAAGAACGGCGGCGCTGGTGACGCAGTTCCGGCGCGAGTTCAACCGGCAGGGCGAGGATGTGGCGCGGCGGGTCGAGGCGATTGCGGCGTCGGAAGATTTGGGGCGCATGGCGGTGAAGTTGAATCGCCCGCAGGCGGATGCCGGGCCTTATTTTGAGTTGGCGAAGACGATTGCCGAACATAACGGACTCGACTTTTTGGAGTTTGTGGAAAGTGACGGAACTATTATTTCGTCCGCGCAGTGGCCCGCGAAGTTTGGTTATGCGGACAGCGCAGTTGGGAGCTTCGCTACGTCGGCCGATCAGGGAGCGTTTCTTAAGCAGGAAGACCTGCAGGATGGAACGACGCTCGGATTGTTCGCGGTGAGGGCGACGCGAGTGGGGGAGCGTCCGGTGTATGTGATCGGCGGGCGCCGTCTGGACAAATCTTTTCTCTCCGAGATCGACATGCCGGTGGGAATGCGGACTTTGCTGTATCAGAATCGGGGCGAGCGGTTTGCGGCGGAGTTGCTTGTGGATCCGTCGGAGTCTGCCTCCGAGACTGGGCGGCCGGCCGAGAAGCTGGAACCTTTGGTCGATGCGGTGCGGCAGTCCAAAAAAGAAGCCAGCGCGCTGGTGCATTGGTCGGGGGATAAAGCGGAGGATGAGGTGTTTCATGCCATCCCGCTGCTGGGTGCGGATTCTGGCAAAGATCGTCCAGTGCTGGCGATCTTGTTGATTGGAAATTCGCGGCAAAGCTATGTGGCGTTGATGCGGCACATTCGCTCGGCGGCGTTGATGGTCGGTGGTGGAGGGATTCTGCTGGCGATTCTGTTGAGCAGTTGGGCCGCGGCGCGGGTAACGCGTCCGGTGGAGCGGTTGGCGCATGCCGCGCAGGAAGTCGCCGAGGGCAATTGGAATGTGCGAGTGGATGTGCTGGGCGACGACGAACTGGGACAACTCGCGGATTCTTTTAATCGAATGACTACGGAGTTGCTGGGGCAAAAAGAACGCCTGATGCAGGCGGAGCGGGTCGCGACCTGGCGGGAGCTGGCACGGCGGCTGGCGCATGAGTTGAAGAATCCGCTTTTTCCGCTGCAGCTTACCGTGGAGAATCTGGTGCGGGCGCGGCGACAGACTCCGGAGCAGTTTGAGGAGGTGTTCCGCGAGAGCTCCAGAACGCTGTTGGCGGAGATCGCGAACCTGAAGGGGATCATTGCGAGGTTCAGCGAGTTTTCGAAGATGCCGCAGCCGCAATTGCAACGGGTGCAGGTGAATGAAGTGATTCGCGGTGCGGTACAACTCTTTCAGGCGCAACTCGACGCACCGGGACGTGCGAAGATCAATTGCGACCTGCAGCTCGATCCCCACCTGGGAGCGATTTCGGCAGACGCGGAGTTGTTGCACCGGGCGATTTCAAACCTCGTGCTGAACGCAATGGATGCAATGCCGCAGGGCGGAACTCTGACGTTACGGACGCGCGACGATGGCAGCCAAGTGGTGATTGAGGTTGCGGATACGGGAGCGGGGTTGACGCCGGAAGAGTGTGAGCGAATCTTTACTCCTTATTATACGAGCAAGGAGCATGGAACCGGACTGGGGCTGGCCATCGTACAGTCGGTGGTGAGCGATCATGGGGGGAGCATCGGCGTGCACAGCTCGGCGGGGCGCGGAACAGCGTTTGTGATTGAGTTGCCGCGGAATGCGGAGTCCGTGCAGAACGCGAGATGAGGTAATCCGGAAATCGGAGGAAGGTTGCCGACCAAAGCAAATTTGCTGATTGTGGACGATGAGGCGAACACGCTGGCTTCCCTGTCGCGGGCATTCCGGCTGGCTGGGCACGAGGCAACGGTGTGCGACAACGCGGGCAAGGCGCTGGAACTCGTGAAGGCGCAGAATTTCGATGTGATCCTGTCGGATGTGGTGATGCCGGGGAAAGGTGGACTGGCGCTGCTCGAGGATTTGAAGGCGCAGGGCGTGACTGCGCCGGTGGTGATGATGTCTGGGCAGGGGGACATTGAAACGGCGGTGCGGGCCACGCGGTTGGGGGCGCTGGATTTTCTGGAGAAGCCGATCTCGACCGAAAAACTCTTGCTCACGGTGGAGAACGCTCTCAAGCTGCAGCGGCTGGAGAGCGAGAACCGGCAACTCAAGCAGCGACTGGGCAAGCACGAGATCGTATGGCATGGTGCGGCCCTGCAGCGCGTGATGGCACAAGTGGAGCGCGTAGCGGCGAGTGAGACGCGGGTTTGCATTCTGGGAGAGACCGGTACCGGAAAGGAGCTGGTGGCTCGGACGATTCATGAGCGCAGTGCGCGGGCCGGCGGAGCATTCGTGACCTTGAATTGTGCGGCGGTTCCGGCGGAGCTGATCGAATCGGAACTTTTCGGACATGAGAAAGGATCGTTCACGGGAGCGGCGGGCCGTCATATTGGAAAGTTCGAGCAGGCTGATCACGGCACCATCTTTCTGGATGAGATTGGCGATATGCCTTTGGGTATGCAGGCCAAGCTGCTGCGCGTTCTGGAAGAAGGAGAAGTGGAGCGCATTGGCGGCGAGAAACCGGTGAGCGTGGATGTGCGGGTGGTGGTGGCGACGCATCGCGATCTGGAAGCGCGGGTGCGCGAAGAGAAATTCCGGCAGGATTTGTTTCATCGAATTTATGTTTTTCCGCTGGTGCTGCCTCCGTTGCGCGACCGGCGCGAAGACATTCCGTTGCTGGTGGAGCATTTTGCGGCGCAGGTGAGCGCGCAGAATGGATGGAAGGCGATTCCGTTTACGGCAGAAGCGATGGCGGCGTTGCAGTCGTATACCTGGCCGGGTAACGTACGCGAGTTGCGCAACATGGTGGAGCGGTTGATGCTGCTGGCGACCGACGGGCAGGTTGATCTTGCGACTGTGGAGATCGCGCTGCCTAAAGGTGGAGGCTCTGGCGTCGGCGTCTCATCTGCATTTTCGTCGGGGGCACTGGCTGAGCGCGTGGACGCTTTCGAGCGGGAAGTGATCCTGGCGGAGTTGAAGCGGAGTCATTCGAACGTCAGTCTGGCGGCGAAGTCGCTGGGACTGGAGCGCAGCCATCTTTATAAGAAGGCGGAGCAGTTGGGGATCGATCTGCGCGCGATGCGGCGGGAACAGGGGTCGCAGGAGTAGTTTTCTTTCCACACACATCTAGGAGATACCGTTGATCAAAACGGAACGTCGTTGGATGGTCTGGGCTTTCTTCTTCGGTTCACTTACATCTATTTTCTTTCCGTCTGGAGCTTTTGCCATCGATCCACCTTCCCCGGCGGCCTATGGGGTTCGCATGGAGCAGGCTTGGATTCCCATGAAAGATGGAGTGCGACTGGCGGCTACCCTTTATATGCCGGATGGCGCAAAAACGGGAGAGAAGTTCCCTGCCCTGCTGGAATATTTGCCTTATCGAAAAGATGACGGCACAGCGGCGGAAGATTATCCCAAGCACGCTTATTTTGCGCGGCGCGGGTATGTGAGCGTGCGGGTGGACATTCGCGGATTTGGGGCGAGCGAGGGCGCACCACCGGAGCGGGAATATTCGGAACAAGAACAAGTCGATGGCGAACAGGTGATTGCGTGGCTAGCTCATCAGACGTGGTCGAATGGGAATGTGGGAATGTTTGGCATTTCGTGGGGCGGGTTTAATTCTCTGCAGATGGCGATGCGGCATGCGCCGGGGTTGAAGGCGATTCTGGCTACGGATGCTACGGCGGAATTGTTTCATGACGATGTGCATTACATCGATGGCATGGCGCACATCGATGAGTTCGAATTGAACATGGATATGGCGGAGGGATGGACTGGGGCGCCAGATTATACGACTGACGAAAAAGTTCTGGGGCCGAGATTTGAGACGCCTCCGTGGTCGCTGCTTTATTTGAAACATCAGCATGATGGGCCGTTCTGGCGCGAGCCGGTGCGTCCGTTGAAAGAGATTACGATTCCAAGTTTTCTGATTGGTGGATTGCTGGATGGCTATCGCGACAACGTGACTGACATGCTGATGCACGCGAGCGGGCCGGTGAAGGCGATTGTGGGGCCATGGAACCATACGTTTCCGAATGAGGCTGTGCCGGGACCGCAGATTGAGTGGCGAAATGAGGCGGTGCGCTGGTTTGATCATTGGTTGAAGGGACGCGACACCGGCGTGGAGCACGATCCGCGGCTGGTGATTTATATGCAGCATTGGCATGCGCCTGATCCAAGTCTGGAAAACGTGCCCGGGGAATGGAGGCGGGAGGATGTTTGGCCGCCGAAGAATGCGCGGGCGTCGACTTTATTTTTTCAGCCGAATCACTTGCTCGCCGAGAGTGCCGCGCAGATCGATACACATCAGCTCAAGTACGTGCCGTCGATTGGCGTGGAGGCGGGATTCTGGTGGGGTGAGTTGTTAAGCGATGTGCGGCCGGTGGACGCGTTCAGTCTGGTTTACGATTCAGCGCCGCTGCGGGCGGACGTGGCTATTTTGGGACGTCCGCATGCATTGTTGCGGGCTTCGGCTACGGCGCCGCTCGCTGACTGGTTTGCGCGGCTCTCGGATGTGGCGCCGGATGGAACCGTTACGCAGATTACCGGGGCTGGAATCAACGGCGCACAGCGGGATTCGATGAGCGAGCCTCGCGATCTGGAGCCGGGTAAGGTTTATCCACTCGACATTGAAATGCATTTGACTTCGTGGGTATTTCCCAAGGGCCATCGCATTCGCGTGGCTATTTCGAACGCGCTGTGGCCGATGATGCTGCCTACGCCTTACTCGATGACGACCTCGTTGGAACTCGGCGGGAGCGATGGTTCGCGCATTGTGTTGCCGGTTGTGCCTGAGCACGGCCTTGCTGCGCCTGCGTTTTCTCCGCCTGAGCCATCAGAAGAACGGACCGATCTTAAGAGCGAAGGATTTCCGTGGCCGGGGGAGTGGACGGTCGAGCGCGACGAAGCTCGTCACAAGACTACCGTGCATTGGAAGGGGCAGGAAAGCGGCGAGTATCCTTGGGGGAAAGAAATCGACTACGAAAATCTGACCTATGATGCTGACGATGCGCATCCGGAGACTTGCTCGGTGCGCGGTGAAGCGGAGACGGTGTTTACTTTGAAAGGACGCACCCTGACCTGGCGTGGGCATCTTCTGGTTACGACTGATCAGAAGAATTTTTATTACAAATACACGCGTGAGTTGTTGAAGGATGGGGCGATGGTTAAGTCGAAGACCTGGCAGGAGACGATTGCCAGGGATCATCAGTGAGGGCGAGCTCGCCTCAGCGGCTAAAGCCTCATTCATTTTTCGGCTCTGATTGGCACGACTTAAGTCGTGCCCTTCCCGAGCTCATTGTTTGTAGACTTTGCCTTCTTTCATTACGAACTGAACTGTTTCGAGCGCGCGAATGTCGGTTAGCGGGTCGCCGGCTACGGCGATGACGTCGGCATATTTTCCTGGCTTGATTGATCCAATCTCTTTGGAGTGGCCAAGCAGGTCGGCGGCGTTGCTGGTAGCGGCTTGAATGGCCTGCATGGGAGTCATTCCGTATTTCACCATGAAGGCGAACTGCTTTCCGCTGGTGCCGTAGGGACAGACTCCGGCGTCGGTGCCGAACGACATCTTTGCCCCGGCTGCGACGGCTTTGCGAAAGTTATCACGCTGGATCTGTCCTAGCGCGGCGTCATGCTCGAGGAAGTCCTCCGGCATCTTTCCAAGCTTTCCTTCTTCCTGGATGCACTCTTCATCGTAGATATCCATGTCGAGATAGGTGCCGTGCTGCTTGGCGAGGGCGATGCCTTCGTCGTCGATCATGGTCGCATGCTCGACCGAGGCCACGCCCGCGCGGATTGCGTTCTTGATGCCCTCGGGCGAGTGAGCGTGTGATTCGACTCGTAATCCAAAATGGCTGGCCTCATCTACCGCGGCCTGAAGCTCCTCCAGCGTGAATTCCTGCGAGTGAGGATTGCTGCCATGGGCGAGGACGGCGCCGCTGGAAAGAATCTTGATGTGATCGACGCCGTCATGCGCGAGCTTGCGAATGACTTGCCGCACTTCCCACGGGCTGTTGGCTTCGCCGTAATGCATGTCCCAGGGCAGCGTGATGTCGGGAGCGAGTCCGGTATCGGCGCCGGCGCCGCCGGTAATTGTGACATAGGCGCCGGCGACGTACATGCGGGGACCTATGATATCGCCGCGATTAATGGCATCGCGCAGAGCAATATCTCCTAGAGCGCGGTACGTGCCTACATCGCGCACAGTAGTAAATCCTGATTCGAGCGTGACTCGCGCGTTGGGCACTGACTCGAGCGCCAGCTCGGCTGCGGTTTTTCGGAATACACTCATCGGTTCCGAATCGTGCGCGCCATCGGCGAGATGAGTATGGCAGTCGATTAGACCGGGCAGGACGGTCATTCTGCTGAGGTCGATGATTTTAGCGTCGGAAGGAATTGTTACGCTATTGCCTACAGCTTCGATTTTGTTGTCGCGGATGAGGATGGTTTGGCTGGTTAGAACTTTGCCGGAGTCTGGATCGATCAGTTTGCCGGCGCGGATGGCGGTGACCTGTGCAGTGAGGATTGCCGCGGCCAGGAACGCAGGGATCACAATAAGGACGTTTCGGAGGATTTTCATGGGTTCGTAGACCACAATTCTAATCGGCGGCAGCGGATATCGGCTCTGCGCCGCGTTTGAGGTCGGCCGCGAGGAGTCGGTGAAATAATTGTTCTCCGGCTTCGCGGCGGACCGAAAGACGTCCGGCGCGATAGGCTCGCGATTTCAGTCCGCGCTGAACATCTTCACATATGCCGAGATCTTCCTCCTGCACGCGGTTGCCTACGTTCACCGACTGCTCATTGTATTCGTGGCGCGCGTCGCTGATGTCGCCGAAATAAAAATCGAAGATGACGTGGCAATGATCGACGTCGACGGGGATTACGAGATTGGTGTCCATGTATCCCTCATAGCAATTGATCATGAGGTTGGGATGCTGCCAGAAATACCAGGCGCGGTCGCCTTTGCGCGCCGCTCCGGTAGTCGCGTCCGTGTCGGAAGAGACCATGGGGCTGGACTGCAGGCAGTAACGGTCTTCGTTCTCGATGGTGTACTGCTTGTAATCGAGAACTGAATTCAGGCCCTTGTGCAGATGCGGGACGTGGTAGCCGCCGTCGAGGTAGTTATCGACGAAAACTTTCCAGTTGCAATTGATGTCGTAAGTGCGGCGATCGAAGTAATGCAGTTTGCTGATGCCTAGAGGCGCCATGCGCCGGACGAGGCCGCCGAGAAATTCGGTGAGCGGGGCGGCATGGGTATCGAGGTTGATGAAAACGAAACACTCCCAAGTTTCGACTCGAATGGGAACAAGGCCGTTTTGTGCGCGATCGAAATTCTCGACGCCTTCGAACTCGGGCATGCCCTTGAGCGACCCATCGAGGCCGTAGTTCCATCCGTGATAGGGACAATGCAAAAGAGCAGCGTGGCCGCAGGGTTCGGTCACGACGGCGGCGGCGTGATGGCGGCAAACATTGTAGAAAGCGCGCAGAACACCGTCGTTGCCGCGCACGACGACGACTGGCTCACCCGCGACCATGGTGCTCACGAACTGGCCAGGCGTTTTCACCTGTTCAGTGCGGCCGACGAGTTGCCAGGTTTTGCTGAATACGCTGAGGCGCTCGAGTTCGGCGATGCGAGGATCGACGTACCAGGCCGCGGGAATGGTCGAGGCTTTCGACAGCGGCGCGTGGTCGTCGTAGCTGGAAAGGATCTGCTCGATGGAAGTTTGCATCATCTGAATTATTCTCAGTCTGGATTTCTATACTAACTTGTGCCGCGCCCGCTCGGTCTTGCTACAGCGCCTTTGGCTTGGGGACCAGTTCGACCGGGGCGAGCTTGCGTATCTCCCGCTGACCACGAATCGCAGTCGTGGGAGCAGCGCCGACCGCGCCCCGCAACAGTGCGAGGAATTGCCGAATGCGCGCTTCCTTTTTCTCCGGCATCTCACCTTGCCTGCGGAAAAGTCCAGGATCGAGTTCTGCGGTGAGCAAGGCGTCCTGGAAGCGTTCGAAGGTCCAATCGAGCAAAGAGACAATCATTTCGACATCCATATCCTTGCGTAACTCGGCGCGCTCGATGCCGAAGCGCACGAATGCGACGGTGCCGTAGGGATCTTCAGTGGTGAGGAAGCGATTGATCTCACGCTTCAATACCAGATCCGTGCCGTAGTTGCCGAGGAGCGAAATGCGATATGGAATCCAGTCTTCGCGCAGCAGGTGTTCGGTACGGACAAGCCAATAATAGAGAACATCGAAGAAGCCGGCGGCACGCACGTCGGCGGGTGCATCCAGATATTTCGAAAACGAGCGCACGGCGCGTTTGTAGACTTCGAAAAACAGCCCGTCCTTGCTGCCGAAGTGCTGGAAGATGGAACCTTTGGCGATGCCGAGCGCGGCCGCGATGTCCCCGACGCGGGCGGCGTGGTAACCATTCTCGGCGAAGTGTCGCATGGCAGCGTCGATGATGCGGGAGCGCTTGGCCTCGGACCGCGGACGGGGCGCGTGCTGCCGCATGTAACGCGGAGGTGCGACGGGATTGCTGGCGATTCCGCTCATGAATGACTCCAAGTCACGGAAGCATATAAGAGAAGAGTCCAACTTTCAACTTCATTTTTAGTGAGTAGTACAGTAATGTATGGTTCCGCGTGGCGTTGCGGCGTGACTTTGAGTCAAACCTGCTAAACCTGTGAGTCCGTCTTGGTGAAAACGGCTTCCAACTTTATTTATGACGCGATCGTGGTTGGGGGCGGTCACAACGGCCTGACCGCGGCGGCGTACCTGGCGCGCGGCGGACTTTCCACGCTGGTCCTGGAGCGCCGCGAAATCCTCGGCGGATGTTGCGTGACCGAGGAGATCGCTCCCGGTTGTCGGGTTTCGACCACCTCTTATATTGCCAGCATGCTCCGGCCCGAAGTGATTGCGGAACTCGGGCTGGCCGATCACGGCTTGCGCATGATTCCCTGCGACCCGGCGATTCAAGTTCCCTTTCCTGATGGGCAGGTTGTGCCGTGGTGGGTAGATCGGGAGCGGGCAAAAGCAGAGTTTGGAAAAATATCCGCGAAAGATGCGGCGCGGTTCGTGGAAGTCGACGATCAACTGAAGAAGCTGGCGCGCTACCTGCAGCCGTTTTTCATGGAGCCGCCTCCGGAGATCGATACAACGACAGTGGGCGGATGGAGCGATTTATTTCGCGTGGGCAAACGGTTTCGCGGGATTTCGAGCACGGAAATTGCGCAATTGATTTCGTTTCTTACCGGCAGTCTGGGAGAGTTTCTCGATCACAATTACGAATCCGACAAGATGAAGACGATGTTTCTGGCGAACAACGTGTACGGCAAGCATGGCGGCCCGTACCAGCCCGGAACGGCGATCGGGCTGCTGTTTCATTTATTGAGTGGCGGAGAGCACGAACTGCAGGGGTTTTACGGACACGTGATGGGTGGGATGGGCGCGATCACGCAGGCGCTGGCTACGGCCGGGAAAAAGTTAGGCGCGGAGATTCGAACAGCCGCGTCGGTGGCCGAGATTGAGGTTCGCAACGGCCGCGCCTGCAGCGTTGTACTGGAGGATGGGAGCGAAGTTCGCGGGCGGATGATTCTGTCGAATGCCGATCCCAAGCGAACTTTCTTGAAGATGGTTGCGGCACGCGAGCTGCCAGAAGATTTTTTGTTTGCGGTGCGCGGCATCAAGATGGATGGGCCCTGCGCGAAGGTGAACTTCGTATTGGCGGAAGAGCCGCGGTTTACTGGGACCTCGCCCCAGGCGACACCTTTGGAGCGTACGTTTTACACACTGGTTCCATCACTGGAATTCGCCGAGCGCTGTTATGACATTGCGAAATTTGGCGAGATTCCGGAAGAACTATGGGTGGATTGCGTAATCTCATCAAACGCGGATTCGTCGCTGGCGCCGCCGGGCAAGCACATTCTGACTTGCTTCGTGCAGTACGTGCCTTACAGATTGCGTGAGGGAAACTGGGATGAGAAGCGGGAGCTGCTCGGCGATCGCGTAGTGAAGAAGATCGCCGAGTATGCGCCCAACATGCCGGGCGCCATTGTGGCGCGGCAGGTTCTTACGCCGCTGGATTTGGAACGAACTTATGGATTGACCGAGGGCAACATTTTTCATGGCGATTTGCGGCTGGAGCAACTTTTCTTTATGCGTCCGGTGCCGGGATGGGCGCAGTATCGTACGCCGATTCGCGGGCTTTATCTGTGCGGAGCCGGAACGCATCCCGGCGGCGGCGTAACCGGCGCGCCGGGACGAAACGCGGCGCGGCAAGCTCTGCGCGATTGGAAGAAAGGGCAGTTCAAGGCGGCAGCTTAAGCCTTTAGTCGCGAAGGACGCGAGGGACATCGAGATAAGGAGGAAGCATGAAAAAGAAAGGGATTCTGGAGAGATTAAAAGAAGGACCGGTTTTGGGCGACGGCGGATATCTGCTGGAACTGGAGAAGCGAGGGTGGGTGCGCGCAGGTCCGTTTACTCCGGAGATTGTGTTAACGCATCCTGAAGCGTTGCGCGAATTGCATGTGGAGTTTCGCGAAGCGGGATCGGAGGTGCTGCAGGCGCTAACGTTCTATGCCAGCCGGGACAAGCTGGCGACGGTCGGTCTTGAAGATCGACTGCAGGATTTGAACCGGGCCGCTGTGCGAATTGCTCGCGAGGTTGCGGGAGATCAGTGCCTGGTGGCCGGGAACCTGAGTCTGACCTGGATGTACGAGCCGGGCAGCGCATCTGCCGCCGACCGGGTGCGGCGAACCTTCGACGAACAGTTGGCGGTGCAGATCGAGGAAGGCGTGGATTTCATCATCGGCGAAACGTTTTCTTTTCTTGGGGAGGCGCTGATTGCAGTGGAGCGCGGGAAGAAAACCGGTTTGCCCACCATGGTCACGATTTGCTTCGAGAACAAAGATGAGACCACTGACGGCAAGAGCGCGGCCGACGCCGCGAAAGCTCTGTTCGATGCCGGTGCCGACATTGTTGGCATGAACTGCCTGAGGCCGCCGGAGCACATTCTGGGGCCAATGGAGGAGATGCGCGAAGCGGTATCAGGCTATCTGGCGTGCCAGCCGGTCGCCTACCGCACTCCAAAGGCGAAACCTGACTTCACCAGCTTGCCGGAATTTCCTTATGCGTTGGATCCGCTGCAGCTTACGCGGAAGGAAATGGGCGATTACGCATCGCAGGCCCGCGACATTGGGATCAACTTCATCGGCGCCTGCTGCGGCACGGTGGCAATGCACATCCGGGAAATGGCTAGGGTCCTGGGCAAGGTGCCCGAGGATTCGCGCACGTGGAAAAAGGGCGGCGAGAAACCGATGTCAGCCTACGAATATTACGATCATGACAATCTGAAGGCGGGCAGCCGGACTTAGCCGGCCGAGACAAGTCAGGGGCAACTTACGAGCAGGCTCCGCGGTGAGAGCCTGCTCGATTCATTTGTGATGGGTTAGCCGACACTGCGTAAGCGCGGCTGCTCTGCGTGCACTAAAGGCGCATCTACCAGGTGCTCGCTGAGGAACCAGACTTGGAGCTCATTGGTGCGCAGTACGTCGCTGACGACCAGATCGTTGGTACCGTCGTCTCCTATTTCGTCGGCGCGGCGAGCCAGGGTGCGGCAGTGCCCGATGATGATCTGGTGAGCGTCGAGCAGACGGGAAATCTGTACCGGCACTTCTTCCCTGCCCCGTGGTGGGCGCTCAATGCGGGTAGTTTCGGCCACGTCGGCAGCCATGGCAATCGAAACCCCACCGAGAAGTTGAATTCGCTCCGCGATGGTATCGACGATCTCTGACTGCTCTCCATAATGCTTGTCGAACAAGAGATGGAGTTGATAAAAAGTTGGACCTGCAACTTGCCAATGCGATTTCTTGTAGAGATCGCGCAGGGTCATGGTATCGGCCAGCAAAAGGTTGAGTTGCTCGGTCATTTCCAGGCGAACCGGTTCCTCAAGGTCGAGAGGCAACATGTGCGAAACCGTGCCGTACTCTTGAATTGTGTCAGCCCGCTGGTGAAGGCGAGGCTGGGCGCTCACTGTCACGCGCTCGCTAGTGGGTGCTTTCGGGTTGAGATCCTTCTTAGCCATAAGTTCTCCTCGCTGCGCAACTATCGATTCGTAGTTTACTAAAAATTTTCAGTCACAGAACTACGCGTTTTGTTTTGATGTCGGGAACAGCCTGTTGGGTGCGGTCGAGAGGGGAGAATCCAACAAACAGCGCGGCGTGCCGTGGGCGCATGTGCTGGGTACCCTAACTTCTGACCCTGTCCGTGGGAGCGGCGGCTTGGGGCGGAAGTTTGACGATGCTGATGGCATTGTTTATGATCAACGTGCGGGGTGGAGCAGTCTGGTAGCTCGTTGGGCTCATAACCCAAAGGTCGGTGGTTCAAATCCACCCCCCGCAACCAACCTCAAGCATTTTCCCTTCAATCACTTGGAGCCGTTTGCCGCAAATTTGAAAAACCGCAGTATTATTCAAAATCGGTAAGA
>JBAWCJ010000422.1:0-4627 GCA_049590215.1 Candidatus Sulfotelmatobacter sp. | reverse complement strand
GAGCACTCTGTTGTCCGGCCATTGGGTTGTTCCGTTGAGCGTAAGCGCCAGACTATCCTTCGGCAGGTAGATGGCAGTCGTCACGAGATCATAGACCGGTGCGAGACGAGCTTCACCAAGCACGTCGTCGTAGACGATGCCGAAATTCTTGAGGTGAGCATCGCCATTGCGCAGCGCGCAATTCAACACGATCAGCGTGAATAGTTTCTCAACATCTGCGAGTACGGCGGGCGAGTTTGCGAACTGCTGAAATCGCTTCATGACTGAAGTTTCGTAGCTGCCGCGATACTTCTCGTCAGTTCTTCTCGCGTTCAGGACGCAAAAATCCTCAAATCCCCGGTAGGTGCCATCTGGGCGCAAGTCGAAACGGTCAACGACAAGAGCCATCCCGTCTTCCGCGAGTCGATACCGAGGTACGTCTAGCCCGCAACGCTCAGCGGCTTTCAGGCAGAAGTATTCGTTCGCAGCTAGTTGAGGAAATTCGTTCGGCTCCCAGAACTTCACGATGTGAGTTGCACCCCTGTAGCTCGGAGAAAGTCGGGGCTCTCTGTTCGCTAAAGTGGCAGATGCGTTCTCGTCTCGCACGAGGATCTTGGGCTGGACACCGCTGATACCGGAAAAGGCTGCAAACTTCTCAATGAGGTAGCGAAATAAGTCCCCGTCGCGACGACTTGCCAAAATCTCGTCGACCGACTGAAAAGGAACATCCTCTTTGAGCCGTTCCTTGTCACCGGTATACCGGATGCGGCCTACTTGTGAGCGGCCAACAATGGCGAGCAGATCAAAATCATCGAATGTTCCAGTCGCCTTCGCAAAGGCTAGGCGCAGCCGTTCCCGCAACGCGCCTTCCGGTAGGTTCATCTCGAAGATTGGGGGGAGACCAAAGGGCACGTCCCATGAGGGAAGGCGCACGGGCATGGTAACGGAGACGGCGCGCTGTGGGACTGTCTCTGGCAAGTACGCAAAAGCACTTCCGCGATCCCGCTGCCTGTCCAACAGTCCTGCCTCAGCGGCGTCTGTCCAGACCTTTATCATCACGATCCTCTTCTAAGAGTTCGTCCAGTGTGGGCCGTTGGAGGTTTGCCTCTTGTAGTTTCAACTCTAGGCCGAGTGCCGACAAAATCTTGGCGACTTTAGAAAAACCAAGTTCACCGGATCGTCCATTCTCCAGAGCGTCGAGTGTCGCCCGACTCACACCAGCCTTGTGAGCCAACAGGGATTGGCTCAGCCCGAGAGCCTTCCGCCGAGACGCGATCTGAGAGCCAATTGTGTGCAGTTTCAACATACAACGCCTAATATATTAGGCATTCAGTAGATTTGTCAATTAAATGCCTTATATATTATTCATTCTGGACTTGGGTCATTGGATTAGGATGAATCAATGCCCTGGGAGTTGTCTCGAACAGCCGAGCTAGCCGGCTCAAATCTTACCGCCGTCCTAGCTCGTGCTTTCGATCCACAACTGAGGCTGGCCTTTCAAGCACGAAAGGATCGAGCCGGTCCGCCTCCCGTGTAGCCCACTCAATCCACTCGCGGTATTTCGGTTGTTTCTCAGCAAGCCATGATCGTGATTTCTCCGAGTATACCGCTATGAATTGTCGCATTCGTTCCGCGCGTTCCCAGTCTTCAAGCCAGTCATTAAATTCCTTCAGCCTTTTCTCTTCTTCCTCAATATCCTTCCGTAGCTGTGCTAGCTCCTGCGCCCGTTTCTGCTGCTCCAGCTCGTGCCGTTTTCGCTCTTCTTCTTTTTGCCGAAGGACGACAGCAGTGCGTATCAGACCGGCGACAAAATCGGGGATTCGGCTCTCAATCCTTTGGACCTTTGCATCACTCCATCTCGTCCGCAACGCGCGGGTGTCCCAGGTTCCTGAACGGATGACCAAAGCCAACATCCCCGAGGGTCCGTGTGTAACGACCTGATCGTAATCCCAACGATCCGTAGGATTGGGCACCCGCGGCTTTTGGGTTACAACTTTTCTGATCGGCTCTTCTATACCGAAAGAAATGCGCTGGCCTTGGATGAGAGCGGTAGTGTCACCCTGCTCTGATATCTCCACGCTGAAATTCTGCTTCTCCAGAACGGACAATACTCGCGACATGACTTGCAAGGCTCGATCAAGCGTTCCTTCGGTGACCTGAACGTTGAGCCCGCCGGGCTCACGCGGCAGCAATATTCCGTGTTCGTTTTTTCTACTGCGACTGCGAAGGTGACTTGCAGTGCGCCGGATCAGATCATGGGCCTGGGCAGCGTTTTCGCGCGGTGGATTTAACGACCCGGACGACAGCAGTTGGTCTATCACGACAAGCTCGGGATTGTTATGATCAGGGGTGTTCTGCTTGAGTTGGGCCCGCGCCGACCGATAAACAATCGGCACCTTATCTAGTTTCGGCAGGGCTGGCTTGGTGACGCCGGCTTTACCGTGAGCCAGCTTAGCCCAATGTCCGCGGCCTGGCACGGGTACCGACAATTTACCGCACACCTTCCCCAGAGCAACGGCAGATACGCCATATTGCTCAGCCACTCTTAGTAAGGGTTTCTCCCAAACCTTCTGATAAAGCTCTTCGCGATCGTATTGCAGCGACATGATTGACCTCCCCTCCTGGAGATAATCGTCAGCGTAAGGATTGGACTTCCGCGTGAATTCGATCAGAGACGTTTATATGCAGGAGCCCGCGACCGCCGGGCCATCGACTGCACAGCGTTGAGACTAATTCCAAGCCGTGAAATGTGATGGCTCGCCGGCGCGAGGTGCTCCCTTATCCGAGGTGTACCCAGAAGCTTATGAATTTGCTCAGCAGGACACGCATTGTATTTGTGGAATAGTTGAAGCAGTTCGATAGTTACGGCCGGCTCGCATTCACAAAGCGTACGGCGAAGCGATGTCACATGGCTCGGTTCAGTCGGATTCCACACGGCGCCGTGGGTAAGGAGTTCCTGCACGCATTCCAGAGCGCCGGAGGCGTCGTACTTCGATGCGAGTCGCTTGCCGCCATAAGGATCAAAGCGCTTAAAGCTCAGGTGCCATAAGCAAGTGTTGAGTGCCGAACAGCCACCATTCGGCCTGTCACCCGTTTTTGCCCCAATCTCTAGCAAATAGTGAAGAGCATCTTTCCGACCCGAAATGGCAGCGCAATGGAGCAAGTCTTCGAGATTATCGCGTCCCGCCTCAGGTTTGAGCTTCTTCAGCACTTCGACATTTCCGGCGTACGACGCCTGTTGTAGGCCGGACGTATAACACTCGGGATCATTTGTGTACTCCTCTTCGAGGCTCCGCCCCATCGAGCGAGCGTCTGCTTTTGCCCAAAGCATAAGACTGATCCATTTCATGTCGCCCTTGGAGCAAAAGTGACGGAGAGCGATATTTGCCTGCTCCTGCAATGCATCCGCGTGCTCAGGATGCATCTGCTTACAGTCCAGAAATGCACGCAAGGCAGTCCTCACCTTGGCACCAAAGGCAACCGCAAAAGGAGAATCCTTAACTGGATCGGCCCCGTGATCTAAGAAAAAGCGGATGAGCTTCGGCTCCCAGGTTAGCAAAACGTCGGCAAAGGGAACCGAAGTGATCTGTGCTCCGTTTTCAACCAGCAGTTCAACAAGATCGAGTCGCCGAAGGGATATTCCGTCTCTTAGCGCGGCATTCTTAGTGGCCTGATTGCTCTCGTGCCTAGCAATCAGCTCGACGAGACTGTGAAACTCGGTCTCTACCGCTACCTGAAGGAGGGTTTTGTTCCTCCCGACAGGAATGTCCAGCGGCTTGCCCGCAGTAATCCACTTCTCTATGTCATACAGCCTGCCAGCACGGCAGAGACTGAGGAGTTCTTTGGTATCCACGGATGTTTCGATCGCAACTGTGGTTTCCATACAGGGTTTCGTAAGGACGCGAACGCCTTTCGTTCTGCCATTGCTCTGTGCGCTCAGTCTCGTCGACAGGGCCTTCCCCGTCGTTGTTGGCAGAACGGTACATTTTACAGCGGTGATAAACTTCCGCAAGAGTCGCCTTGCATGCTAGAGGAACCGGATGCAACGGTGCGATACGCAGACGCGGAAAGCCAAACTTTTTCGCCGTACGAAACGATTCAACGACGGCCAGAAAGAAATGTCGTGTGACCAGATCATCGTTCAACACTTCACCGGCAATGAGGAAAATATGGGATCTTTTGAGATCGGCGACAAGCGACGAATGGGCCGGGTCAGGCTACTCATGGGCCTGTGGTCAGGATCCGTTTCGACCGCAAACTTTAGCGAAGCCGTCGAAGTACACGACGCTGATGACGAGAAGCGGCTACTCACAATCTACGACCAGCTTGTCAATGCGAGTTTCGTTCTGAAGAAATGATGAAGCGATGGCTTTGTGCCGATCCGGGCGGCACGAAAAACGAGGGACCAACGAGGGACTAGGGACTAAACGGGGGACTACAGTGCGTTTCTTGCAGCAACTTACAGGTGCTTAGGTGTCATCCGTGCGCTTGTAAGTTGTTTGGTATCAATTTCCCTTTGAACTCATAACCCAAAGGTCGGTGGTTCAAATCCACCCCCCGCAACCAACCTCAAGCATTTTCCCTTCAATCACTTGGAGCCGTTTGCCGCAAATTTGAAAAACCGCAGTATTATTCAAAATCGGTAAGA
>JBAWCJ010000421.1:0-1921 GCA_049590215.1 Candidatus Sulfotelmatobacter sp. | reverse complement strand
AACGAACTGCGGCGGCAGTTCAATGACGAAGTCCCGGTCGTGTTCATCGATGGGCGCAAGGCCTTCAAGTACCGCATGGACGAGCGGGAATTTCTGAGGAAGCTGGCCAGCTGACTTCCCAACCTTTCAGTGTTGACCCTTTCCGCTACAATCATCCCGCCCATGTTGCGCACCACGCTCTACGCTGATCCCAACAATGTGTTTATGCACGATGCCGTGCTGGCATCGTGCCGTAAGCATTCGGAGAAGACCGCGCTGGTGGATACTTCCTGCGGGCGCCGGCTCAGCTTTGCGGAGTACGGAGAGACCGTGGAGCGGCTGGCGCGCGGGCTGGTTGCGGCCGGATTGCAGCCGGGGGATGTGGTTGCCATCTTCCTGTGCAATTCGTGGGAATTCTGTACGGTTTACCATGCGGCGACTTTGGCCGGTGGAATTCCGACGCTGCTGAATCCTTCTTATCGCGAAAGGGAAGTGCGGCATCAGCTGGGAAATTCGGGTGCTGCTTTCCTGATTACGGATGGGCCGAATATTGCTGGCGTCAACCTTGCGGGGCTGCCCAATTTGCGGAGGGTGTTTTGCACGAGAGAGCAGGCCGGCGGAGCCGATCCGTTCTCTGATCTGTTAGAGCCAGTGAGTGCCACGGTCCCCGAGCCTGATCAAGGGTCAGAAAAAACTCTGGGTGCGTTGCCTTACTCGAGTGGCACGACGGGGCTGCCGAAGGGTGTGATGCTTTCGCATTACAACCTGATCTCGAACGTTTATCAGTTTCTGGGGCCGCGCGGGACTCCGCTGAACTCTAATGACATTATTCTTTGTTTTCTCCCGCTTTATCACATCTACGGGTTGAATGTGATGCTCAACCCTTCGCTGATTCTAGGGGCGACGCTGGTTCTGATGCCGCGCTTCGGGGTGCCTCAAGTCACTCAGTTGCTTACGGACGAGGCGATCACGATGATGCCGCTGGTCCCTCCGGCGATGAATGCTTTGTGCCTGGCCGCTGAGGCGGGGCAGTTTCCTAGGAATCACAAACTGACCTGGGTGAAATCGGGAGCGGCGCCGCTGGCTCCGGAACTGCCGCGAAGATTTACGGCGCTCACGGGCATTCTGGTGTGTCAGGGATACGGCATGACGGAGGCGTCGCCGGTGACGCATTCGAGTTTTCTCGAGCCCGAACTTTACCGGCCGGATTCCATCGGGCATCCGCTGGCGTTGACGGAGTGCCGAGTGATCGGGGCGGAGAATCTGGCGACTTCGGCGGAGAGTGCCGAGGAAGTTCCCACGGGCGAGCCTGGGGAGTTGGTGATGCGCGGACCGCAAATCATGCAGGGTTACTGGAAAGAGCCGGAGGCAACTGCTGCGGTGTTGCGCGATGGATGGTATTGGTCGGGGGACGTGGTCACGCGCGACGCCGAGGGTTTTTACCGGGTGGTTGACCGGCGCAAGGAGATGATCAAGTACAAAGGTTTCCCTGTGGCTCCGGCGGAGGTGGAAGCGGTGCTGCTGGAGCACCCGGCAGTGCGGGAATGCGGGGTGGTGGGCCGGCCGGATGTCGAGGCGGGCGAGATTCCGGTGGCGTTCGTTGCCTTGCGGGATGGGTTTACGGACTGCCAGAAGATGGAAGAGGAGTTGTGCGCATTTGTCGCCGACCGGCTGACCAATTACAAACAGCCGCGGAAAGTGCATTTTGTGGAGGCTGTCCCCAAGACGGCCTCGGGAAAGATTCTGCGGCGCGAGCTGCGGCAGTTGATTCGCTGAATCGGGGGATCGACGGCCGACGTTCCTTCGTTTCTAAATACAATTAAAAAAAGCAATTCCGGCTATCGACTTTGGCGATCTGTGTCCCATTGCTCTCCAGTTAGACTTGCTGTAGTATCGCTGCCCCATGGTCCGAATCGTGCTGCTGTTCCTGCGCCGCTTGTGG
>JBAWCJ010000420.1:0-2630 GCA_049590215.1 Candidatus Sulfotelmatobacter sp. | reverse complement strand
GCCTACAAGGCGGCGGAGATTGTGCGCCTGCTGCAAGACCGCGGCATTCGCGTGCAGGTCATCATGACGCGCGCGGCCCAGGAATTTGTTCGTCCACTCACGTTCGCGGCGCTCTCCGGCGAAAAAGTGATTACCGGAATGTTCCCGCCGGGCGAAGAGCACACTGCCAATATCGATTCTGCCATCGAGCACATTGCCGTGGCGCAATCGATTGATGCGTTGCTGGTCGCGCCTGCGACCGCCGACGTTCTGGCGCAGTTCGCGCAGGGCATCGCCAGCGACTTTCTCACCACGCTCTATCTCGCCACGACCGCTCCGGTCGTAGTGGCTCCAGCGATGAACGTGAACATGTGGAATCATCCGGCGACGCAGGCGAATCTGGAAATCCTTCGCCGGCGTGGGGTGAAGATCGTCGAACCCGGTTCAGGATATTTGGCCTGCGGCATGACCGGCTCCGGGAGACTGGCTGAGAATGAAGAGATTGTAGCGGCAGCTCTCGAAGCGCTCGGAGCATCGCAGGATCTGGCCGGTGAAACCGTGTTGATCACTGCCGGGCCGACGCGGGAAAAGATCGACCCTGCCCGCTACCTGACCAACCGCTCCAGCGGACGCATGGGCTACGCAGTAGCCGAAGCTGCACTACGCCGCGGCGCTCGCGTATTGCTGGTCAGCGGGCCGACGGCGCTGACGCCGCCGGGAGCGGCCGAACTCACGCGTGTGGAATCGGCTGAGCAGATGCGCGATGCCGTGCTCGCTCTTCTGCCTCAGGCCACGATCGTCATCAAGACCGCGGCGGTCTCTGACTACCGCGCGAAGTCAGCGTCCCCGCAGAAAATAAAACGCAAAGGTCCGATCACTCTTGAACTCGAGCCTACGGCAGACATTCTCCAGGAAATTTCTCTGCGCCGGCAGTCGCAGATTGTCGTGGGCTTTGCCGCGGAAACTGAGAACGTCCTTGAAAACGCCCGTCAGAAGCTCGCAGCCAAGCACCTTGACGCCATCGTGGTCAACGATGTTTCGCGCGAAGGCATCGGATTCGACTCCGATCGCAACGAAGTGACCATCATCACTCACGACCAGGTCGTCGAAGTTCCCGAGACTACCAAGTGGGAAGTTGCGCAGCGCGTGCTCGACCAGGTTGTCCACCTGCTGCAGCGGCGCAAGGCGCCCGTGAAAGCCTGAAGAATCCCCCTCGCTGCGTTCGATAGTCCGCTAGCGTACAATTCCGTCGGACTTCAGTTTCTCCCAGGAGTGTGCGATGACCCAAAAAGTAATCGAAGTGATTGGAACCTCGAAGGAAAGCTTTGCCAAGGCGGCGAAGAACGCTGTAGCCGAAGTCGCGAAGACCGTGCGCAAAATCAAGTGGGCGCACGTCGATTCCTTCGACATGCAGTTGGATGGAGGGAAGGTGCTGTCGTACCGGGCCACGACAAAGATCTATTTTGACGTGGAGAAGTAAAGGTGGTGGCACGCACTCTTGACCCGGAACTGCGGCGCGCTCTTGCCGAACGCGTCCGCTACTGCCACGAGCTGGGCATTTACGATTTCTACCGGCGCGGAACAACTCCGCTTGCCGTCGAAGCCGTTCCGGCATCTTTGTCTCCAACTCAGTCAGAACTGCGAGAGGAAATGTCCGCCAGAAAATCTGCCGCAGTACCAGTCATCGCCGAACACAATATTTTAGAGATCGTGACGCCGAAGCCGGAGTATGGCGTGGGCGATCCTGTCGCTGCGCTCAAGCTGATTCGCGAAGATCTCGGCGATTGCACGCGGTGCAAACTGCACAAGCAGGGGCGCAAGCAGATCGTTTTTGGCGTGGGCAATCCGCGCTCGGAGTTGATGTTCGTGGGCGAAGGCCCGGGCGCCGATGAAGACGCTCAGGGCGAACCGTTCGTGGGCCGTGCCGGCCAGTTGCTCAACAACATGATCAAAGCGATGGGCCTGCGGCGCGAAGACGTCTATATCGCGAACGTAGTCAAGTGCCGTCCGCCGGGCAACCGCACGCCGGAGCGCGACGAATGCGAAACCTGTTCGCCGTTCCTCATGCGCCAGATCGCGGTGGTCAAGCCCAAGGTTGTGGTCGCGCTGGGCGCGGTATCGGCGAAGAATCTGCTGGCGATCAACGCGCCGATGTCAGAACTGCGCGGCCGCTTTTATGATTTCAAACCTGCAGGCGTTCGCAGCGGCGACACTTCATGGCCGGGCGCGCGCCTGGCCGTCACCTACCATCCCGCATTCCTGCTGCGCGATCCGCGGCAAAAGGGCGAGACTTGGAAAGATTTGCAGATGGTGATGAAGTATCTGGGCATCGAGCCGCCGAAAAAAGCCAACGAGTAGCCGAGCAAGGTTGCTGTCATCCCGAGCAGCGCGAGGGATCTTGGTTTTTGCCTGCGGCAACGAGTGCTGCCTCCGCGGGCAGGCACCAGGATCCCTCGCTCCGCTCGGGATGACAGTGCGTGAAGGATGTATTCGCGGTAGTTTATCCTCCAATCAATGTCCGAATTCTGCGACGTTGCCCTGCCCGTGCCTCTCGACACGGTTTTCACCTACCGTGTGCCCGCCGATTCCACTCCCGTGGTCGGCGGCCGCGTGCTTGTGCCTTTCCGCCTGCAGCGCCTCACGGGCATCGT